>NZ_CP116256.1:6003953-6304942 GCF_027947575.1 Streptomyces rubrogriseus | reverse complement strand
CATCACGCCGTTGATGTGGTCGATCATCGCCTGGCGCAGCGCGCTGCCGCTGAGGCTCTGCATCCAGCCGGGCTGCTGGGAGTGCCAGGCCAGGGTGTGGCCGCGCACCTGTTTGCCGTTCTGCACCGCCCAGTTGTAGACGCGGTCGGCGGAGCTGAAGTTGAACTGGCCCCGCTGCGGTTCGGTGGCGTCGATCTTCATCTCGTTCTCGGCCGTCACCATGTTGAACTCACGGCCCGCGATCGACGTGTACGTCGAGTCGCTCAACCTGCCCGAGGCGATGGCGGTGCCGAAGTAGCGGCCGCTCTGCGCCGCCGCGGCGCCCAGCGTGCTCTCTGCGGCGTGCGCCCCCGGCGGCGCGATCAGTGCGGTGGCCGTGCCGAGGACGCCGACGACCAGTGCCAGCAGCAGGACGCGAATGCTCCTGCGGACACCGGATCTGGGAAGGGCGTAGGAGCCCATGACTGTGCCTCCAAAGTAGTGGTCACGGAAGGACTGGAGCGCAGGGAAGTCAGACAGGAATGATTGAGGTGTTGACGATGCTCGGTCAATACTTGGCGCTAAGAAAGTTTCAGTTCTCGTTCGAAACTTTCGAAGTCGAGTGAATCCGGCCTGATCTGCGGGGTTTCGAGCCATCGCTTGAGGAAGTGCCGTGTGACGTGCGGCATTGGGTGCGTCGCCCCTGGTGAATGTTTCGGGGTGGCAGCGATACATGCGAGAGGTATTGACGGCGTTCACCGGTTCTCTATGATGCGGAGCGCTCGATCCTTCGATCGGCGTTCGATATTACGAACATGCCGTGTCGCTCTCCTGCCCGGCAAGGAACCACCCACCCAAGTTGAGGGAGTTCCCATGCACAGAGGAAGTCTCAGCCGCGGGCACACGTCCGCGGTGCTAGCCGCCGTGGTCGCGGCCCTGGCCGCGCTGGCGGCGCTGCTCGTCGCCACCGCCCCCGCCCAGGCGGCCGGCAGCGGTGCCCTGCGCGGTGTCGGTTCGAACCGGTGTCTCGACGTGCTGGGCGGCAGCCGGACCGACGGCGCGCTCCTGCAGATGTACGACTGCTGGGGCGGCACCAACCAGCAGTGGACGTCGACGGACACCAGCCAGCTCACCGTGTACGGCGACAAGTGCCTGGATGTTCCGGGGCACGCCACCGCGCCCGGTACCCGGGTGCAGATCTGGTCCTGCTCCGGCGGTGCGAACCAGCAGTGGCGGGTGAACTCCGACGGCACGGTCGTCGGTGTGGAGTCCGGGCTGTGCCTGGAGGCCGCGGGCGCCGGCACGGCCAACGGCACGGCGGTGCAGCTCTGGACGTGCAACGGCGGCGGCAACCAGAAGTGGACCGGTCTGACCGGTACGCCGCCGACGGACGGCACGTGTGCGCTTCCGTCGACGTACCGGTGGTCCTCGACGGGGGTCCTCGCGCAGCCGAGGAGCGGGTGGGTCGCGCTGAAGGACTTCACCACGGTGACGCACAACGGCAGGCACCTGGTCTACGGGTCGACCTCGTCGGGGTCGTCGTACGGCTCGATGGTGTTCAGCCCCTTCACCAACTGGTCGGACATGGCGTCGGCCGGACAGAACGCGATGAACCAGGCCGCGGTGGCGCCCACGCTGTTCTACTTCGCGCCCAAGAACATCTGGGTACTGGCGTACCAGTGGGGTTCGTGGCCGTTCATCTACCGCACGTCGAGCGACCCCACCGACCCCAACGGCTGGTCCGCTCCGCAGCCGCTGTTCACCGGGAGCATCTCCGGCTCCGACACCGGCCCGATCGACCAGACCCTGATCGCCGACGGCCAGAACATGTACCTGTTCTTCGCCGGTGACAACGGCAAGATCTACCGGGCGAGCATGCCGATCGGGAACTTCCCGGGCAACTTCGGTTCCTCGTACACGACGATCATGAGCGACACGAAGGCCAACCTGTTCGAGGCCGTACAGGTCTACAAGGTCCAGGGCCAGAACCAGTACCTGATGATCGTCGAGGCGATGGGTGCGAACGGGCGCTACTTCCGTTCCTTCACGGCCTCCAGCCTGAGCGGCTCGTGGACCCCGCAGGCCGCCAGTGAGGGCAACCCCTTCGCGGGCAAGGCCAACAGCGGCGCCACCTGGACCAACGACATCAGCCACGGCGACCTGGTCCGTGACAACCCCGACCAGACCATGACCATCGACCCCTGCAACCTGCAGTTCCTCTACCAGGGCAAGTCCCCGAACGCGGGCGGGGACTACAATTCGCTGCCGTGGCGGCCGGGAGTCCTCACCCTGCGGCGCTGACCTTCCCGACGGACGGTGACCGCATGCGGTGCGGTGAGCGGCGTACGGCGAGTACCGCCAAGTCGTCCTGCTGCGGTCCCTCCGTGAAGGCGTGGACGTCGTCGACGAGAGCGTGGGTGAGCCGGCCCGCGGTGATGTCGACGTGCCCGGCGAGGCGGGCCTCCAGCGGGTAGAAGGCGCCGGCGGGGGAGCGGGCCTCGGTGAGACCGTCGGTGCACAGCAGCAGCGTCGCCCCGGCGGGGAAGGGGAACCAGGACACCGTGCGCGGCTCGTCGACGAGGTCGGCCAGGCCCAGCGGCGCGTGCTCCGTCCCGCCGCCCACGGCGGTGACGGTCCCGTCGTGCAGCAGGTAGGGCGGGATGTGGCCGCACGTGACCAGCTGGGTCTCGGCGCCGGTGTCCACCCCCAGGACGACGGCGGTGACGAACCGTTCCGGCTCACCGCGCTGTTCCGCGTAGCCGTTGTGCCGGACCACCGCCGCCTCGAGCGAGTCCACGAGCGCGGTGACCGTCGGTTCGCGGTGGGCGGCCTCACGGAAGGCACCGACCACGTCGATCGCCATGCCGATGGCGGCGAGCCCCTTGCCCTGGACGTCACCGATCAGTACCCGGGTGCCCCAGGGAGTGGCCGCCACGTCGTAGATGTCGCCCCCGACGAGCTTGTCCTGCTGCACCGGCTCGTACACGCCGTCCACGAGCACGTCGTCGGTGAGCAGTGGCAGCGGACGCAGGATCTGCCGCTGCATGGCGGCGGCGGTCGACCGCAGACGCACCAGCGTGCCCTCGCGCGTGATGCGCAGCCAGGATCCGTAGACGGCCAGCGCACCGAAGCCGAGGGCGAACAGGGCCAGGGTCACCCGGTCGGCGAGCTGCTCCGTGGACAGCGCCACGGGCACGATGACGACGATGCTCACCCAGGCGGAGACGAGCGTGGTCTGGCGCGGGGTGCACAGCGCGGAGGCGAACGCGGGGAGGAACACGAGCAGCCCGATCAGGAGCACGGCGGTCTCGGTCACCGCACCCAGGACGACCGTCACCACCGTCGCCGCGACCGTCACCAGTGCGACGACACGCGTGGGGGGCGTGCGGATCGCGGTGCCGTCGTCCTGGTCCGCACCGCCCTGCGCGAGGGCCGGCGCCGCACGCGACGGACGGAACATGCGCGCAACCTCCAGTGGCGGCGTGATCGGGCGGTGCGGGTGCCGCGTGCAGCGGCGGACGGGCGCCCTCGATCATCCAATCCGGTCGAAGTACCGGAGGGAGGCTGGCCGTACCCGTGCCGAAGTGAGTCCACCCGGGTGATTCCGGCGGGAACCTTCGGCCGGCTGCCGGACATGGACAGGGTATGGAACTGAACGACGCCGGTCCTGCCGTACCGGTCGGCGGGGTGTCCGACCGGGAGCTGTGGGCGAGGGCCGTCGACGGCGATCGCGAGGCCTTCGGCCGGATCTTCGACCGTCACGGGAAGGCCGTCTACAACCATCTCTTCCGGCGGACGGCCGACTGGTCCGAGGCCGAGGACCTCACGTCCACGGTGTTCCTGCACGCCTGGCGGCGGCGGTCGGAGACGGTGCTCGACCGCGACTCGGCGCTGCCGTGGCTGCTGGGCATCGCCAACGGCCAGTTGTCGAACACCCGGCGGCGGCTGAGACGGGCCGAGGCGCTGCTGCACCGGCTCGTCTCGCACGAGGAGTCGGTGGGCGACCACGCGGACCGCGTCGCCGGGCGGGTCGACGACGAGCGCCGTATGTCGGAGATCCACCGGGCGCTGGCCCGGCTGCCGCGGCACGAACGCGAGGTCGTCGAACTGTGTGTCTGGTCGGGCCTCGACCAGCAGGCGGCCGCGGCGGTGCTGAAGGTGGCGGTGGGAACCGTGAAGTCCCGACTGCACCGGGCCCGGCGCAGGCTCGGGGCCGACCTCGCCGGTGCCGAGGCCCCGCCGCCGTTCCGTTCCAGGAATCCCGTCAACGAGAAGGAGGTCGCACGATGAACGACCCGCAGGGCGTTCCCGCGGCTCCTTCCGATCGTGATCTGCCGAACCACCGGCGGACCCGAGAGGAACTACTGATGAAGATCGGTCCAGAGAACAACGGGGCCCCGTCGCGGCGCAGATGGGCGATCAGGTGGGGCGTGCCGCTCGGTGTCGCCACCGGTGTGACGGCGGTGAGCGTCGCGGCCGTGGTCGTCCTCGGCGGATCGGGGAGCGCCGGACCGGGTGCCGCCGACCCCGCGCACGACGGCGCGGGCCCGGCCAACTCCACTCCGGCACCGAGTCCGAGCGCGTCGTCCTCGCCCGGCGGGACCTCGCCCGAGGCCGACTTCACCGTCACCGACGCGACCACGACCCCGATCGACGCCGGTACCGCCACCCGGATCCTCTCCTCCTGCCTCGGGGCGGACGCGTCGCGGTACCACGCCGTCGTCGCGGTCCGTACGCCCCTCGCCACCGAGGACTGGGACGGCGTGGTCGTCGCCGTCGACTCCGCCGGCCAGTACGTGCAGTGCCAGTCGAAGGGCGACAAGGGCACCAGCCAGGACTCCCCGCCCACCTTCATCAACGACCGCCTGTGGGGCACCGGCCGGATCGTCGAGTACTTCGACTCCATGCTGGTGCCCGCCGGGGAGGGCAAGTACCTCAGCCTGGGCGCCGGGCACTACTCGTCCGACGTCGCCAAGATCACCGTGAGCTACGGGGAGGACCCGAAGCAGTACCCGGCCGACATGGCCGACGGCGCGTTCGTCTACGGGGCCGCGCTCTCGCCGGACACGCCCCCCGGCCCGCGCTACACGGGCCCGAGCCCCTACGTCCATGCCTACGACGCGTCGGGCCGGGAGATCTACAACCAGGCCGAGGACCCGAAGTTCACCGACGAGCAGTAGGTCCCCCGGCCCGGCCCCGCGGGCACGGACGGGGCCGGACGGCTCGGGCGTCGGGCGGACGCAGGAATGGACGTACTTGGTGATCCGCACCCCGTGAGCAGGTCCTGAGGGTGCCGGCCATTGTGGCCGGGCGTCGGGGCGGCTATGGTCCCTCTTATCTGAGAGAGTCACCTCATTTAAGAGGTGTATCAGCCTCATGCGAATGGAGTGCCACCATGTTCATTGCTGCGGCGACGGACGGCGTGTCCGTCGCTCCGAGCTGGGACCGCGCTGCCGCGGCCGACACGCGCCGGCTGGGGGCGGTGCCGGCCGCCCACGTCGGCGACGCGCTGGAGCGGATGACCGTCATGGACGGCGGCATCCGGCTGCTCACCGGCCACGCCGTCCTCCTGGGGAACGCCCTCACGGTGGACGTGCGCTCGGGCGACAACCTCGCCGTCCACCGGGCGCTCGACGAGGCCCGGCCGGGCGACGTCCTGGTCGTCAACGGCCACGGGGACACGACCCGCGCGCTGGTCGGCGACCTCATCGGCGAGATCATGGTGAACACGGGTGTCACCGGCGCCGTGGTCGACGGCGCGGTCCGTGACGTACAGGCGCTGTCCGCGATGGGCCTGGCCGTCTACGCCCGGGCGATCACCCCCGCCGGGCCCTTCAAGGACGGGCCCGGCGCCGTCGGGTGCCCGGTGGCGGTCGGCGGCACGGTGGTGGCCCCGGGTGACGTGCTCGTCGGTGACGCCGACGGCGTCGTGGTCGTTCCCCGGCGGCGGGTGGCGGAGGTGGTGGCCGCGGTCGACGGGATCGCCGAGAAGGAGGACGCGCTCCGCGGGCGCATCCTCGCCGCGCGCCCCGACCGCGCGGCGGTGGCCCGATGACCGCCACCTCGCCCGCCTCCCGGATCGCGGAACTGCGCCGCCTCTCGCGCCGCCCGGCCCTCGCTCCGGCCCCGCCCGGGGCCGTCTCCCTGGCCATGGGGGAGCCGGACTTCCCGACCCCGCCGACGGTGGTCCAGGCCGCGGTGTCCGCCCTGCGCGAGGGGCACACCCACTACGCCGACCAGAGGGGCCTGCGGGAGCTGCGCGCCGCGCTCGCGGCGGGACTGCCGGAGCGTCCCGGGCGGGCGTGGGACGCGGACGACGTCCTGGTCACCCACGGCGCCACCGCCGCGCTGGCCGCGGTGGTGCTCGCGACGATCGGCCCCGGCGACCGGGTGGTCGTCCCGGAGCCCGCCTACTCGCTCTACGCCGACCTGGTCGTCCTCGCCGGCGGCACCGTGGACTTCGTCCCGCTCGCCCCGGACCTGCACTGGGACCTCGACGCACTGGCCGCCGCGCTCCCCGGCGCCGCGATGACGATCTTCTCGAACCCCTCGAACCCGACCGGCATCGTGCACCGCAGGGAGGAACTGGAGGCCCTCGGCAAGCTCCTCGACGGCACCGACGCCCTGGTCGTCAGCGACGAGGCGTACCACCGGCTGACCCACCCGGGCCACGAACCGGTCTCGGCGCTGGAGATCGACTCGCTGCGCGACCGGACGGTGTACGTGCAGACGTTCTCCAAGACGTACGCGATGACCGGCTGGCGGGTGGGGTACCTGGCCGGGCCGCGTGAGGTGCTGGACGCGGCGGCCCAGGTGCACCGGACCTGGAACGGCTCGCTGAACACGGCGGTCCAGTACGCGGCCCTGGCCGCCCTTGACCTGCCGGACGGCGTCGTCGAGGCCATGGCCGACCGGTACCGGCAGCGTCGCGACCTGGTCGTCGGGCGGCTGTCCGGCGTGCCCGGTCTGCACCTGGTGCCGCCGGAAGGGGCGTTCTACGGGTTCCTGCGCTACGACTCGGGCCTGCCCTCGGAGGTGGTCGCGCGCGAACTCGCCGCCCGCCAGGTACTCGTCCGGGCCGGCGCCGAGTACGGGCCCTCGGGCGAGGGCCACCTCCGGATCTCGTTCGCGGCCTCCGAGGACGACCTGTGGGTCGGGCTGGAGCGGCTCGTCCGCTACTTCGGCGAGGCGCGCCCCTGAGGGCCCCGCCCGGCACCTCGGCCGGGGCCGCCGCACCAAGGCGATACCCTTTGCCTGCACTTCTGTGAGGCGGAGGACGCCCGTGACCGATCAGCAGGCCGCCCCGCTCGGGCGGCGCAAGCCGCGCAGCGACACCCGGCGCAACCACCGCCGCCTCCTCCAGGCCGTCGGTGAGCTGGCCCGGGAGGCGCCCGACCGGCTCACCATGCAGGCGGTCGCGTCCCGTGCGGAGATCGGTCCGGCCACCGCGTACCGCTACTACTCCTCGGTCGACGACGTGCTGGCGGCCTATGTGCTCAGCGTCGTCGAGCAGCTCCGCGACTTCAGCCTCGCCTCCGCCGCGCAGGGGCGGCCCCTGTTCGACGCCCTCGTGGACAAGTGGGTGGACCTGCTCGCCGAGCACGGCCCGGCGCTGGTGCAGCTGCGGTCCCGCCGGGGCTACCTGGAGCGGCTGCACGACGGCAACGAGATCATCGTCGCGCTGCGGGACGCCTGGAGCGAGCCCGTGCGCGGACTGCTCGACGACA
The DNA here is from genome assembly GCF_027947575.1 of Streptomyces rubrogriseus. NCBI lineage: Bacteria > Bacillati > Actinomycetota > Actinomycetes > Kitasatosporales > Streptomycetaceae > Streptomyces > Streptomyces rubrogriseus. The sequence continues at coordinate 6,297,236 of NZ_CP116256.1, read as the reverse complement.
TCGGCGTGCCCGACGGGATGCTCGAACACGCCCTGTTCCTCAGCAACATGATCTTCGACCCCCGGGAGATCCAGGACCTGCTGCGGGAGACCGGCCTGTCCCGCCGTGAGGTCATCGCCCGGCTGACCGAGGCGTACTGCGGCGCGCTGCGCGGGTGGGTGCGGGCGGGCTGACCGCCCCACCACCCCCTACCCCGGTATCACCCCACGTCGGCTCCCCGGTATGACGCCCGGCGCGTAGCCGCCCGCCCACCCTGCACCTCGTCGTAAGGCACCGCCGCACCCGCGTCGGAGCCTTCCTTCAGGCGGCCCATGAAGTGATAGAAGCAACTCAAATAAGACAGCTATACCTAGTGGAGGCCAGTGATGACCAAGCACCGGCAGGAGACCGTACGAGCGGGTGAACTCGACGTCGGGCTCCTCGACAGCGGCGACGGCGTGCCCCTCCTGCTCGTCCACGGCGGGGAGAGCGACCGCACCCAGTTCGCCACGCTCCGCGCGGGGCTCGGCCCGGGGATCAGGGCGATCTCGTACGACCAGCGCGACTCCGGGATCACCGTGAACCCGCCGGTTCCCTACACGCCCGAGGTCCTCGCCGACGACCTCGTCGCCCTGCTCGACGCCCTGGGGCTCGCTCGGGCGCACCTGCTGGGCACCTCCTTCGGCGGCGCCGTCGCCCAGCACGCCGCGCGCCGGCACCCCGAACGGGTGGCGTCCCTCGTCCTGGTCGCCACCACGCCGAGCTACGCGATGGGCAGCGCGGCGATCGACGAACTCCTGGAGATGTCCCACGAGGACCGGCAGCAGGCGGCCGCGGACTTCTTCTTCACGCCCCGGGGCCAGGCCGAGCAGCGTGCCCGGCCGGCCGGGACGCTCACCCGCCGCACCCCCGAGCAGAGCGTGCGCCGCCACGACGCCGCCCGCCGGCACGAGATACGGCACGGCCTCGGGGACATCGCCGCACCCACCCTGATCGTGCACGGCACGCAGGACCGGCTGGCGCCCTACGAGGGCGCCCTCCTGATGGAACGACGCATCCCGAACGCCGAGCTGTGCCCGATCGAGGGCGGACGCCACGGGATCGCGGTGGAGTTCGCGGACACCGTCGCCCACCGGGTGCGCGAGTTCCTCGGGGTCAACGGTCATGGCTGACGCCGCCCGCGACGCCGCGGACCGGATGGCCGAGGCCGCCCGGGCCTGGCTGGACTCCCTGGACGCCGACCGGCGCGGGGCCGAGGTCGGACCGGCACCGGCCCCGGGCGCCCCGGGCGAGGCCGAGGGCGAACGTACCCGCTGGTACTACACGCCCACGGACCACGGCGGCCTGACCCTCCACCAGCAGCGCCCGGCCCAGCAGCGCCTGGCCATGCGACTGGTCGCGAGCGGGCTGTCCGACGCCGGGTTCGTCACCGTCGCCACCGTGCTCGGCCTGGAGAACGTGCTCGACCACGTCGAGGGCTTCTCGGTGAACTGGGGCCGGGAGCGGACCCGCGACCCCGGCATGTACTACCTGCGCGTCTTCGGCGAGCCCGGCGGGCCGCGGCCGTGGGGCTGGCGGTTCGGCGGCCACCACGTCTCGCTCAACAACCTCGTCGTGGACGGGCGCGTCGCCGCCACCACCCCCTGCTTCCTGGGCGCCGACCCCGCCGCCTCGCCCCTGCTGGGCGGCTCGACGCTGCGCCCGCTGGGGACGGCCGAGGACCTGGCGCGCGAACTGGTCCGTTCCCTGCGCCCCGAGGCCGCCGCCCGTGCGGTCCTGCTGCCCCGCGCCCCGAACGACATCGTGGCGGGCAACAGCGCCCGCGTAGGCGACCGCGTGATCAGGCGCGGCGAACTCTGGCGCCCCGGCACCCACACCCCGGACCGTGCCGAGCAGCCGGCCACCGGACTCGACGGCGACGAACGGCGGGCGCTGGCCCTCACCCCGGCGCCCAAGGGCGTCCCGGGCGCGGAACTCGACGCGGAGCAGCGGGAGTTGCTGCGCGCACTGCTCGGCGCCTATCTCGGCCGCGTCCCGGACGGGGTGTCGCCCCTGCCCCGCTACGACGACCCCGCGGCACTGGACGCCGTACACCTCGCCTGGGCCGGTCCGACCGCGCCGGGCGAGCCGCACTACTACCGGTTGCAGGGGCCCCGGCTGCTCATCGAGTGGACCAACGTCCACCGCGGCGTCAACCACGCGCACGCCGTGTGGCGGGACCCGGAAACCGACTTCGGCGGCGACGTCCTGGCCGCCCACCACGCGGCCCACCACGCCGCCCACCACCCGAATGGAAGGTGACTGACATGGCCGGTCGACCACCGTCACCGCCCGACGCCCCCGCGCACACCACCCGCCCCACCCTCCGCGGCTCCTTCGGCATGTGCGCGTCGACGCACTGGCTGGCGACCGCGACCGCCCAGTCCGTACTGGAGCGGGGCGGCAACGCCTTCGACGCCGCCGTGGCCGGTGCCTTCGTGCTGCACGTCGCCGAACCCCACCTCAACGGCCCCGGCGGTGACCTCGTCGCCGTGCTCGCGACCGCCGCGGACCCGGCGCCGCGGGTGCTGGCGGGCCAGGGACACGCCCCGCGCGGAGCCACGATCGAGCACTTCCGGGCCGAGGGGCTCGACCACGTCCCGGGCGCCGGAGCGCTCGCCGCCGCCGTCCCGGGCGCCGTCGACTCCTGGCTCTGGCTGCTCGCCGAGCTCGGCACCTGGGAACTCGCCGACGTCCTGGCCTACGCCATCGACTACGCGGAGCACGGAGTACCGGTCGTACCGCAGTTGGCGCGCGTCCTGACCACGGTCGAGCAGCTCTTCCGCACGCACTGGCCGACGTCGTACGCGCTGTGGATGCCCGAGGGCCGCGTCCCCGCGCCGTACGCCACTCTCGTCAACCCCGCCTACGCCCGCACCCTGCGCCGGCTGGGCACGGCGGCCTCCGGCGGGACGCGGACCGCCCGGATCGGCGCCGCGCGGCGCGCCTGGCGCACCGGGTTCGTGGCGGAGGCCGTCGCCGGGTTCGCGGCCGTGCCGCACCGGCACTCCTCGGGCGGCGACCACGCCGGAGTCATCACCGCCGCCGACTTCACCGACTTCCACCCGTCCCTGGAACCCGCCGTCACCGCACGCTTCCGGGGGACCACGGTGGCCAAGGCGGGCCTGTGGTCCCAGGGACCCGTGCTGTTGCAGGCCCTCACCATGCTGGACCACTTCGACGACGCGCGGCTCGACCCGTCGACCGCCGAGGGCGTCCACACCCTCACCGAGGCCCTGAAGCTGGCCATGGCCGACCGGGAGGCGTACTACGGCCACCTCGACCCGGCGGAGGCGGAGGCCGTGCTGCGCCGGCTGCTCTCGCCCCGGTACAGCGAGGAGCGCGCGAGTCTGATCCGGCCGCTCGCCTCCACCGCCTTCCGGCCCGGCCACATCGGCGTCACGCCGTACACCCCGCCGCTCGTCACCCGGGGGTACGCCCAGCAGGCCGACGGCGTGGGCGAACCCACCGTGCAGCAGACCGGCGAGACCCGCGGCGACACCTGCCACATCGACGTCGTCGACCGCTGGGGGAACATCGTCTCCGCCACACCGTCGGGAGGGTGGCTCCAGTCCTCGCCCGCCGTGCCGGAACTGGGCTTCGCGCTCGGCACCCGGCTCCAGATGACCTGGCTGGACCCGGCCGCCCCCTCCCGCCTGGCACCGGGCCGACGGCCGCGTACGACCCTGACGCCGACCCTGCTGCTCCGCGACGGCAACCCCGTGGCCGCCCTCGGCACACCCGGCGGCGACCAGCAGGACCAGTGGCAACTGATCTACCTGGTACGCACGCTGGCGCTGGGCATGGACCCGCAGGCGGCGATCGACGCACCCGCGTTCCACACCACCGCCGTACCGAGTTCCTTCTGGCCGCGGACCTGGACGCCCGGGGGACTGGTGGTCGAGGAGCGCGCGGGCGGCGCGGTCGTCGAGGAACTGCGCGCACGCGGCCACCAGGTGACGGTTTCCGGGCCCTGGAGCCAGGGCCGGCTGTCCGTCGTCACACGTGATCCGGACAGCGGCGTACTCCGGGCGGCCGCGAACCCGCGCGGCGCCCAGGGCTACGCGGCCGGCCGATGAACGCGCGGCGTCGGGTGACGCAACCCGGTCTGATGCTCGCCCTCACCTTCGCGACCGGCGTCGTCGACGCCGTCGGCTACCTGCGCCTCGACCAGGTGTTCGCCGGCAACATGACGGGCAACGTGGTCATCCTCGGCATGGCGGCCACCGGCGGCGGTACGGGGCTGCCGGTGCTCGGGCCGGTCGTGGCGCTCGCGTCCTTCCTCGCCGGCGCGGCGACGACCGGGCGGGTCCTGCGCACCGCCGCTGCGGGCTGGAGCAGCCGGTGCGCGGCGCTGCTGGGCGGCGTCGGACTGATCCTGACCGCGACCGCCCTCGGCCCGGCCGTCGTCGGCGCCGACACCTCCGGCGCCCGCGCGGGCATGGCGTCGTCACTCGCCCTGGCCATGGGGGCGCAGGCGGCGACCGCCCGTCACCTGGCCGTCAAGGACGTCACCACGGTCGTCGTGACCTCCACGCTGACCGGCCTCGCGGCCGACTCCCGACTGGGCACGGCCCGCGGCCGGGGCGCCCTGCGCCGGACCGCCGCCGTCGCGCTCATCGTCGCCGGAGCGGCGGCCGGCGCGCTGCTGTGCCAGGTGCACGAGGGCCTCGCGGTGGCGGCGGCGGCCTGCGTCGTCCTGGCCGTGACGGCTCTCGGCAGCCGAGCGGCGCCGACCACGACCGAAGCCCCCGCAACCGCTCCTCCGACCGCTTCCGCGGCGGCTCCTTCGACCGCTCCCGCTGCGGCTCCTCCGACCGCTCCATCAACGGCCCTCCCGCGGCCATGACGGAAGGACGCTCATGACCACAACCCTGGCTCCACCGGTCCCCATCGGGAAGGCCGCCGTCGGCGCCCTCGGCATACTGGCACTGTCCACCGGTGCCCTGGAGTCGGTGGTGTCACCGACGATCCCGCTCCTGGAACGCGAACTGGACATGAGCCAGTCCGAGGGAGCACTGCTCAGCATCGTCCTCCTCATCACCGGCGCGCTCATCACCCCGCTGGCGGGCAAGTTCGGCGACCGCTACGGCGGGAAGAAGGTCCTGATCCGCCTGATGGCGGTGGTCTCGCTCGGCGGCACGGTGTCCGCCCTGGCGCCGAACCTGCCCGTGCTGCTGGTCGGCCAGGTGTTGCAGGGCGCGATGATCGGCGCGCTGCCCCTGTCGTTCATCGTGGTCCGCAAACACCTGCCCGCCGGCGAGTCCAAGGTGGCCATCGGCGTGGTCAGCGGACTCTTCGTCGGCGGGTCGATGGTCGGCATGCTGTCGGCCGGCCCGGTGGCGGAACAGCTCTCCCGGCACTGGATGTTCGCGCTGCCGACGATCGCGGTCGTCGGGTCCACCCTGCTCGTGAACAGGCTGATGCCGGCCGATCCGCCGGGCCGGTCGGACGGCGCCGGGATCGACTGGCCCGGCCTGCTGCTCCTGAGCGGCATGCTGGTCACCCTCATGCTCGTCCTCGCGCTGGCGCCCGAAGCCGGCTCGGCGCCCCTCGTGCTCGTCGCCCTCGTCGTACTGCTGGCCGTCCTCGTCACCGGATGGGTGCGGGTCGAACGGCGGGCGGTTGCGCCGATGATCGACCTGAACATGCTGGCACGGCCCGCGATATGGAAGGCGTGCGTACTGACCTTCGTGATCTGCCTCGGCACCACGATGGCGGTCTACCTCGTCCCGCAACTACTCGACGAGCGCGGCGACGGCTACGGATTCCGGGCCAGCGCCACCGAGATCGGCTTCTACCTGCTGCCCGGCGCCATCGCCGCGACGCTGGCCGGGCCGCTCGGTGGGCTCGGGGACCGGCGCTTCGGCTCGCGCGCCGTGGTCAACACCGGCGTCGTCATGATGGCCGTCGGCCTGCTCGCCGTCGCGGCCGTGCACACCGAGGTCTGGCACCTCGTCGTCGGCAAGGTGCTGATCGCGCTCGCCAACGGCCTGTGCGTCACGGCGATGATGACCAGCACCGCCACCGCCGTCGACCCGAACGACACCGGCATCGCCACCAGCCTGATCCTGGTGAGCCGCGTGCTCGGCTCCGCCGTCGGCGGCCAGCTCGGCGGCGCTCTCCTCACCGCCGGAACCCCCTCCGGGTCGGAGGTCGCGGCCGAATCGGCCTACGTCACCGGCTTCGTCATCGCCGGCGTCGTCGTACTGACGGCCCTGTTCGTCACCCGCACCATGAGCAAAGGAGTCAAAGCATGACCCGCACCGCACCGAGGCGCAGCGTCCTGATCTCCGGGGCCAGCATCGCCGGACCCGCCCTGGCCTTCTGGCTCAACCGCCACGGATACCAGGTCACCGTGGTGGAGAAGGCCGGGACCCTCCGCAGCGGCGGCTACCCCATCGACGTACGCGGCACCGCACTCGACGTCGTGGAAAGGATGGGAATCCTGCCGCGACTGCGCGACGCGCACATCGACCTGCGCCGGATCACCTTCCTCGACGGAGACGGCGAGGAGGTGACCTCGCTCCACCCGCACGCCGTCACCGGCGGGGTGACCGGACGGGACCTGGAGATACGCCGAGGCGACCTGACCGACGCGCTGTACACGGCGGTCCGGGACGACGTGGAGTTCCTCTTCAACGACTCCATCGACACCCTCGACCAGTCCGGGCCCGGAGTCGACGTCACCTTCCACGGCGGCGGCGCCCGCCGGTTCGACCTGGTCTTCGGCGCGGACGGCATGCACTCGCGCACCCGCGAGACGCTGTTCGGCCCCGAGGAGCGGTTCCACCGCCATCTCGGCTACTGCTTCGCCGTGTTCACCATGCCCAACACCCTCGGCCTCTCCCACGAGACGGTGATGTGGAACACCCCGGGCAGGGCGGCGGCCGTCTACGCCGTGGGCGACGACGAGGAGGTCCACGCCTTCCTGAACTTCGCCCAGCCCGACCCGCCCTACGACGCCTTCGGCAACCGGGACGCCCAACGAGCCCTGCTCGCCGACGTCTTCGCCGACGCCGGCTGGGAGGTCCCCGGCATCCTGGGCGCCCTCCACGACGCGGACGACGTGTTCTTCGACGCGGTCGGCCAGATCCGGATGCCGCGCTGGACCGAGGGCAGGGTCGCGCTGCTGGGCGACGCCGCGTACGCGCCCTCGTTCCTCACCGGCCAGGGCACCAGCCTCGCCCTCGTCGGCGCCTACATGCTCGCCGGGTCCCTCGCCGACCGGGACCACGCCGAGGGCTTCGCCGCGTACGAGCACGCCACCCGTGACTTCGTGACCCTGAACCAGGACCTGGTCGGCGAGGGCGGCGCCACCCTCTTCCCGACCACCGCCCAGGCCCTGGCACAGCGCAACGCCCGGCTGCGCGCCCTCAGCGCCATGCCCGCCCCCGAACCCCGACCGCCCCACTCGGCCCTGACGCTGCCGTCCTTCGGCACCCGCTGACCCCGCTCGGTTCCACAGCGCCGTTGCCCGAGCGGAAGGGCCCCGGTCACCCCACCAGGGCGGCCGGGGCCGCGCCGGCGAACCCGGCCCGCGGTAAGGGCAGACTCGTTTCGGCAGCAGTCCGGCTGAGCGGCAAGCCGTCCGGCGACTTCACCTTCACGCTCAAGCGCTGAGCCCTCCTCGGCACCAGGGCCTGTCCGGCAGGATCCGCCGGACAGGCCCTGACGCTCCGCCCGTGACATCCCCGTACGACGACTCGGCCGGAAACCGGCCGGCACGCCCCGCGAGGCGTCACCCGGACGGCCGGGCGGCGCGGCCTCGCAGGAAGAGCGCGGCGGCGGCGACGCCGAGGAGGACCAGGGCCACGTTGACGGCGATGGCCGTCGTGACGCCCCGGTGGACGGCGGAGGCTCCGGCCGCGCCCGCGGTGGCGGCGGTGACGACGGCCGACATGACCGGCGTGCCCATGGTGATGCCGACCTGCTGGGACATCGAGGCCAGCCCGGTGGCCAGGCCCTGTTCGGCGTCCGGCAGTCCGCTGGTGGCCGTGACCATGAAACCGACGATGACCAGCATGTTGCCGACGCCGCCGAAGAAGGTGGCGGGCAGCAGCAGGGCGAGGGACGCCCCGGTCGTCGTACCGAGGAAGAGCAGGGCCGCGGTGAAGACCGCCTGGACGATGCCGCCGACGACGAGCACGGCCGGCGTGGACGTCCTGGCGAGCAGCCTGGGGGCGACCAGCCCGCCGACGACGGTGCCCACGCCGAGGACGCCGAAGGAGACACCGGCCGCGAGGGCGGAGAAGCCCAGGGTCTTCTGGAGATACAGGGTGAGCAGGTAGACCAGCGAGGTCTCGGTGGCGAAGGCGAGCAGGCCCAGCACATTGCCCCAGGCCACGTTGCGGCGCCGCAGCGTCCCGAGCGGTACCAGCGGGGCCGCCACCGTGCGCTCGATCAGGACGAACGCGGCGAGCAGGAGTGCGCCCCCGGCCAGCCCGGCCAGCGCGTGCGGGTGGGTCCAGCCGTGCTCGCCGGCCCGGGTCATGCCGTAGACGAGACCGAGCAGGCCGAGGGTGACGGTGAGCGCGCCGGGCAGGTCGAGGCCGGCCCGGGTGGCGGGCCTGGACTCCTTGATGACGGCCGGGGCGACGAGTACCACCGCGAGCGCCACGGGCACGTTGACGAGGAAGGCCCAGCGCCAGGAGAGCAGGTCGGTCAGGACACCGCCGAGGATCGCTCCGGTGGTGAACCCGGCCGACATCAGCGCGCCGTTGATGCCGAGCGCCTTCTGCCGCAGGGGGCCCTCGGCGAACGACGTCGTCAGCAGGGACAGACCCGCAGGGGTGGCGGCGGCGGTGGCCAGGCCCTGGGCAACCCGGGCGGCGAGCAGCACCTCGGGGCTGGTGGTGAGGCCCCCGAGCAGGGAGGCGAGGCCCAGGAGGCCGATGCCGCCTATGAAGATCCTCTTGCGTCCGACCAGGTCGCCGATGCGGCCGAGGAAGAGGGTGAAGCCCGCGGCCGACAGGGCGAACGAGGTGGCGATCCACTGCAGGTCGGAGAGGGCGAAACCGAGTCCGTCGCCGATCGCGGGCAGCGCGACGTTCAGGATCGAGAAGTCGACGGCCAGCATGAACTGGGCGACCAGCAGGACCGCGAGGACCAGTTTCGACCGGCCGGTGAGCCGCTGCGGATCGGCCCCTGCCCGGGCGGTGGCCCCGGCGGTGGCCGCGGTGGTGGTGGACATGGCGTTCCCTTCGAAGTCATTAATGGGTCTGAAGTTCCATTACGGCTCGGAAGGTAGCACGGCGGCGGACGGTAAAGGAACTGTGGTTCCGATAAGGTGGGAGTCTGGCGTCGTGAGCGCGCCGTGAGAGAGACGAGGGAGACGTGATGCCGGACCCAGCCGCCCCAGGGACCCTCCGCCCCGGAGGCCGCACCGCACGTATCCGTGAGGCCGTCCTCCTGGCGGCCGGCGACGCGCTCGCCGCCGACGGCTTCGACGCGCTCGACCTGGGGGAGATCGCCCGCCGCGCGGGCGTCGGCAAGACGACGGTCTACCGCCGCTGGGGGACCCCGGGCGGGCTCGCCGCCGACCTTCTGGCCGACATGGCGGACCAGTCGCTGCCCCGTGCCGACACGGGCGACCTGGAGGAGGACCTCCGGGCGAACGCACGCCTCGTCGTCAGGACGCTCGACGACCCCCGCCAAGGGCGGCTCTTCCGGGCGCTGATCGCGGCCTCCCTCTGCAACGAGCAGGCGGCCGAGGCCCTGCACCGCTTCTACGCCGTACGCGTCGACGAGTGGGCCGGCTGTGTGCGGGACGCCGTCGCGCGGGGCGAGGTCCCGGACGGCACCGACCCGCACGGAGTCGTGGCGGCCGTCTCCGCTCCGCTCTACTACGCGCTGCTCAACACCGGCCGGCCCCTCACCGAGGCCGACGCCGACCGTGCGGCCCGCGCGGCGAGCACCGCCGCGCGGGCGGGTGTGTGGGTGACGGGCTGACCGCGCCGAACGTGCCGGACTCGCCGAACGGAGCGAGCTGGCGGCGGCCCGGAGGAGCCCGGGACCCGGCCCACGTCAAGTACTCGGACACGAGGGGGCGTTGGCGCGACACGTCGGGTCCGCTGTGATCACGCCGGAATCCCGTGTTCGACTTCGCCCGGCCGCTCCGGGGCGATATCTTCTCCCCGTCCGGACATTCGAGGGGGGCGGGTGAGGAAGCTGTCTGTGCGGCCTGGTGTCCGACCGCGCTGGGAGGTCAGAGTCGTCCGCCGCGCGGTACTCCGCCTGTTGCTGGCCTCGGTCACCGGCGGGATCGCCGGTCTGGTCCTCTACAGCCTCACCCGGGTGACCAGCCGCAGCCTCTTCGCCGTCACGGGGGCGCTGGCGGCCGTGGTGGCGCTGCTGGCCAGCGAGTGGTACCGGAAGGCGGCGCGCCTGACCGAGGTGAAGGTCACCATCCCGCAACTGAGCGAACTCACCTTCGCGGTCAACAACGACTCGCGTCAGGTCGCCTGGCACATGTTCGTCGAAACGGTGACGCGGGTGTCCACTCAGCCCCTCGCCGACGACGAGGGCGTCGTCCGCGAGGCCCTCACCTCGATGTACGGGCTGTTCGCCACGACTCGGGAGACGCTGAAGGTGACCCGCCCCTCTCCCGTCGTCCCCAGCGGCCAGACGGTGGAGTACCTGGCGATCACCATGCTCAACCGTGAGTTGAGGCCGTTCCTGTCCAAGTGGCACCCGCGGCTGCGCGAGTTCGAACTGGCCCATCCGGACGACTCGGAATCCACCTGGTCGGACAACGCGGCCTGCCGGGCCGAACTCCAGCGTGTGCAGCGGAACATCCACGGCTACGCGGCCGGCTTCGCGCGGCTGGCCGGCGTCCGCGAGGCCGACGCGCTGATCGGGCAGGTGCCCGGCCCCCGCGACGAGTCCGGCGACCTGCGGCGCGACGCCGGGCGGACGGCCCGCCCGTAGGGATGGGCGGCGGCGACGGCACGCGGATCGACGCCTTCGTGTCGTACAGCCGGGCAGCCGACTCCCGGCTCGCCCCGTCGATCCAGCGCGGGCTCACCCGCCTCGCCAAGAAGTGGTACCGCACCCGGGCACTGCACGTCTTCCGGGACCAGACGGATCTGTCCGCCTCCCACGCCCTCGGCGCCTCGATCGAGCGGGCGCTCGCCGACGCGCGATTCTTCGTGCTGCTCGCCTCACCGGCCGCCGCGGAGTCCAAGTGGGTGGCCAAGGAGATCGAGTTCTGGCAGCGCGACAGGACGAGCGACACCTTCCTCATCGCGCTGACCGACGGGACCATCAGGTGGGACGACGAAGCGGGGGACTTCGACTGGTCGGTGACCGATGCCCTGCCGCGGAGTCTGTCGGGCTACTTCGAGGCGGAACCGCTGTGGCAGGACCTCACCTGGTCCCGTGACGCGGACCGCCTCTCCCTGTGGCACGCGGGTTTCCGCGACGCGGTGGCGACACTGGCGGCTCCGATCCACGGTTCCACGAAACGCGCACTGGACAACGCCGAGGTCAAGGAGCACCGGGCCCTGCTGCTCGTGGGTGCGCTGGCTACGGCACTGATCCTCATCCTGGCCGTTGCCTTCGGGATCCAGTACTGGTTCGCGACGGCCGAAAGGGACCGGGCGAACGCGAACGCCCGTGACGCCACGGTGATGAGCGCGATCCAGCGGGCGCAGGTCGAGTTGGCCAATGCCGAGACGGGCTACGACGTCAGAGCCTATGGACGGCTGATGGCGGCACGGTCCCTCGCCGGGAGACCGTCGGTGGAGGGCGCCGCCTACGACGCCGCGCTCGACGCCGCCTACTCCCGCCCCAACCTGCTGCGGGTCACCGAAGTCGACAGCGGTCCCGACGGCCGGGCCGCCATGACGGTCGACGGCGGGCGGGTCGCCTTCGGAGGGAAGGAGCAGCCGACGCTCTGGAGTCCCCGCACCGGCCGCCCTTCCGGGCCCGCCCTGGAAGCCGCGGAAATGACGGATTCCAGGGCGCTCGCCCTCGCGTTCTCGCGTGACGGGAAACGTCTTGCCGCGGCCTTCGAAACGGCCGTCGTGCTCTGGGACGTGGCGTCCGGGAAGAAGATCAGCGAATTCGCCACGGACCGCCGCACCACCACTTCCCTGGCGCTCAGTCCCGACGGGACGACCGTCGCCGTGGCCGGGGGAGGCCTGCGGATCTGGGACGCCGTCAGCGGAAGGCGCCTCGGAGAACCCCTGGGCGTGACGGGCGACCGGGTCGTCTTCAGCCCCGACGGCCGAAAGCTCGCCTTCGACGCGCTCGACAACGGGGGGCCCGAGGTCCACGTCCGAGACGTCGGTGCGGAGGGCGCCGACGAGGTCGTCATCCCGTACCCGCACGACGTGATCGGCGACATCGCCTTCGCGCCCGACGGGGATGCCCTCGCCGTCGGTACCGAAGACGGCGGACTGCGCCTCTGGGACCCGGACTCCGGTGAGGCGGCGGGCCGGGCCATGACCGGTCACCGGGGCGCGATCCGGGCCATCGCCTTCGCCTCCGGCGGCTCCCGCATCGCCACGGCGGGGGCGGACAGGTCGATCCGCCAGTGGAACCCGGCGACCGGGACCCCGATCGGTTTTCCGCTCACCGGCCACGCGGGTCCCGTCGACTTCGTCGCGTTCTCGCGCGGCGGAAGCGAACTGGTCTCGCTCGGGGAGGACGCGACACTGCGCCGCTGGGACGCACGGAACGCCCTGCTGCCAACCGGGCCCGACGACGCGAGCGCCCCGGACGCCCTCGCCGTCGCCCCCCGCGGGTCGAAGGTGGCGGTCGGCGGCAGCGAAGGGGTGCGCGTCTTCGACCCGGAGACCGGCGTCCAAGTGGCGACACTGGACCTCCCGCAGGGTGTCCTGAGCCTGTCCTACTCGCCCGACGGCACCTCCCTGCTGATCGTGAGCCCCGACGCTCTGCGGCTGTGGGAGGAGGGGGCCGAGGCGCGCACGGTCACCCTCGACTCCTCCGTCGGTCCGGTCGCCGGCGCGGCCTTCATGCCCTACGGCCGGCAGATCGTGGTCGGCTCGCATGCGGGAAAGCTCCTCTTCGAAGACCTCGACGCCGAGGCCACCGGTACGCCCAGCGCCTCGATCGACATCAAGTGCGCGGCGGGGCATCTCGCCGTCAGCCAGGACGGGATGCAGGTCGCGTACGCCTGCGACGACACGGGAGGCGTCGCCGACGCCGAGGCCGGAAAAGTGCGGACCTTCCAGGCCGAGGGCCGGGTCACCGCCCTGGTGATCAGCCCGGACGGGCGCACTCTGATCCTCGGCACCCCGGACGGCACGGTCTGGCGGCTGGAGCACGGTGCCGAAGCCTTCGTAGGAGTCGGGGTGCACCGGGGGGCGGTGCAATCGGTCGCCTACGGTCCCGACGGCCGCTGGTTCGCCTCGGCGGGCGAAGACGGCTCCGTCGCCGTCTACCCCCACGGAGCCAAGGAGATCTCCGCCCGCGTCCCCGCCCACACCGGTCCCGTCGAGGCCGTCGCCTTCAGCCGGGACGGCAGCCGTCTCATCTCCCTGGGGGCCGACAAGGCGGCCCGGGTCTGGCACACGTTCCGGGACCCGGCGGGTGACCTGTGCCGGCGGATCACCTACAACATGTCCGAGTCCGACTGGAAGAAGTGGATCTCGGACAGCTTCGACTACCGGGACCAGTGCGCGGGCAAGCCCCGAGCGCACGGTTGACGCATTGGTCCAGACCTTCTACGTTGTGGGCGCTCGACTCCCTCACGCGCGCACGGTTCACCTCACCCCTGTACCACCCCACCACCACAGGGAGAGCCATGTTCCACAGGCGCAGACCACCGAACAGGATCAGAGCGCGGATCGCCGCACTGGTGACCGCGTTGCTGCTGCCGCTCGCGGCGCTCACCGCGCTCGCGGCACCCGCCCAGGCGGCCGGAACGCTGACGGCGACCTTCACCTCCCAGAGCAACGGGTCCGGCTGGACGGGCAAATACGTCGTCCACAACAACGGCACGGCCGCCTCCGACGGCTGGACCCTGGAGTTCGACCTGCCGCCGGGCGTGTCCGTGAGCGGGCACCTCTACGGCGAAGCCACGGTCTCCGGCAGGCACGTGACCGTCGAGAACGCCTACTACAACGGCAGGGTCCCGGCGGGCGGCACCACCGAGCCCTACAGCTACCAGTTCTCGGCGACCGGCCCGGTCGGCACCCCGACCGGCTGCACCGTCAACGGCGACAAGTGCGACGGCACCCCCGACGTGCCGCCGGCCGCCCCCGGCGCGCCGGAGGCGACCGCGGTCACCGCGCACACGGTCGCGCTGACCTGGGCCGCGGCCCGGCCCGGCGACCACCCCGTCACCTCCTACGAGGTCCTGAAGGGCACGGAGACCGTCGCCACCACGAGCGGCACCTCCGCGACCGTCACCGACCTGACCCCGGCCACGAGTTACACCTTCACCGTCCGGGCCACCGACAAGCGCGGCAACGTCGGACCGGCCAGTGAACCGCTCACCGTCGAGACGGTGGACCCGGCGACCGACCCGACGCCGCCGACCGCGCCGGGCAACCCGCGCGCCACCGGCAAGACGGCCACCACCGTCGGCCTGGCCTGGGACAGGTCCACCGACAACGTGGCCGTGGCCGCCTACGACATCTACCGCGGCGGCACCCTGGCGAAGACCGTCGGGGCGGACACCACCACCGCCACGGTCGACGGACTCTCCCCGGCCACCGCCTACACCTTCACCGTCAAGGCCCGGGACACCGCCGACAACTCCTCGGCGCCCTCCGCGGCCGTGAAGGCGACCACCGACGACGTGGCCGGCGAGGGCAAGCAGCTCAAGGTCGGGTACTTCGTGCAGTGGGGCATCTACGGCCGCCAGTACTTCGTGAAGAACCTCGACACCTCCGGCGCGGCGAAGCAGCTGGACGTCGTCAACTACGCCTTCGAGAACCTCGACCCGACCAGCCTCACCTGCCAGGCCGGCGTCACCAAGGGCACCTCCGGCAACCCGCAGGACCCGGACGAGGGCACCGGCGCCGGTGACGCGGACGCCGACTACGCGCGGCCCATGTCCGCCGCCCAGTCCGTCGACGGGGTCGCCGACGACGGCTGGGGCAAGCTGCGCGGCAACCTCAACCAGCTGAAGAAGCTCAAGGCCAAGTACCCGCACCTCAAGGTCGTCGTGTCGCTCGGCGGCTGGACGTACTCGAAGTTCTTCTCGGACGCCGCCGCGACGCCGGAGTCCCGGAAGAAGTTCGTCGAGTCCTGCATCGACGTGTGGATCAAGGGCAACCTGCCCGTCTACAACGGCGCGGGCGGTCCCGGCACCGCGGCCGGCATCTTCGACGGCATCGACATCGACTGGGAGTGGCCGGGCTCCGAGGGCCACCCGGGCAACCACTACGGCGCCCAGGACAAGGACAACCTGACCGCCCTGCTCGCCGAGTTCCGCACCCGGCTCGACGCGCTCGGCGGCGAACACAAGCTGCTCACCGCGTTCACCCCGGCCGACCCGGCGAAGATCGAGGCAGGCTGGGACCTGACCAAGATCTTCGACTCCCTCGACTACGCCAACGTGCAGGGGTACGACTTCCACGGCTCGGGCAGCGACAACTCCTGGGAGCCCAACCGCACCGGGCACGCCTCCAACCTCTACACCGACGCGGAGGACCCCTACCCCTTCCACTTCAGCGTCGAGAACGCGATCCAGACGTATCTCGACGCCGGGGTCAACCCGCGCAAACTGACGGTCGGCTTCCCGTTCTACGGGCGCGGCTGGCAGGGCGTCACCGAGGGCGGCGTCGCCGGTGAGTGGCAGGCCGCGAACGGCGCGGCACCCGGCCAGTTCCCAGCGGAGGCCGGGGTCCGCGGCTACAGCAACCTGATCGGCAGCTACCCGTCCATGACCGTCCACCACGACGAGGAGTCGGTGTCCACCTTCGGCTACACCGGTCCGGGCGGCCAGTGGTGGTCCTTCGACGACACCTGGTCGATCGGGAAGAAGACAGACTGGGTCAAGTCCAAGGGCCTGCTGGGCGGCTTCGTCTGGGAGATGTCCGGCGACACGGCCGACGGCCGGCTCATGACCGCGCTGGACAACGGACTGGAGTGACGCGAACCGGAGCGGCGTGACGCGCCGCCGGCCCTGCCGCCCCTTGCCGGGGGCGGCAGGGCCCCTTCACGCCGCCAGGACGGTGCAGCCCAGGGCGAGCAGCGCGAGGACCTTCACGATCTCCAGGGCGACGTAGTGCAGGTGCGCGCCGGAGCGGTTCTCCGCCGGGTCCTCGCCCGCGAGCACCGCGTCGGAACGGCGGTTCAGGCGGGGGCGTACGACACCGAGCTGCACGGCCAGCACCGCCACCGCGACGGCGGTGAGCGTCACGACCGCCGCGGACGGGCCGCCGGTGCCGACCGCGACGACCACGGCGGCGGCGAGCACGGCCTCGGCGAGGTTCAGGGCGCGGAAGACCATACGGCCGATGCCGAGCCCGATCGGGATCGTCACCCCTGGGGCCCGGAACTTCAGCGGCGCCTCCAGGAAGGAGATCGCCAGCACCATGCCGAGCCAGAGGAAGGTGACGGCACCCGCCACGGCCGCCGACGTCGTGTCCATCGCACAGACCTCGTCCTTCTCGTCGTCCTTTTCGGAGTCCTGCTGGGTGTCCTGCTGGGTGTCCTGCTGGGTGTCCTGCTGGGTGTCCTGCCGGGTGTGCCCCCCGTGCCAGAATGTACGACCACGTCCACGCCGCCCGCCCCGCGCCCCCCGGCAACGTCCCGCACCGAGGTTCCCGTGACCAAGCCCGTCGCCCGTGAGCCGCAGCGCCGCAACGCGCGGTCGAACCGGGCGCGCATCCTGGCCACCGCCCGCCGGGAGCTGGGGCGGGACCCGGACACCACGCTGGAGGAGCTGGCCCGCGCCGCAGGTGTCGTACGGCGCACCCTCTTCGGCCACTTCCCGGGGCGTGCGGCGCTGCTCGAGGCCCTCGCCGAGGAGGCGTCCGAGGTGCTGCGCGGCGCGATGGCCGAGGCGGCGGGACCGGACGAACCGGCCGACCGGGCGCTGGCGCACTTCACGCTGCTGATGTGGTCCGTGGGCGACCGCTACCGCATGCTGCTGGCCCTGGCCCGGCACGACCTGGGCGTGGAGCGCGTGGCCGAGATCCTGGCCCCGGCCCGCGCCGAGGTGACCGCCATCCTGGAGCGCGGCCGGCAGGACGGGGTCTTCCCGGCCCACCTGCCCCCCGCCGTGCTGAGCGCGGGACTCGAGGCGATGGTCGTCGCACTCCTGGAGCAGGTCAACACCGGTGCCCTCGAGGACGACGGCACCCGGACCGCCGTCGCCATGCTCATCGCGGCCGGTGTGCCGGAGCGGCGGGCGCTGGCCGTCGTCGAGGACGTGGGCCCGGCGGTGCGCGCGAAGTCCGTCCCGGCCGAGTAGGCACACCCGTCCCGGCCGAGCAGGCCACCCCCCTTCAGCCCCCCTTTCAGGCCACCCATCTTCAGCGGGCGCCCCGGTTTCGGGCGCCTTATTTGCACGTCCATGTGCAACAAACTACGCTGCTCTTGTCTGCTCACTCATGGGCAATTAACTCGCCCTCGCTTGTCTCCGGGAGCCCCCATGCCCCTACTCGCCACCACCCCCGTCGAGAAGATGCCCGGGCCCTACCCCCGGCGCTGGTGGGCTCTCCTGGTGCTCTGCCTGAGCCTGCTGATCGTCGTCATGGCCAACACGTCCCTGATCGTGGCCGCCCCGGACATGACCACCGACCTGGGCCTGAGCAGCAGCGACCTGCAGTGGGTCATCGACGGCTACACCGTCCCGTACGCCGCGCTGATGCTGGTGCTGGGCGCGATCGGCGACAAGTACAGCCGCCGCGGCGCCCTGGTCACCGGTCTGGTGATCTTCGCGGGCGGTTCGGTGATGGGCAGCCTGGTGCACGAGACGGGGCTGGTCATCGCGGCCCGGGCGGTCATGGGCGTCGGCGCCGCCGTCGTCATGCCGGCCACGCTGTCCCTGCTGGTCGCGGTCTTCCCGAAGGGGGAACGGGCCCGCGCCATCACGGCCTGGACCGCCACCTCGGGACTGGCCATCGCGGTCGGGCCGCTGGTCGCCGGGTGGCTCCTGGAGGACCACGCCTGGGGCTCCACCTTCCTGGTCAACGTCCCCGTCGCGGTCCTCGCCGTGGTCGGCGCGCTGGTCCTCGTACCGCCGTCCAGGGCGGCCGGCATGGGCCGCATCGACTACGTCGGCGGCCTGCTGTCCATCGTCTCCGTGGGCAGCCTGGTCTACGCGACCATCGAGGGCCCGCACTTCGGCTGGGGCGCCGGCCCCGTCACCGCGGCCGTCGTCGCCGCCGTCGGCCTGATCGGCTTCGTGGCCTGGGAGCTGCGCCATCCGCACCCCATGCTGGACGTGCGCAGGTTCCTGCTGCGGCCCTTCAGCGGCTCCATGCTGGCGGTGCTGTTCTTCTTCTTCGGCACCTACGGCGCCATCTACTACGCCACGCAGTTCCTGCAGTTCGTGCTCGGCTTCGGCGCGCTGGAGACCGGCGTACGGCTGCTGCCGCTGGCCGGGGCCGTGTTCGTCGGCGCCGCGGTGACCGGGCGGCTGACCCCGAGGCTCGGCGTGCGGGCCATGGTCGGCTCCGGCATGGCGATCGGCACCGTCGGCGTCTTCCTGCTCGTCCTGATCGACCAGGGCTCAACCTACGCCGACTTCCTCGCCCCGATGCTGCTGCTGGGCCTCGCCATCGGCCTCAGCGTCTCCCCGGCCACCGACACCATCATGGGGTCCTTCCCGGAGAGCGAACTGGGCGTCGGCGGCGGCGCCAACGACACCGCCCTGGAACTCGGCGGCTCGCTGGGCATCGCCGTCCTGGGCTCCCTGCTCGGCACCGCCTACCGGGACGAACTGGCCGGCCTGGTGGGCGACCGTCTCCCGGCCGCCGCGCTGGACACCGCCCAGGACTCGGTGGGCGGCGGGCTGGCCGTCGCCGAGCGGCTCGCCACCAACCCGGCCGCCGGACCCGAGCAGGCGCAGGCCCTCGCCGACGCCGTGAACAAGGCCTTCGCCCACGGCGTCTCCACCACCAGCCTCGTCGGCGGCATCATCATGGCGGCCGGCACCCTGATCGTCCTCGCCGTCCTGCCCGGCCGCCGCGCCCGCGCCGCCCAGCAGGCGGAGGAAGCCCGGGAACCGGAGTACAGCGGCTCGGCGAGCTGACCCCGGGCAGCGCCGTCACTCGGCCAGCGCCGCCAGCTCCTCCGCCGTACGCGGGCCCGTCGCCGAGTCCGCCAACAGGCCCCGCGCCCGCAGCAGCCCGGTCGCCGCGACGCCCCAGGGCAGCCGCAGCCCGGCCCGCCGCAGCAGGTCGGTGCGGGCCAGCGTCTCGGCGGTCGGGCCGGTGCGCACACCGTCCGGGGTGAGCAGGGCGGCGTCGTCGGACCAGCGCAGGGCGAGGTCGACGTCGTGGGTGGCCATCACCACGGTGGTGCCGCCCGCGCGCAGCCCGTCCAGGGTGGCCAGCAGCCGCTCCTGCCCGTCCGGGTCGAGCCCCGCGGTCGGCTCGTCGAGGACCAGCACCCGGGGCCGCATCGCGACCGCCCCGGCGATCGCGGTCCGCTTGCGCTGCCCGTACGACAGCAGGTGCGTGGGCCGCTCGGCCAGCGCCGCGATGTCGAGCGCGGCGAGCGCCTCCCCGACCCGGGAGCGCACCTCCGCGTCGGGCAGCCCCAGGTTCAGCGGACCGAAGGACACGTCCTGGCCGACCGAGGCCGCGAAGAGCTGGTCGTCCGGGTCCTGCACCACCAGCTGCACCGTGGTCCGCAGCCGGGTCAGACCCTTGCGGTCGTAGGTCACCGGCTCCCCGCCGAGCGTCAACGCCCCCGTACGCGGCCTCAGTCCGCCGCTGAGCAGCCGCATCAGCGTGGTCTTGCCACTGCCGTTGCGCCCGAGCAGCGCCAGCGCGCGCCCCTCGCGCACCGCGAAGTCCAGGCCCGTCAGCACGTCCGGACCCTCCTCGTACGCGAACGACGCGCCCCGCAGGGCGACCAGGGCCGGGGCCGGTTCCGAGGGCTGCGCCGGTCCGCTCACGACAGGGGTCCTTCCAGTACGAGGGTGAGGGCGGCCAGCGCCGCGAGGAGCGCGACGCTCGCCGCCGTGAACGGCACCGACACGCGGGCCTCGGGCACCAGCACACGCAGGGTGCCGTCGTAACCGCGCCCGGCGAGCCCCGACTGGAGCCGCGCCGCCCGGTCGAAGGCCCGCACGAACGCGGTGGCGCCGAGCCCGCCGAGCGAACGCCAGGTCGCCGCCCGGGTGGTGTGTCCGAGCCGCGCGGCCTGCGCCTGCCGGATCCGGCGCACCGAGTCCAGCAGCAGGAAACTCATCCGGTACGTCACCAGCGCCACGTCCACGACCGGCGCGGGCACCCCGGCCCGCACCAGGCGCGGCAACAGGTCCGACATCGGCGTGGTGAACGCGAACAGCAGCACCCCCAGCGAGGCCGCCGAGGTGCGCAGCAGCAACCCACCCGCGCGCACCGCACCGCCGTCGGCCGCCGTCAGGAACCCGTCCGGGCCCCCGACCTGCACCAGCAGCGGCAGCGCACCCGTCACGCAGAAGCCCAGCGGCACCCGGTACGCCCGCCACAGCCGGCGCGCGGGCACGCCCGCCGGGCCGAGCAGCACCGTCAGCGCCGTCACCAGTACCAGCGCCGCGCCCGGCCAGGGCGGCAGCGAGATCGCGAGCACGGTCAGGCCTAGACCGAGCACGGCCTTGTCCACGGGATGGCGGCGGCGCCAGCGACTGCCGTGCGCCGCCGCGTCGATCGGCAGCACTCAGTCCCCTTCGGGGGTGTCCCGCGGTGCCGCCGCGGCCTCGGCGGCCGCCACCGCCCGCTCCTCGCCCTGCCGTCGGCCCCGGCGCAGGCCGAAGTAGTACGCCAGCACGCCCGCGCCGAGCGCGGCCTGAAGGGCGAACAGCGCCGACTCGATCTCCCCGGACGGGGGTTCGTACAGCGGGGAGAACCACGGTTCGTAGTCCGGTTCGATCTCGGTGATCGCCGTCTCCGCCTCCGCGTCGGCCCCGGCGAACGGCTCCTCCTTGTGGTCGCCGAGCCCCAGCACCAGCGGCAGCACCGCCAGCGCGGCCACGGCGAGCAGCAGCAGGGCGTTGATCCTCGCGTTGCGGCTCATCGGGCCACCGCCTCCTGCTTCCGCTCGCCGGACCGGGTCAACAGCACTCCGCGCCGGGTCAGTTCGCCCTTGCTGGACTGCACGAGCAGCCGCATCACGATCACCGTGAGCAGGCCCTCGCTCACCGCCAGCGGAATCTGCGTGACGGCGAAGATCGAGCCGAACTTGCCGAGCGCGCCCAGGAACCCGCTGCTCGGGTCCGGGAAGGCCAGCGCCAGCTGCACGCTGGTCACGCAGTACGTGGACAGGTCGGCGACGAACGCGCCGAAGAACACGGTGACCATCAACGGCACGTCAAAGCGGCGCAGCAGCCGGTAGACGCCGTACCCGGCCCAGGGACCGACGATCGCCATCGAGAAGACGTTGGCGCCGAGCGTGGTCAGCCCGCCGTGGGCGAGCAGCAGCGCCTGGAAGAGCAGGGTGATGGTGCCCAGGACCGCCATGATCGGCGGCCGGAACAGGATCGCGCCCAGACCGGTGCCGGTCGGGTGCGAGCAACTCCCGGTGACGGACGGCAGCTTCAGGGCCGACAGGACGAACGTGAAGGCTCCGGAGGCACCGAGGAGCAAGGTGCTCTCCGGGTGCTCCCTGACCTCACGGGTGAGTGACCGGACTCCGTGGACGACGAACGGCGCGGACGCGACACCCCAGGCGATCGCGTGCGCCGGTGGCAGAAAGCCCTCGGCTATGTGCATGACTCGGCAGACCCTCTCCAGCACCTCGTGGATGGACGACGCGCCTTGGCCGGTCTCCTGGCTTACGGGTACCACCGCCCGTGCTCCGCCTTCCCGGACCGCAAGCGATCCAGTGGCTGCCCGTTGGGGTCTGTCGTCACATTCCCGCCTGCCCGGCGACGCCATGCACGCACTCTCGCCGCACCGGGCGCCGACCACGTACAACCAGTACGCCGGTCGACGCCCGGCACGCCGAGAGCACGCACCTGACGCCGCTGGGCCCGCCCTTCGGGCGGACGACGGGAATGTGACGACAGGCCCCAGGGCCGGAGCCGGACTTCCCGATTCACAGTGGCGAGGGCCGCACCGGCATCACACCGGTTTCCCGTTCACCAAGGCGTGGCGACAGTAGTGCTCCCACCGGGGTGGGCACAAGCAGGCCTCGGGCCCCGCGCACCCTCCGCCGGGCCGCCGAACATGCCTCAGGGCTGCGCGAACGCCCGGCGCCGCCGGTCCGTCAGCCGGCGCCGCTCGTCCTCGCCCATCGTGGCGAAGATCTCCGCACGCCTGTGGTGCAGAGCACGCAACTCCTCCTCGCCGAGCGACTCGGCCCAGCGGCGGCGCGCCTCGCCGAGACCGGCGACCTGCTCCGGGGTCAGGGGACGTTCCACGGCGGTCATCTCCTCGATCACGCCCAGCAGGGCCTCGGACGAGCCGTCCGCGGCGGCGTCCAGCGCGCCCAGCACACCCAGCAGCCGGATCCGCAGCTCGGCCGTCTGCCGCAGCCGCTCCTCGACGACGCCGAGCTGCCGCCGGATCAGCTCCGCCGGATCGTGGTCCGGTTCGGCGTCCAGCACCGCGCGGATCCGGGCCAGCGGAAGCCCGAAACCGCGCAGCGCCAGGACGCGGTGCAGACGCCGGACGTCGCCGGCGTCGTAGCAGCGGTGGCCGCCCTCGGTGCGGGCGGACGGGGTGAGCAGGCCGAGCCGGTCGTAGTAGCGCAGGGTGCGGATGCTCAGCCCGGTCTCCCGCGCGAGTGCGCCGATGCGCCGGGTTCCGTCGGTCGCGTGCGTCATGGGGCTCCTCCTGGGTCTGCGACCGAGGCTAGAAGGTGACGCGGCGGCACCTTCAAGGCCCGCCTCAGCGCGAGCGGCCCCGCTGTGGCCCCCGGACCACCCTGTCCCGCATACGGGTGGTGAGCGCGGTGGCGGCGGCCGTGAGGAAGACGAAGCTGTAGGTGATCTGCAGGACGGTCACCAGCCGCGCGGCCTGGCCCCGCGGGGTGATGTCCCCGTACCCGACGGTGGCGAGCGTCACCACGGTGAAGTACAGCGCGTCGAGCCGGGTGTGCAGTCCGCTGAACTGGCCCGGCTCCTTGGCGAGGGCGTAGTACGTGGCCGAGAAGACGTGCACGGACAGCACGATCAGCAGCGAGATGACCACCCCCGGCCGGCTGTCCGGACGGTCGAGGAAGACGTGCCGGATCTGCCGGAGCAGCAGGACCGCCACCACGGTCAGCAGCAGGGCGAACAGCACCCAGCTCAGCACCGGCCGTTGCGGGCCCAGGTGGTCGAGCGGGAGCAGGAAGTACGCCACCACCACCGCGGCCGCGATGCCGGCGCGTACGAGCCAGGGCCGGGCGGCTCGCCAGCCGGTGCGAGGGTGTGCGGTCCGGCGGATCCTCCGGCCGGCGCGGTCCTTCACCGCCCCCCTCCCGTCGCCGGGGCCCCGGCCGCCTCCCGGTCGGTCCGGCGCACCAGCTGGGCCACGACGAACGCGACGACCGAGGCCATGACGATCAGCGGCATCTGGTCGTGGGAGTCCCGGCCCATCAGCAGCACCGCCAGGACCGAGCTGGCCAGCGGCAGCCCCGTCACCGCGGCCGCCGCGGCGGCGATGCCGAGGGCGAGGGCCGGGGTGGCGCCGAAGCCCGGCAGCCCGGAGCAGGCCAGGGCCGTCGCCGCGCCCAGCAGGACGGCCGGGAAGATCGGGCCGCCGCGCAGTGCGCCCAGCGCGATGCCCCAGGCCAGCCCCTTGCAGGCGACCAGCGCCACGAGTGCCCCCACGGACCAGGCGTGCGGGTGCGCGGCGAGCTGGGCGAGGGTGGCCTGGCCGGACAGCGCCGCCTCGGCCGGGGAACGGCCGGTGATCAGCGCGTACGCCGCGACACAGACGCCGACCGCGGTGGCGCAGGCGACGGTGCGGGCGGCCGTTTGCCGCCGGGTCCAGGAGACGGTGCGGCGGCCCAGCGCCCGGGCCAGCGTCACCAGTACGGCGATCAGGGCCGCGGTGGGCAGGCCCCACAGGAAGTCACCCGCGTCCGGGTTGGCCTGCGGCGGCAGGTCGGGCAGACTCAGCGCGCCGATCTCCAGCCCCGTCCACTGCCCGAAGCCGGTGAAGACCAGGGCGCCGGCCGCGCTGGCCAGCAGACAGGGCAGCAGCAGGGCGACCAGCTGGGTGCCGGCCAGCCCCGCCCCCTCGATGAGCAGCACCGCCGCCGCGATCGGGCCGCCGAGGATGGTGGAGATCGCGGCGGTGGAGCCGGCCGTGGCGAGGATCGCGCTCGCCCGCTGGTCGCCGCCCGCGCCCGCCCGCCGCACCGCCAGCAGGGCGAGCCCGCTGCCGACGGCCATGAGCGGGGCCTCGGGCCCCAGCACCACGCCGAGCGGCAGCGTGGCCAGCGCCGCCAGCACCGCGCCGGGCAGCGCCCGGGGGCCCACGGGCGCGCCGCCCAGGCCGTTCACCGGCAGATGTCCGCCGCCGCCCGGCATCCGGGTCACGATCGGCGCCAGGATCAGCCCGGCGAGCACCAGCGCGGGCAGCGGCCACCACCACGGCGGGGTGTCGTATCCGGCCGCCTCGGGCAGCGACGTCCACACCCAGTGCTGCAACTCGTGCTGGAGCCCGACGAAGAAGAAGCAGGCCAGCGCGATGGGCACGCCCAGCAGCACACACAGCAGCAACAGCCGCCGGTAGCCGGGGCTGAGCAGGGTCTGCCGCAGCGACCGCTCCGCCCGGTCCGGGACGGCGTTCGCCGGCGCGGTCACGGAACCCGTCCGCGCGGACCCCGCCGGGGCAGCGGCCGACTCGTCACACGCCCTCCTTCGTCCCGCCCGGGTCCGTCGGTCACCGGGGCCGCGGGTGCCGCTCAGTTAACGCGAGGCCGGGGGCGTCCGCATGCGCACGCCCGGCGAGTGATTCACCCGTCCGGCGGACCCGCCTGGCCGGGGAGCGCGGCCGCCCGCAGGCTCTGAATGACCTGTCGGTGCCGTCGGGCGCCGGTGGGCAGCTGCCCCGTACGGGGGACACAGAAAGGACTCCGCTCATGAGCCAGCACGCCGAACCCTCTCCCGGCCGGCCGTCCCACGGCGGCGACGCCTCCTGGGCCCAGCGCTCGGGCGACCGCACCAGCGGCTGGGTGACCGGCGGTGTCGTCTTCGCGGGCGTACTGCTGTTGCTGAACGGCGCGCTCGCCGTCCTCCAGGGCATCGCGGCCATCGCCGAGGACGACGTGTACGCCCGTATCGGCACCTACGTCTACGAGATGAGCCTGACCGGCTGGGGGATCGTCCACGTCATCCTGGGCGCCCTCGTGTTCGTCACCGGGTTCGGCGTGCTCAAGAACATGGCGTGGGCGCGGGTGGCGGGTATCGTCCTCGCCTCGCTGAGCCTGATCGCCCAGTTCCTGTTCCTGCCGTACGCGCCCGTCTGGTCCGTGATCATGATGGCGATCGACGTGTTCGTGATCTGGGCCCTGGCGAGCCGTCAGGACGCGGCCTCGTCCCGGGCCTGAGACGCCACACCCGGACACGGACTCCACACCCGGGCCGGACTCCACACCCGGATACGACGGACGGTCACCCCGCACCCTCGGTGGTGACCGTCCGTCGTGTCCGGGCTCAGTGGCGGCGCAGGCTCCGGGCCAGCGCCGTCGCCGCCGCCGCGGTGCCCACGGCGGCCGCCGCCGTGGCCGCGAGGGCCAGGGCCCGGGCCCGCGGACCGGGAGCGGACGGACGGGCGCCCGGGGCGGTGCCGTACGCGCTGCCCGGGGCCCCCGGGCCGGACGGCAGGGCCGAGGCCAGCAGCTCCGCCAGGTGCACGCCCTCGTGGCCGCCGCTGTCGAACTCGTGGATCTGGGTGCGGCAGCTGAACCCGTCGGCGAGGACGACGGTCGACTCGTCCTCCTCCCGCAGCCGCGGCAGCAGCACCCGCTCCGCGCACGCCTCGCTGACGTCCAGGTGACCGCGCTCGAAGCCGAAGTTGCCGGCCAGCCCGCAGCAGCCGGAGTCCAGTCGTTCCGCGTCCACCCCGGCCCGGCGCAGCAGCTCCCGGTCGGCCTCCCAGCCCAGTACCGCGTGCTGGTGGCAGTGCACCTGGGCGACCGCGCGCGCGGACCGGTCCGGGACCCGCGGCGGCTCGTAGCCGGGGGAGTGCTCGGTGAGCAGCTCCGACAGGGTCACCGTCTGCCCGGCCAGCCGCAGCACGTCCTGGTCGCCGGGGAACAGCTCCGTCGCGTCCGCCCGGAACACGGCCGTGCAGCTCGGCTCCAGCGCCACCACCAGGCCGCCCGACCGGACATGCTCGGCCAGGGCGCGCACGGTACGGGCGAGGACCCGCTCCGCCGTGCCGAGCTGCCCGGTGGAGACCCAGGTCAGCCCGCAGCACAGCGGCTCGTGCGGCAGCTCCACCCGCCAGCCCGCCTGTTCGAGGACCCGTACCGCCGCCCGGCCGATGTGCGGGTGGAAGTGGTTGGTGAAGGTGTCCGGCCACAGCAGTACGGACCCGCGGTGCCCGTCGCCCTCCGGCTCGTGCTCCGCGAACCACCGCTCGAAGGTCTCGTCGGCGAACAGCGGCACCTCCCGGTCCGCCACCCCCGCCACCAGCACCGCCGCCTTCGACAGCAGCGGCGCGTGGGTGAGCGCGTTGACGACCGGTGCGAGCCGGGTGCGGCCCACCACCTGCGCGAGCGCCGGCAGCCAGCCCATCGACCAGTCCGAGCGCGGCCGGCGCCACGGCCGGCCCTCGTAGTGGTGGGACAGGAACTCCGCCTTGTACGTGGCCATGTCCACGTCCGCAGGACAGTCCTTCTTGCAGCCCTTGCAGGCCAGGCAGAGATCGAGGGCGTCCTTGACCTCCTCCGAACGCCAGCCGTCCCGGATCGCGCCGTCCCCGTGCCCGTCGAGCATCTCGAACAGCAGCCGGGCCCGGCCCCGCGTCGAGTGCTCCTCCTCCCGGGTCACCTGGTACGACGGGCACATCACCGTGCCGTCGCTGGTGTGCTGCCGGCACTTGCCGACGCCTACGCAGCGGTTGGCCGCCTGGGAGAACGAACCCCCGTCGTGCGGGAAGCGGAAGCGCAGGTCGCGGGGCTCGAACGGGGCCCAGTCACCGCCGAGCCGCAGATTGTCGTCCAGCCGGTACGGCGCGACGACCTTCCCCGGGTTCATCCGGTCCAGCGGGTCGAACACGGCCTTCAGCCGCCCGAACGCCTCCACGAGCCGATCCCCGAACATCCGCCCCAGCAGCTCGCCCCGGCTCTGCCCGTCCCCGTGCTCGCCGGACAGCGAGCCGCCGAACTCGACGACGAGATCGGCGGCCCGCTCCATGAACCTCCGGTACGTCGCCACCCCGTCCGCGGTGTACAGGTCGAACGGGATCCGGGTGTGCACGCAGCCCTGCCCGAAGTGGCCGTACAGGCTCGGACCCGTGTCGCTCAGGTACCCGAACTCCTCGAACAGGCCGCGCAGGCGTCGCAGGTAGTCGCCCAGCTTCTCGGGGGAGACCGCCGAGTCCTCCCAGCCCTCGAAGGTGTCGGGCTTGCCCGGGATGTGCGCGGTGGCGCCGAGCCCGGCCTCGCGGACCTGCCACAGGTCCTCCTCGTGCGACGGGTCGTCCAGGAACGCGCAGTCGGCGTCGTGTTCGGAGCGGTGCACGGCCTGAAGCATCCGGTGCGCCCGCGCGTCGGCCTCCTCGACGGTGTCCCCGCCGAACTGCACCATCAGGTAGGCGTTGCCCTCGGGCATCTCGGCCAGCGCCTCGGGGTTCAGGTGCTTGATCCGCTCGTCGCGCACCAGCCGGGCGTCGACGCCCTCCAGGGCGATCGGCTCGTGCGGCAGGATGTCGGGCACCGCGTCGGCGGCCTTGTCGATGCTGTCGAACCCGAGCACGAGCAGGGAGCGTTCCTTCACCACCGGAACCAGCTTCAGTTCCGCCCGCACCACCGTGACCAGCGTCGACTCGCTGCCCACCAGCAGCCCTGCCACGTCGAAGCCGAACTCCGGCAGCAGGGAGTCCAGGTTGTAGCCGGAGACCCGGCGCGGGACGTCCGGGAACCGGCGGCGGACCTCGTCCCCGTAGGTGTCGCGCAGCGCCCGCAGCCGCCGGTAGACGGTCGCCCGCAGGTCGCCCTGCCGCTCGATCTCGGCGTACTCCTCGTCGTCCGTCCGGCCGCACCAGAACCGGGTGCCGTCGTACAGCAGCACCTCCAGGCGGGCGATGTTGTCCACGACCTTGCCGTGCGCCTGCGCGGTGGCGCCGCAGGAGTTGTTGCCGATCATGCCGCCGATGGTGCAGTTGGCGTGGGTGGCGGGCTCGGGTCCGTAGCGCAGGCCGTGCGGCGCGAGCTGCCGGTTGAGGTCGTCGAGCACGATCCCGGGCTGGACGACGCAGGTGCGGGCGCCGGGGTCCACCGACTCCACCCGGGTGCAGTACTTCGACCAGTCGAGGACCACGCCCGCGTTGGTGCATTGCCCGGCCAGGCTGGTCCCGCCACCGCGCGAGAGCACCGGCGCGCCGAACTCCCGGGCCACGGTCACCGCCTCCACGCCGGCCTCCGGGGTACGCGGGACGACCACGCCGAGCGGGGTCTGCCGGAAGTTCGACGCGTCGGTGGAGTAGGCGGCCCGGCTCCCGGCGTCGAAGCGGACCTCACCGTCCACCCGCTCGCGCAGGGCGTCCCGGAGGGCGGCGGTGTCGACCTTCGGCGGTGCCCCCTCGCGTGTGACGGGTCCGGGCAGGTCCAGCGCACCCATGGGCACTCCTTCGTGTGACGGCGTACGTCCGTCTGCGCGGCGGTGGCTCCCCTCGCGGGTCCCGCTCGGGCGCGACGGCTGTCGCTGAGTACCCGGCCCGGCGCCGGACAATCACCGGACACGGAGCGTCGCCAACCGTGTCGCTGTTGGGCCGAACGGGTGACTTGGCGTAAGAATTGGCTGGTGCAGGCAATGAAGGCGAGTGAAATCGGGGGAGCCGGTGAACAGCCACGACGTCACCGATGAACAGTGGGAAGGGCTCGCCCAGGTAGTTCCGCTGCGTGGGCGCGACGCCTGGCCGTCCGCGGTCGGTCACCGGGCGATGCCCGAGGCGGAGACGGAGCGGCGCCGCCGTTTCGTCGTCCTGAGGATCAACGTGTTCGCGGACGCCCGCGAGGTCGCCGAGACCCTGATGGCGGGGATCCCGGTGCTCCTGGACCTGACCAGCGCCGAGGGCGAGGTGGCCAAGCGGGTCCTGGACTTCAGTACGGGCGTCGTCTTCGGCCTGGCCAGCGGGATGCACCGGGTGGACCGCAACGTCTTCCTGCTGACCCCGGCGGGCACCGAGGTGAACGGGCTGATGGAGAGTGCGGCGGGGGTGCCGGGAGTGTGACGGTCCGCTCCGGCCCTGACCGTCCGGTCCCCCGATCGTAGGAATGCCGTCCGGGCAAAACGGTTCGCCGTCCGGCGGAGTCCTACGGTCCGCATATGGCAGCGTCACCTGCGTCCTCCGCGTTACCGGCGTCCGTCGCGCCGGTCCCCGACCGCCCCCGCGTCACCCAGCTGCGGCTGTCCGCCTTCGCCGGGCACCGGCGCGCAGTGCTGCGGCTCGGGCCGCTCACCGTGCTCGCCGGGCCCAGCGGCAGCGGCAAGACCAGCGCCCTCAGGGCGTACGACGCGCTGGCCCGGCTCGGCGGCGGCGCGGAACTCGGCGCCGTGTTCCCGGACCCGGGCGCCTGCGTGCCCGAGCGGGCCCGGCCCGACGCGCAGCACCGCCGGGGCTTCCGCATCGGCTGCACGGCCGACGGCGCGGAGGGGCCGGTGCACCTGGACGTCGCCGTGCAGGCCGAGCCCGAACTGCGCATCGTGGGGGAGCGGCTGACCGCGGACGGCGTCGTGCTGCTGGAGACGGCCCTGCGCGACCCCGGCCGCCGTGCCGTGCAGGCGGCCTGGCACACGGCCGGGTCGGCGCCCGTGACCCGTGCCCCGCTGCCCGACGACCGGCTCGGCACCCCGCTGCTGCCGCTGCGGGTGGCCGGCAAGACGGACGGGCAGCGCAGGGTGCTCGCGGCGGCCGAGCAGATGGTGGTCGCGCTGCGCTCCGTCTTCGCCTGCGATCCGCGGCCGGGCTGGATGCGGGAGCCGGTACCCACCGGCTCGGGGCGTCTGCTCGGCAGCTGCGACAACCTCGCCGACGTGCTGTGGCGCACCCGCGCCGAGTGCGGCCGGCGGCACGCGCAGTTCGTCGCGGCGGTACGTGCCGGATGCGCGGGCCCCGTCGAGGACGTCCTGGCCGAACCGGCCCTCGGCGGTGTGGTCCGCGCGCTCCTCGACCGGGGCGACGGCGTCCGCACCGGCCTCGGCCGCCTCGGCTACGGCGAGCTGCGCTACGTCGCTCTCGCCCTGGTGCTGTTCACCGGACCCGGCGTACTGGAGGTCGACCCGGCCGGCGAGGTGCCCGCCGCGCTGCAGACGCTCACCGTCCTCGCCGACGGCTTCGACCGCGGCCTCGACGTGCGCCAGCGCGCCGAACTGCTCCGGCTGGCCGCGCGGATGTGCGACCGTGGACACATCCGCCTCGTCGGAGCGGTCGCCGACGCGTCGTGGGCGGTCGAAGCGGTGGGGGAGACGGGGCAGGCGGGGGCGGCCGGGGCGGGCGGCGTCACGGTGGTACACCTGAATCCGTGACCGATCACCCCCGTGACCTCGCCGCACTGCGGCGCAGGCTGGCCGAGTTCGCCGCCGCGCGCGACTGGCAGCCCTACCACACCCCCAAGAACCTGGCCGCCGCGCTGAGCGTGGAGGCCTCCGAACTCCTGGAGATCTTCCAGTGGCTGACGCCCGAGCAGTCGGCCCGCGTCATGACCGACCCGGACACCGCCCACCGGGTCCGGGACGAGGTCGCCGACGTCCTGGCGTACCTCCTCCAGTTCTGCGAGGTACTCGGAGTCGACCCGCTGGCCGCGCTGGAGGCGAAGATCGAGCGCAACGAGTCCCGGTTCCCGGTGGCGGGCGCACCGGAAGACTGAAGCCGGGGGAGCCGACCACTCCGTTATCACTCTCCGCAGTCAAGTTCCGGCCAGAAATCACGATGGTGTCCGAAGATTTCCGCCTTCCTCTGGCTTTTCGCCCCACACACCTTCACTCTGGGTAGTGGACAACGGAGTTCGGGCGGACGCGCCGCGAGCGCGTCGGACAGACGGGGGCAGCGCATGGACGCTGTGCGGCTCATCGTGACGAGTGGGCGTGCCCTGGCCGCCGGCGGCGAGGTGCCGGAGGTTTTGACGGAGGTGTGGCAGGTGCAGGCACTGGCCCAGGCGATCGGCAGCCGGCTGGCGGTCCACGGACCGCCCGAACTGCGCGGCGAGGCCATCGGGTTGACCGAGCTGGCGGGCCGCGGCTGCGGAGTGCTGCACACCCCGGAGCTGGCCCCGGGCGAGCTGCGCGCCGCCCAGCTCACCGAACTGGGCGACGCCCGGCAGGCCCTGATGCGCCTGGGCACCCTGCTCGGCGAGACCGGCATCGCCCTCGTGGGCGTCGCCTGCGCCGCCGACGACGAGGCGACGTACTGGCAGTGCATGGAGGCCATCGACGCGGCGGACGAGTCGCGCGACCGGGTCCTCGAGATGCTGCGCAAACTGGCGGACCGCGACGCGCACTTACCCGAGCGGGAGGCCGGGTGAGACCTCCGCCCCGCGCGCCGCGGCGGGAGCCTGTGCCGTACCCCCGCGCCGAGCAGGCAGGATGGAAGACATGGATCTCCGTATCTTCACCGAGCCCCAGCAGGGGGCCACCTACGACACCTTGCTCACCGTGGCCAAGGCCACCGAGGACCTCGGCTTCGACGCCTT
Source organism: Streptomyces rubrogriseus (assembly GCF_027947575.1). Lineage (NCBI taxonomy): Bacteria > Bacillati > Actinomycetota > Actinomycetes > Kitasatosporales > Streptomycetaceae > Streptomyces > Streptomyces rubrogriseus. Next base: position 6,265,289 of record NZ_CP116256.1, on the reverse strand, counting down.
CTTCCGCAGCGACCACTACCTCCGCATGGGCGCCGTGGACGGACTCCCCGGCCCCACCGACGCCTGGATCACCCTCGCCGGACTCGCCCGGGAGACGAAGCGCATCCGCCTCGGCACCCTCATGACCGCCGGCACCTTCCGCCTGCCCGGCGTCCTCGCCATCCAGGTCGCGCAGGTCGACCAGATGTCGGGCGGCCGCGTCGAGCTGGGCCTGGGCGCCGGCTGGTTCGAGGAGGAGCACAAGGCCTACGGCATCCCGTTCCCGAAGGAGAAGATCGGCCGCCTGGAGGAGCAGCTGGCCATCGTCACCGGTCTGTGGGCCACCGAGACCGGCAAGACCTTCGACTTCCACGGGAAGTTCTACGACCTCACCGACTCGCCCGCGCTGCCCAAGCCCGCGCAGGCCAAGGTGCCCGTGCTCATCGGCGGGCACGGCGCCACCCGCACCCCGCGGCTGGCCGGTCAGTACGCCGACGAGTTCAACATGCCGTTCGCCTCGATCGAGGACACCGGGCGCCAGTTCGGCCGGGTGCGGGCCGCCGCCGAGGCGGCCGGCCGCGGCGCGGACGCGCTCACCTACTCCAACGCCCTCGTCGCCTGCGTCGGCAAGGACGACGCCGAGGTCGCCCGGCGCGCCGCCGTCATCGGCCGCGAGGTGGAGGAGCTGAAGGCCAACGGCCTCGCGGGCTCCCCGGCCGAGGTCGTCGAGAAGATCGGCCGCTACGCCGAGGCCGGCGCCCAGCGGATCTACCTCCAGATCCTCGACCTCGACGACCTGGACCACCTGGAGCTGATCTCCTCCCAGGTCCAGTCGCAACTGACCTGAAGCCGGCCGCCCGTCGAACGGTCGAATAACCGAAGGCGCCGGTCACCCGCCCTGTGCGATCGTGTGACCGTCGTCCTGCCGGAGCCCTCGGGGTACCGCCCCGGGGGCTCTCGCGCGTACGGCGTCCCGTCCCGTCCACCAGCCGGAGAGGCCCTCCGCATGTTCCTGACCCTCACCACCACAGGCACCCCCGAGCACCCCGCGACCGACCTCGGTTTCCTGCTGCACAAGCATCCCGAGAAGGCGCAGGCGTTCTCCACCTCCTTCGGCACGGCCCACGTGCTCTACCCCGAGGCGGAGGACCAGCGCTGCACGGCCGCGCTGCTGCTGGAGGTCGATGCGGTGGCGCTGGTCAGGCGCGGCAAGGGCAAGGGCCGCGGCGGCGCCCCCGACGCGGCCCTCGCCCAGTACGTCAACGACCGCCCGTACGCGGCCTCGTCCCTCCTCGCTGTCGCGCTGAGCAACGTCTTCTCCAGCGCGATGCGCGGCGTGTGCAAGGCCCGCCCGGAGCGTGCCGCCGAACCGCTGCCGCTGCGCGTCGAGATCCCGGCGCTGCCCGCCCGCGGTGGCCCCGACCTGGTGCGGCGCCTGTTCGAGCCGCTGGGCTGGGCGGTCGCCGTCGAGGCGGTGCCGCTGGACACCGAGTTCCCCGAGTGGGGCGACTCGCGCTACGTCCGGCTCGTGCTGGAGTCCGAGGCCCTCACCCTCTCGAACGCCCTGCGCCACCTGTACGTCCTCCTCCCGGTGCTCGACGACGCCAAGCACTACTGGGTCTCCCCGGACGAGGTCGACAAGCTGATGCGGGCCGGTGCGGGCTGGCTGCCCGGCCACCCCGAGCACAAGCTCATCACCAGCCGCTACCTGTCCCGCCGCTGGTCCCTGACCCGCGAGGCGATGGACCGGCTGGAGCTGATCCGGCTGGCCGAGACCGACGACAGCGAGGTCGAGGAGATCGACAACGCGGTCGAGGCGGAGGCCGAGCAGGAGCCGAAGCCGACCCCGCTCGCCGTGCACCGCCGCGAGGCGATCCTCACCGCGCTGCGCGACCACGCCGCCGCCCGCGTCCTCGACCTGGGCTGCGGCGAGGGGCACCTGGTGCGCGAGCTGCTCAGCGAGCCGCGGTTCACCGAGATCGTCGGCGTGGACGTGTCGGTGCGCGCCCTCACCATCGCCTCCCGGCGGCTCAAGCTGGACCGCATGGGCGAACGGCAGGCCGCCCGCGTCCGGCTCTTCCAGGGTTCCCTCGCCTACACCGACAAGCGCCTCAAGGGGTACGACGCCGCCGTGCTCAGCGAGGTGATCGAGCACCTCGACCTGCCGAGGCTGCCCGCCCTGGAGTACGCCGTCTTCGGCTCGGCCCGTCCGCGTACCGTCGTCGTCACCACCCCCAACGTCGAGTACAACGTGCGCTGGGAGACCCTGCCCGCCGGTCACGCCCGCCACCGCGACCACCGCTTCGAGTGGACCCGCGGGGAGTTCCGCGCCTGGGCCCGAGCGGTCGCCGAACGCCACGGCTACGACGTCGAGTTCCGCCCCGTGGGACCCGACGACCCGGAGGTGGGCCCGCCCACCCAGCTGGCCCTGTTCACCCTGACCGCTACCGCTACCGCTACCGCCACCGAGAAGGAGGCGAAGGCCGCATGAGCACCGCAGACACCACCGGCACCACCGGAGCCACCTCCGTGCGGGCCCGCGCCCTGCCCGTCACCGACCTCTCCCTCGTCGTGCTGATCGGCGCCTCCGGATCCGGCAAGTCCACCTTCGCCCGGCGCCACTTCAAGCCGACCGAGGTCATCTCCTCCGACTTCTGCCGGGGCCTGGTCGCCGACGACGAGAACGACCAGAGCGCCAGCCGCGACGCCTTCGACGTCCTGCACTACATCGCGGGCAAGCGGCTCGCCGCCGGCCGCCGCACCGTCGTCGACGCCACCAACGTGCAGCAGGACGCCCGGCGTCAGCTGATCGAGCTGGCCAGGAAGCACGACGTGCTGCCCATCGCCATCGTCCTCGACGTGCCCGAGCAGGTCTGCGCCGAGCGCAACGCCACCCGCACCGACCGCGCCGACATGCCCCGCCGGGTCATCCAGCGCCACACCCGCGAACTCCGCCGCTCCCTGCGCCACCTGGAGCGCGAGGGCTTCCGCAAGGTGCACGTGCTGCGCGGCGTCGCGGAGGCCGAGCACGCCACCGTCGTCACCGAGAAGCGGTTCAACGACCTCACCCACCTCACCGGCCCCTTCGACATCGTCGGCGACATCCACGGCTGCGCCGCCGAGCTGGAGACCCTGCTCGGCAAGCTCGGCTACACCGACGGCGTCCACCCCGACGGCCGCACCGCCGTCTTCGTCGGCGACCTCGTCGACCGCGGCCCGGACAGCCCCGGCGTGCTGCGCCGCGTGATGTCCATGGTCAAGTCGGGCAACGCGCTGTGCGTCCCCGGCAACCACGAGAACAAGTACGGCCGCTTCCTGAAGGGCCGCAAGGTCCAGCACACCCACGGACTCGCCGAGACGATCGAGCAGATGGAGGGGGAGAGCGAGGAGTTCCGCGCCGAGGTACGGGAGTTCATCGACGGCCTGGTCAGCCACTACGTCCTCGACGGCGGCCGGCTCGTGGTCTGCCACGCGGGTCTGCCCGAGAAGTACCACGGCCGCACCTCCGGCCGGGTCCGCAGCCACGCCCTGTACGGCGACACCACCGGCGAGACCGACGAGTTCGGCCTGCCCGTGCGCTACCCGTGGGCCGAGGACTACCGGGGCCGCGCGGCCGTCGTCTACGGCCACACCCCGGTCCCGGAGGCCACCTGGCTGAACAACACCATCTGCCTGGACACCGGCGCGGTCTTCGGTGGCAAGCTCACCGCGCTGCGCTGGCCGGAGCGGGAGATCGTCGACGTACCCGCCGAGCGGGTCTGGTACGAGCCGGCCAAGCCGCTGCGCACCGAGGCACCCGGCGGGCACGACGGCCGCCCGCTGGACCTGGCCGACGTCCAGGGCCGCCGGGTGGTGGAGACCCGGCACGCCGGGCGGATCACCGTACGCGAGGAGAACGGCGCGGCCGCGCTGGAGGTGATGAGCCGCTTCGCCACCGACCCCCGGCTGCTCCCGTACCTCCCGCCGACCATGGCACCGACGGCCACCTCCGGGGTGGACGGCTACCTGGAGCACCCCAAGGAGGCCTTCGCGCAGTACGCGGCGGACGGCGTCGAGCGGGTCGTGTGCGAGGAGAAGCACATGGGCTCCCGGGCGGTGGCCCTGGTCTGCCGCGACGCGGACGCGGCCCGCGCCCGCTTCGGGGTCGACGGTCCCACCGGGTCCCTCTACACCCGCACCGGCCGCCCCTTCCTCGACGACGCCTCGCTCACCGAGGAGATCCTGGACCGGCTGCGCACCGCGATCGGCGAGGCCGGCCTGTGGGAGGAACTGGCCACCGACTGGCTGCTCCTCGACACCGAGCTGATGCCCTGGTCGCTCAAGGCATCCGGCCTGCTGCGCTCCCAGTACGCCGCCGTGGGCGCCGCCTCCGGCGCGGTGTTCCCGGGCGCGCTGGCCGCGCTGGAGGGTGCCGCGGCGCGCGGCGTCGAGGTGAAGGACCTCCTCGACCGCCAGCGCGCCCGGTCCGCCGACGCGGCCGCCTTCACCGACGCCTACCGCCGTTACTGCTGGCCCACCGACGGCCTGGACGGCGTCCGCCTGGCCCCGTTCCAGATCCTGGCGGTGCAGGGCCGCAGCCTGGCCGCGCTGCCGCACGACGAGCAGCTGGCCCTCCTCGACCGGCTCGTCGAGCACGACGGCAGCGGCCTGCTCCAGACCACCCGGCGCCTGTACGTCGACACCGGCGACCCCGAGTCGGTGGCGGCGGGCGTCGACTGGTGGCTGGAGATGACCGGCCGCGGCGGCGAGGGCATGGTGGTCAAGCCGATCGGCGCCCTCGTGCGGTGGGGGTCCCCCCGCTCGAGCGAAGCCGAGAGTGGGGGAGACAAGGGCCGCCTGGTGCAGCCCGGCATCAAGTGCCGCGGCCGCGAGTACCTGCGGATCATCTACGGCCCCGAGTACACCCGCCCCGACAACCTCGCCCGGCTCAGGCACCGCTTCCTGAACCACAAGCGGTCGCTGGCGATCCGCGAGTACGCCCTCGGCCTGGAGGCCCTGGACCGGCTCGCGGACGGCGAGCCGCTGTGGCGAGTGCACGAGGCGGTGTTCGCAGTGCTGGCCCTGGAGTCGGAGCCGGTGGACCCGCGGCTGTGACCTCCGGGACCCGGTGACCGGGCCGCGGCGGTGGGACGTGCGCCGGCCGGAGTCACCCGGCGTACGGCTTCACCGCCGTGGACCGGGCCGACTCCGGACGGCGCTCGCGGGTGGCGAGCCGCGCGTTCAGCAGCAGGAGCGGCTGGGTCAGCAGCGTCGTGGCGAGGGCCATGAAGACCAGGACCGTGTAGAGCGGGGCGCTCAGCAGGCCCGCGTCCAGGCCCGCGTTGAGGGCGATCAGCTCGGTCAGCCCCCGGGTGTTGAGCAGGATGCCGACCGTCCACGCGTCGTGCCGGTCGAGGCCGCCCAGACCGGCCGCCGCCGCCCCGCTGCCGATCTTCGTCACCACCGCGAGCAGCGTCACCACCGCCAGGGCGGCCCAGCCCGTGCCCGTCATGCTGTTCAGCGCCACGGACTGGCCCGACAGCACGAAGAAGAACGGCAGCAGCAGCGAGGCCACGGACAGCAGCGGCCGCAGCAGATCGGGGTCGAGCGTGCCGCCCTCCTCGCGCGGGACGACCACCCCGGCGAGCAGCGCACCGAAGATCACATGCAGTCCCAGCGCGTGCGTGACCCACGCCGAGCCGAGCGCGAAGCCGATGAGCAGCGCCATCCGGAGCGAGGGCTCCAGGCGGGTCCGCCACAGCAGCAGGCGCAGCAGCGGACGGGCCGCGCAGGCCATCAGGGCGACGTAGCCGACCGTGAGCAGCACCCGCCACGGCCAGTCGAGCCCTCCTCCGGCGCCGCCCCCACCCCCCGACTCCAGCAGCGCGCCCGCCAGCACCGTCCAGCAGATCGCGTCCAGCACCCCGGCGGCGGAGACGGCCACCACTCCGGGCACCGTGCGGGACAGCCCGTTCTCGCGCACGATGGCCGTCAGCACCGGTACCGCCGTCGTCGCCAGGGCGACCCCAGCGAAGACCACCATGCCGGGCGAGAGGTCCCTGGGCATGCCCAGGTCGTGCAGGGCGTCCCCGAACAGCAGGGCGCAGCCGCTGCCCACGGCCATCGGCACGGCGAACGAGGCCAGCGCCACGTTCACCGAGCTGCGCGCCCGGACACCGAGCATCTTCAGGTCCAGCTCGTAGCCCACCGCGAACAGGAACACCACCAGCGAGAACTGCGCGAGCCCGGTCAGCGCCGGACCGATCGCCGCCGGGAACAGGGCCGCGTACGCGTCCGGGGCCGTGCTGCCGAGCAGCGAGGGACCGAGGGCGATCCCCGTCGCCAACTGGCCCACGATGTACGGCTGCCCCAGCCGCCGGGCCAGCCACCCACCGCTGTGGGCGGCCACCAGGATCAGCGCCGAGGCACCCACGAAGTGGGTGATCAGGGCATCGGGACTCAAGGCACCGGCACTCAGCGTGTCGGAACTCAACGTGTCGGAACTCAGCATGTCGGAACTCAGCGTGTCGGAACTCAACGGGCCTCCCCCTGACGTGCGGCCGGGCACTCCGGCCGTCGCCACGCTTTACGCGGCGGCGTCGCGGGGCCCCGCCGTCGCACAGGGGCACCCGGAGGGCGCACTGTGGTCACGGGCACGCGAAAGCAGGGGGTGAACGGGCGCCGGAGTGGTCAGGATGGAGACATGGGATTCCAAGTCGACTCCGAAGCCGGGCGGCTCACCCGCGTCATCCTGCACCGGCCGGATCTCGAGCTCAAAAGGCTCACCCCCAGCAACAAGGACGCCCTTCTCTTCGACGACGTGCTGTGGGTGCGCCGGGCGCGCGCCGAGCACGACGGGTTCGCCGACGTGCTCCGCGACCGCGGGGTGGCGGTGCACCTCTTCGGCGACCTGCTCACCGAGACCCTGGACGTGCCGGCCGCGCGGCGGCTCGTCCTGGACCGGGTCTTCGACGAGAAGGAGTACGGAGTGCTGGCCACGGACCACCTCCGGGCCGCCTTCGAGACCCTGCCCGCCCACGAGCTGGCCGAGTGGCTGGTCGGCGGCATGACCAAGCGGGAGTTCCTGGACGCGCACCCGGAGCCGACCTCCGTGCGCTTCCACGCCATGGAGCTGGACGACTTCCTGCTCGGCCCGCTGCCCAACCACCTCTTCACCCGGGACACCTCGGCCTGGATCTACGACGGGGTCTCCATCAACGCCATGCGCTGGCCGGCCCGGCAGCGCGAGACGGTCCACTTCGAGGCGATCTACCGCCACCACCCGCTGTTCCGCGACGAGACCTTCCACCTCTGGTCCGAGGGGCAGGCCGACTACCCCTCCACCATCGAGGGCGGCGACGTCCTGGTCATCGGCAACGGCGCCGTGCTCATCGGCATGAGCGAGCGCACCACGCCCCAGGCCGTCGAGATGCTCGCCCACAAGCTGTTCGCCGCCGGGTCCGCCCGGACCATCGTGGCCCTCGACATGCCGAAGCGGCGCGCCTTCATGCACCTGGACACGGTGATGACGATGGTCGACGGCGACACCTTCACCCAGTACGCCGGGCTCGGCATGCTCCGCTCCTACACGATCGAGCCGGGCGCCGGGGAGAAGGACCTGAAGGTCACCGACCACCCCCCGGAGCACATGCACCGCGCGATGGCCGCCGCCCTCGGCCTCGGCGAGATCCGGGTCCTGACCGCCACCCAGGACGTGCACGCGGCCGAGCGCGAGCAGTGGGACGACGGCTGCAACGTGCTGGCCGTCGAGCCGGGCGTCGTCGTCGCCTACGAACGCAACGCCACCACCAACACCCACCTGCGCAAACAGGGCATCGAGGTGATCGAGATCCCGGGCAGCGAACTGGGCCGGGGCCGGGGCGGCCCGCGCTGCATGAGCTGCCCGGTGGAGCGTGAGCCCGTATAGGGACTCGGCTCTGTATAGAAATTCAGAAGTTCGTATAGACTTCCAGAAGTCAGTCCCCGACCTGCACCTCTGGAGCGCCCCCATGGCGACAGTCCCGACCGCCCTCGCCGGCCGCCACTTCCTCAAGGAGCTGGACTTCACCGAGGAGGAGTTCCGCGGCCTGATCGAGCTGGCCGCGGAACTGAAGGCCGCGAAGCGGGCCGGGACGGAGACGCGGTACCTCCAGGGCAAGAACATCGCGCTGATCTTCGAGAAGACCTCGACGCGCACCCGCTGCGCGTTCGAGGTCGCCGCCGCCGACCAGGGCGCGTCCACGACGTACCTCGACCCGGCCGGGTCGCAGATCGGCCACAAGGAGTCCGTGAAGGACACCGCCCGCGTCCTCGGCCGCATGTTCGACGGTATCGAGTACCGCGGCGACAGCCAGACCAAGGTCGAGGAACTGGCGGCCTTCGCGGGCGTACCCGTCTACAACGGCCTGACCGACGACTGGCACCCCACCCAGATGCTCGCCGACGTGCTCACGATGACCGAGCACGGCGACCGCCTCCTGCGGGAGACCACCTTCGCCTACCTCGGCGACGCCCGCTTCAACATGGGCAACTCCTACCTGGTCACCGGCGCCCTGCTCGGCATGGACGTGCGCATCGTCGCCCCGAAGTCCTACTGGCCCGCCCAGGAGGTCGTCGACCGGGCGCACCGGCTCGCCGCCACCAGCGGGGCCCGCATCACCCTCACCGAGGACGTGGCCGAGGGGGTGCGGGGCGCCGGGTTCGTCGTCACGGACGTCTGGGTCTCCATGGGCGAGCCCAAGGAGGTCTGGGCGGAGCGGATCAAGGCCCTCGCGCCCTACGCCGTGACCATGGACGTGCTGCGCGCCACCGGCAACCCGGACGTCAAGTTCCTGCACTGCCTGCCCGCCTTCCACGACCTGGGCACCAAGGTGGGCCAGGAGATCTTCGAGGCCCACGGGCTGGACTCCCTGGAGGTCACCGACGAGGTCTTCGAGTCGGAGCACTCGGTGGTCTTCGACGAGGCGGAGAACCGCCTGCACACCATCAAGGCCGTACTCGTCGCCACCCTCGCCTGACTCTTCCCCGCCGCCCTTCCCCCACCAGGCCCTATGCTGACCGGCGGCTCCGGAGCCACCCCTTCCGGTGCCGTCGGCCGCGACCACCGTCGCGCCCCCCGCACCACCAGAAACGAGCACCACCCGCAATGCCCGCTTCCCGCGTCAAGTCCCCCCACCTCCTCGTCGCCGAATCCGGCGCCGACCGCGAAGGCCACGGCCTGAAGCGCACGATGGGGCTGCTCCAGCTCGTCTGCTTCGGCGTCGGCGCGATCGTCGGCACCGGCATCTTCGTCGGCCTGTCCGACTCCGTCGCCGAGGCCGGCCCGGCCGTCGTCGTCTCCTTCGTCCTGGCCGCGATCACCTGCGTGTTCACCGCGTTCGCCTTCGCCGAGCTGGGCGGCGCGATCCCGGTCTCCGGCTCCTCGTACTCCTTCGCCTACGCCGGGCTCGGCGAGCGGACCGCCTTCCTCGTCGGCTGGTGCCTGCTCCTGGAGTACGGCGTGTCGGTCTCGGCGGTCGCGGTCGGCTGGAGCCAGTACGTCAACGAGCTGCTCGACAGCGTCCTCGGCCTCCAGCTCCCGCACGCCCTCTCCGCGGGCCCCGGCGACGGCGGCGCGGTCAACCTGCCGGCGGTGGTGGTCATCGCCCTGGCCTCGGTCCTGCTGGTGCGCGGCGTACGGGACAGCGCCCGCGCCACGGCCGCCATGGCCGTCCTCAAGCTGGCCGTGCTGCTCGCCTTCTGCGCCATCGGCTTCTACGCCTTCCAGGACGGCAACCTCACCCCCTTCTCGCCGGCCGGCCTCGGCGGCATCGGCGCCGGCACCACCGCCGCCTTCTTCTCCTACATCGGCTTCGACGCGATCACCACGGCCGGCGAGGAGGCCAAGAACCCGCGCCGGGACATCCCGGTCGCGATCCTGGTCTGCATCGGCCTGGTCACCCTCCTCTACTGCGCGGTCGCCGTCGCCGCGATCGGCGCGGTGGGCGGCGACCAGGTGGGGAACCGGCCCGCCGCGCTCTCCTACGTCGTCGACCGGGTCACCGGCTCGGCGATCGGCGGCGGCGTGGTCGCCTTCGGCGCGGTCGTCGCCATCGCCTCCGTGGTGCTCGCCGTGATGTACGGCCAGACCCGCATCCTGATGTCGATGTCCCGGGACGGACTGATCCCCCGGGTCTTCGAGAAGGTCTCCCCGCGCACCGCGACCCCGGTCGCCGGCACCCTGATCGTCGGCGTGGTCTTCGCCCTCCCCGCGGCCTTCGCGCCGCTCGACGCGGTGGTCAACCTGTGCACCATCGGCACCCTCGCCACCATGGCCGCCGTCAACGTCTCGGTGATCACCCTGCGGCGCCGCGAACCGGGCCTCGCCCGCACCTTCCGCGTGCCCCTCTACCCGGCGACGCCGCTGCTCGGGGTCGGCTTCTGCCTGTACCTGATGTACGAGACGGGCGGTGCCACCTGGCTCCAGTTCGCGGTGTTCCTCGCGGTGGGACTGCTGGTCTACAGCGCCTACGGGCGCCGGCACTCCCGCCTCGCCCGGACCGCCGTCAGCGCGGACGACGCTGAGCGGGTACCGCAGGAAGCCTGAACCAGACCGCCTTGCCCGACCGGGTGGGCCGGTGACCGCAGGACGAGCTGAGGGCGCGGATCAGCAGCAGGCCGCGCCCGTCCTCGCGCCACGGGTCGGGCGGCTCCACGTCCGGCCGGGTGAGGTCGGCCGGCGGCGACGGGTCGGGGTCGTGGACCTCCACCTGGCAGCCGGTCGGCATCAGCTCCACCACCAGCTCGATCGCGGTCGGGCCGACCGGGGTGTGCTCCACCGCGTTGGCGACCAGCTCCGCCGTGAGCAGCTCGGCGGTGTCCCCGTCGGCCGTGTGCTCCAGCTCGGCCAGGGCGCTGCGCACCAGGGCACGCGCCACCGGCACCGCCGCGGCGGAGTGCGGCAGCGCGATGCGCCAGGAGGCGGGTGCGGGGAAGTGATCGTGCACGGCAGGTCCGTTTCGTGGAGCAGGGGAGTCCTGTCCTGCTTTCAACCTTATGAATGGTACGGCGCCGCCCGGCAGAGCCGTTCGACGGGCACCCTCCGGGACCTTCGGCCCTCGACACGGACGGTGTATCGCGCACCCGTGACGACAGTCACAGAAGGGTGATAACTTCGAGTGTCATGAGTCCCTTCACCGGCTCCGCCGCCCCCACCCCCGACTGGCGGCACCTGCGCGTCGAGATCACCGACGGCGTCGCGACCGTCACCCTCGCCCGCCCCGACAAGCTCAACGCCCTCACCTTCGAGGCCTACGCCGACCTGCGCGACCTGCTCGCCGAGCTGTCCCGCGAGCGGTCCGTACGGGCGCTGGTCCTGGCCGGCGAGGGGCGCGGCTTCTGCTCCGGCGGCGACGTGGACGAGATCATCGGCGCCACCCTGTCCATGGACACCGCCCGGCTGCTGGACTTCAACCGGATGACCGGCCAGGTGGTGCGGGCGGTACGGGAGTGCCCGTTCCCGGTGATCGCCGCCCTGCACGGGGTCGCCGCCGGAGCGGGCGCGGTCCTCGCCCTGGCCGCCGACTTCCGCGTCGCCGACCCGTCCGCCCGCTTCGCCTTCCTCTTCACCCGCGTCGGCCTCTCCGGCGGCGACATGGGCGCCGCCTACCTGCTGCCCCGGGTCGTCGGCCTCGGCCACGCCACCCGGCTGCTGATGCTCGGCGACACGGTCCGCGCACCCGAGGCCGAGCGGATCGGCCTGATCAGCGAGCTGACCGAGGAGGGCCGCGCCGACGAGGCCGCCCACACCCTCGCCCGCCGCCTCGCCGACGGCCCGGCCCTGGCCCACGCCCAGACCAAGGCCCTCCTCACGGCCGAGCTGGACATGCCGCTGGCGGCCGCGGTGGAACTGGACGCGTCGACCCAGGCCCTCCTGATGACGGGCGAGGACTACGCCGAATTCCACGCGTCCTTCACGGAAAAACGCCCCCCGAAGTGGCAAGGGAGGTAGGGAGATGTTCTCAACGCGGGGGAGTATGCCAACCTCAGGGGCGCGGGGAACTGCGCGACCAGCCACAACGACGCCGCACTCGCCCGCGAAGACAAGCCACCCCCTACGCGCCGCGATCATCGGCGGCGGCCCCGGCGGCCTCTACACCGCCGCCCTCCTCAAACGCCTCGACCCCGCCCGCGAGATCACCGTCTACGAACGCAACGCCCCCGACGACACCTTCGGCTTCGGCGTAGTCCTCTCCGACGAGACCCTCGGCGGCATCGAACACGCCGACCCGACCGTCTACGAGGCCCTCAAGGCGCACTTCGTCCGCTGGGACGACATCGACATCGTCCACCGAGGCACCCGCCACACCTCCGGAGGACACCGCTTCGCCGCCCTCGGCCGCCGCCGCCTCCTCGAAATCCTGCACGACCGCTGCCGCGACCTCGGCGTGGAGCTCCGCTTCCGCACCGAGGCACCGCCCCCGGACCGCCTTGCCCGCACCCACGACCTCGTCGTCGCCGCCGACGGAGTGCACAGCGCCACCCGCGAGGCGTACCGCGACGTCTTCCGGCCGCACCTCACCCCCCACCGCTGCCGCTACATCTGGCTCGCCGCCGACTTCGCCTTCGACGCGTTCCGCTTCGAGATCGCCGAGACCGAGCACGGCGTGATGCAACTGCACGGCTACCCCTACTCCCGCCCGTCGCCCGACCACCACCCCTCAACGAGGCCCTACGGGCCGCAGAACGAAGCCGCCTCCACCGTCATCGTCGAGATGCGCGAGGAGGTCTGGCGGGCGGCCGGCTTCGACGAACTGGACGAGACCGAGTCCACCGCCCGCTGCGCCAAGATCTTCGCCGACGCGCTCGGCGGCCGCCCGCTGCGCTCCAACAAGTCCGCGTGGACCACCTTCCGCACGGTCGTCAACGCACGCTGGTCGCACGGCAACATCGTCCTGCTCGGCGACGCCGCGCACACCGCGCACTTCTCCATCGGCTCCGGCACCAAGCTCGCCGTGGAGGACGCCCTCGCACTCGCCGCCTGCCTGGAGGAGCGGCCCACCCTCCAGGAGGCGCTCAGTGCCTACGAGGAGGAGCGGCGCCCCGTCGTCGCCTCCACCCAGCGGGCGGCCAAGGCCAGCCTGGAGTGGTTCGAGGACCTGGACCGGTACCTCGCCCAGCCCCCGCGCCAGTTCGCCTTCAACCTGCTCACCCGCAGCCGCCGGGTCACCCACGAGAACCTGCGGCTGCGCGACGCCGGCTTCACCGACTCCGTCGAGCGCGAGTTCGGTTGCCCGCCGGACACGCCCCCGATGTTCACCCCGTTCCGGCTGCGCGGGCTGACCCTGCGCAACCGCGTCGTCGTCTCCCCGATGGACATGTACTCCGCCACCGACGGCGTCCCCGGCGACTTCCACCTGGTCCACCTCGGCGCCCGGGCCCTCGGCGGTGCCGCCCTGGTGATGACCGAGATGGTGTGCGTCAGCGCCGAGGGCCGCATCACCCCCGGCTGCGCGGGCCTCTACACCGGCCGGCAGGGCGAGGCGTGGCGGCGGATCACCGATTTTGTGCACGACGGCGCGCCCGGCACCGCGATCGGCGTACAGCTCGGCCACAGCGGCCGCAAGGGCTCGACCCGGCTGATGTGGGAGGGCATGGACGAGCCGCTGCCCGACGGCAACTGGCCCCTGGTGGCACCCTCCCCGCTGCCGTACCGACCCGACGGTCAAGTCCCGCGCGAGCTGTCCCGGGCGCAACTGACGGACGTGCGGGAGCAGTTCAGGGCCGCCGCCGAACGGGCCGCCGGGGCCGGATTCGACCTGCTCGAACTGCACTGCGCCCACGGCTACCTGCTCTCCGGCTTCCTCTCCCCGCTCACCAACCACCGCACCGACGCCTACGGCGGCTCACTGGAGGGTCGGCTGCGTTTCCCGCTGGAGGTCTTCGACGCCGTGCGCGAGGTGTGGCCGGACGAGCGGCCCATGACCGTACGGATCTCCGCCACCGACTGGGCCGAGGGCGGCACGAGCGCCGAGGAGGCGGTGGAGATCGCCCGTGCCTTCGCCGCGCACGGGGCCGACGCCATCGACGTATCCACCGGACAGGTCGTGACCGGCGAACGCCCCGAGTTCGGGCGGTCGTACCAGACGCCGTACGCCGACCGCATCCGGCACGAGGCGGGCGTCCCGGTGATCGCGGTCGGCGCGATCTCCTCCTGGGACGACGTCAACTCGCTGGTCCTGGCCGGACGCACCGACTTGTGCGCGCTGGCCCGCCCCCACCTCTACGACCCGCACTGGACGCTGCACGCCGCCGCCGAACAGGGCTACGACGGACCGGGCGCCCGCTGGCCCGCGCCGTACCGGGCGGGCAGCCGCCCGCCGCGCACCGGACGCACCGACGCCCCCAAGCCGAGGCTCACGCTGCACGGCCCGCGTCAGGACGGGTAGCCCCAGGCCGCGCACATCGGGCGCAGCCGCTCGGGGACCTCGTCCTTGCCGGGCAGTTCGCGCCCCGGCTGCACCGTGCCGGTGCGGATGTTCTCGCGCCAGTCGCCCAGGCCCCTGACCAGCTCGGCGTTGCCCTTCCTGCCGTAGTTCAGCATCTGGGGCGCGTAGTCGACGCCGAGGTACGCGCACAGGCGGCGCATCTCGCGCTCGGGGTCGCCGGTGATGTCCTCGTAGCGCACGGTGAAGCCGTCGGCGTCCGCCGACCGGGCCTCCTCCACGGCCGTCATGTAGCGCAGCACGTCCGTGACGGCCGTGTCGTGCGGGCGCTTGACGGGGTCGCTCTCGTGCCAGGAGCGGGCGATCGACTCGGGGTGGCGCAGCAGGAAGACGAAGCGGGCGTCGGGCCAGCAGTCCTTGAGACGCTGGTACATGTAGGCGTTGGCCGGTGTCTTCTCGACCACGAAGTCCTTGCCGGACTTGATGAGTTCACGGTGCAGGACACGGTCCCACAACAGGTGCTCCAGGTCGCCGCGCCGCAGGCCGAGTTCGCCCATCGCGCGCTCGGAGTGCCAGTTGGTGCAGGCGACCTCCAGCTTGCCGACGTGCAGTTCGTGCGGGGCGTGCAGCCGCGGGTGGGCGCCCATCATCATGCGCAGCAGGGTGGAGCCGGAACGGATGGACGAGATGATGAAGACGGGCCGTCGCAGCAACCGGTCGGTGGGCAGTTCCCCGGCCGACGGACACCGGTACGGGGCCGCCCGGCGCGCCGCGGGCTGCGCGGCGGCGGACTTCCTTCCCTGCCTCCCCTTCGGACTCCCGTTGGTCGCCCGGGGTGCTCTGCGTACCTGGAGGCCGGTGGTGACGGTGAGGGCCCGGTTCAAGTTACGTGCGAGACTCATGCGTCCGCACGGTAGGTGAGAAACCTGAGAAGACGGTCTGAGGAGGCTGAGGGTTCGCTGATGCCCTCGGACTGTGATGTGACTCACTGCCGGGGAGGCGGAGTCGGTCCCATGGCCGCGTACTGGGCGCCCGCGTCGCGCAGCCGCTCGTGCAGCGCCCGGAAGACGGCCGCCGAGCGCGTGCCGGGCCAGCCCTCGGGCAGCAGCCGGGCGGGCAGCCCGGGGTCCGTGTAGGGCAGGTGGCGCCAGGAGTCCAGGGCGAGGAGGTAGTCGCGGTAGGCCTCCTCGGGCGGGGTGTCCGCCCGGCGCTCCCAGGCGTGCAGGACGCGCTCGTGGCGGTCGAGGAACGCCTCGTGCTCCTTGGCGATCGCGGCCAGGTCCCACCAGCGGGCCACCGCCTCGGCGGTCGCCGTGAAGCCCAGGTGCTCACCGCGGAAGAAGTCCACGTAGGAGTCCAGGCCGAGGCGGCCCAGGGTGTGCCGGGTCTCCGCGTACAGCCGGGCCGGGGCGATCCACACGCCGGGCGCCGCGGTGCCGAAGCCGAGACCGGCCAGGCGCGAACGCAGGACGTGCCGCTTCTGCCGCTCCGACTCGGGCACGGAGAACACGGCGAGCACCCAGCCCTCGTCCCCGTGGGGCGTGGTGGCGTAGACGCGCCGGTCCCCGTCGTCGAGCAACTGGCGGGCCTCGGCGGAGAGTTCGTACCCCGCGGCGCCCCCGGCGGTACGGGCGGGCAGCAGCAGCCCGCGCCGTTTCAGCCGGGACACCGACGAACGCACGGAGGGCGCGTCCACCCCGACCGCGGCCAGCAGCCGGATCAGCTCGGCGACGGGCACCGGGCCCGGCGCGCGGCGGCCGTACGCGCCGTAGAGCGTGACGATGAGGGACCTCGGAGCGGGCTGTAGGTGCAGGTCGGACACATTGATCATCTTATGTCGTCGGCGTTGCGCCCGGCCGCCCAGGGGATTCGGACGAGCCCCGGGAGCGGGGGGAGGGGCCCGGACCGGTCGGGTCGAGCAGGCGGTAGCGCTGGAGCTTGCCGGTCGCCGTGCGCGGCAGCGCGTCCGGGAAGAGGATCTCCCGTGGACACTTGTACGGCGCCAGCTCCGAGCGCAGGAACGCGCGCAGCGCGTCCGCGTCCCGCGCGGCCCCGTCCCGCAGCACCGCGTGCGCCACCACGACCTGCCCCCGGTGCCGGTCGGGACGGCCCACCACCGCCGCCTCCACCACGTCCGGGTGGCGCAGCAACGCGTCCTCCACCTCGGGCCCGGCGATGTTGTACCCGGAGGAGATGATCATGTCGTCGGCGCGTGCCACGTACCGGAAGTACCCGTCGGGCTCGCGGACATAGGTGTCCCCGGTGACGTTCCAGCCGTCGCGCACGTACTCCCGCTGGCGCGGGTCGGCGAGGTACCGGCAGCCCACCGGACCGCGCACCGCCAGCAGTCCGGGCTCCCCGTCGGGCACGGGTGCGCCGTGCGCGTCCTGCACGCGCGCGTGCCACCCCGGCACCGGAACGCCCGTCGTGCCCGGCCTGATGTCGTCGTCCGCGGCGGACACGAAGATGTGCAGCAGCTCGGTGGCGCCGATGCCGTTGATGACGCGCAGCCCGGTGCGCTCGTGCCAGGCCCGCCAGGTGGCCGCGGGCAGGTTCTCGCCCGCCGAGACGCAGCGCCTGAGGCTGCTCACGTCGTACCCGTCCAGCTCGTCGAGCATCGCGCGGTACGCCGTCGGCGCGGTGAACAGCACCGACACCCGGTGCTCCGCGACCGCCGGCAACAGCTGCCGGGGACCGGCCTGTTCGAGCAGCAGGGCGCTCGCCCCGGCCCGCATCGGGAAGACGACGAGACCGCCGAGCCCGAAGGTGAAACCGAGCGGCGGGCTGCCCGCGAAGAGATCGTCGGGGCGCGGCCTGAGCACCTGCGCGGAGAAGGTGTCCGCGATCGCCAGCACATCGCGGTGGAAGTGCATGCACCCCTTGGGCCGCCCGGTGGTGCCGGACGTGAACGCGATCAGCGCCACGTCGTCGGCGGCGGTGTCGACGGCCCGGTACGGCGTCGCGGGCACCGCGTCCGACGCCGTGCGGCTGTGCAGGTCGTCCGGCGCGTCCCCGCCGTACGTCG
The DNA here is from genome assembly GCF_027947575.1 of Streptomyces rubrogriseus. Classification (NCBI taxonomy): domain Bacteria; kingdom Bacillati; phylum Actinomycetota; class Actinomycetes; order Kitasatosporales; family Streptomycetaceae; genus Streptomyces; species Streptomyces rubrogriseus. The sequence continues at coordinate 6,247,883 of NZ_CP116256.1, read as the reverse complement.
TGATCCGCAGGCCGGTGATCTCCGCCTTGGCGAGGTCGTCGACGGCCCGGACGTCGCACAGCGCGTGCCGCACCCGGGCGATCTCGCAGATCGCGCGCAGCTCGTGCGGGCGCTGCTGGGCCAGCACGGTGACCGCCACCGCGCCCGCCTTCAGCACCGCCAGCCAGCACGCGGCCAGCCACGGACCGGTGGGCCCGCGCAGCAGCACCCGGTTGCCCGGGACGACACCGAGGTCGCCGGTGAGCACGTGGGCGATCCGGTCGACGCGGTCCCGCAGCTCCCCGTAGCTCCAGGTGTCCCCGGACGCGGTGCGGAAGACCGGGCGGTCGCCGGGCGGGCCGGTGAGCAGCTCGGCGGCGCAGTTCAGCCGCTCCGGGTAGCGCAGCTCCGGCAGGTCGAAGAGCAGCTCGGGCCACTGCTCGGGGGGCGGCAGGTGGTCGCGCGCGAAGGTGTCGACGTGGGCGGAGCGGTGCGGGTCCGCGCGGCGAGGATCGGCCATGGCGGTTCGCCCCCTTTGTCGTGGTGGGCTCGCGCAACGAGCGTATCGTGTTGGTGACGACAGTCAACGGGGCGCGATATCGTCGGTCGGTGTCCGGTGGTCCGTCCGGCGGGCCGGGAGCAGGCAGGGAAGCAGGGGAAGGGACCGGCGATGACCGCATTCTCGCTCGAACCGGCACAACTCACCTGGTGCGACGAGCTGCGCGCCCTCGCCGCCGAACGGCTGCGCCCGCTCGCGGAGAAGGGCGAGCCGGGCCGCGTCAACCGCCCCCTGGTCGCCGAGCTGGGCTCCCTCGGCCTGCTGCCCCGCCTGTTCACCTCGGGCGCGCTCGACCTGTGCCTGATGCGCGAGTCCCTCGCCCACGCCTGCACGGAGGCCGAGACCGCCCTCGCCCTCCAAGGCCTCGGCGCCCACCCCGTGCACGCGCACGGCACCGAGTCCCAGCGCGCCCGCTGGCTCCCCCGCGTGAGCGACGGCACCGCGGTCGCCGCCTTCGCCCTCAGCGAGCCCGACGCGGGCTCCGACGCGGCGGCACTCTCGCTGCGGGCGGAACCGGAGACCGGGCCCGGCGCGGGAGCCTCCGCCTGGCGGCTCACCGGGGAGAAGTGCTGGATCTCCAACGCCCCCGAGGCCGACTTCTACACGGTGTTCGCCCGCACCACCCCCGGCGCCGGCGCCCGCGGCGTCACCGCCTTCCTCGTGCCCGCCGACCGCCCCGGCCTCACCGGCACCCCGGTCGACATGCTCTCGCCGCACCCCCTCGGCGCCCTCTCCTTCGACGGCGTGCCCGTCGACGCGGACGACGTCCTCGGCGAACCCGACCGCGGCTTCCGGGTGGCCATGGACACCCTCAACCTGTTCCGCCCCAGCGTCGGCGCCTTCGCCGTCGGGATGGCGCAGGCCGCCCTGGACGCGACCCTCGACCACACCACCGCCCGCGAGGCCTTCGGCGGCAGGCTGCGCGACCTCCAGACCGTCGCCCACCAGGTCGCCGAGATGGCGCTGCGCACCGAGGCGGCCCGCCTGATGGTGTACGCGGCGGCCACGGCGTACGACGCGGGAGACCCGGAGGTCCCGAGGCGCGCCGCGATGGCGAAACTCCTCGCCACCGAGACCGCCCAGTACGTCGTCGACCACGCCGTCCAGCTGCACGGCGCCCGCGCCCTGCGCCGCGGCCACCTCCTCGAACACCTCTACCGCGAGGTGCGCGCCCCGCGCGTCTACGAGGGCGCCAGCGAGGTCCAGCGCGGCATCGTCGCCAAGGAGCTGTACCGGACGTACCAGCCGTCCCGGACCGACGCCACGAGCAAGGAGGCCGGAGCATGACCGCCGAACGGGTGAACCCACCCCAACTGTCCCCGCCCACCGGCTTCTCCCACGCCGTCGTCGCCACCGGCGGCCGCCTCGTGTTCCTGGCCGGCCAGACCGCCCTCGACACCGACGGCAAGGTCACCGGCGACACCCTCCCCGCCCAGTTCGAGCAGGCCCTCACCAACCTGCTCACCGCCCTGCGCGCCGCCGGGGGCGCCCCCGCCGACCTCGCCCGGGTCACCGTCTACGCCACCGACGTCGCCGCCTACCGCGCCCACGCCGCCGAACTCGGCCGCACCTGGCGCGAGCTGGCCGGCCGCGACTACCCGGCCATGGCGGTCGTGGAGGTCGTACGGCTCTGGGACGAACGGGCGTTGGTGGAACTGGACGGCTTCGCCGTACTGCCGTAGCCCGGCCGAGACGCCTAGCATTCCGGCATGCCGGACATCGAACTGAGCGCGGGAACCATCGAGTACGAGGACACCGGCGGCGACGGCCCCGTCGTCGTCCTCCTCCACGGCCTCGTCCACGACCGGACCGTCTGGCGCAAGGTCATCGCCAACCTGCGCACCGACCACCGGGTGATCGCGCCGACCCTGCCCTACGGCGCCCACCGCCGCCCGATGCGCCGACCACCCACACCCGACCTGGTCAACGAGCTGATCGCCGAGTTCCTCGACCGCCTCGACCTCACCGACGTCACCCTCGTCGAGAACGACTGCGGGCGCGCCCAGACGGTGGCCGCCCGGCACCCGGAGCGGCTCGCGCGGCTGGCGCTCGTCGCCTGCGAGGCGTTCGACAACTACCCGCCGGGCCTGCCCGGGAAGCTGATCGGCCTCGCCTGCCGGGCCCCCGGCGGCGTGTCCCTGCTGGTGCGCACCCTGGGCCTCAAACCGCTGCGCCGCCTGCCCGTCGGCATCGGCGCGCTCACCAAACGCCCCGTGCCGGACGCGGTCGTCGACGGCTGGCTGCGCCCGCTGCGCACCGACCCGGCGATCCGGCGCGACTTCCGGCACTACGGCACGCACGTGCGCCGCGACGAACTGCTCGAAGCCGCCCAGGGACTGCGGAGGTTCGACCGGCCCGCACTCGTCGTCTGGGCGACCGAGGACCTGATGATGCCCCGCGCCCACGGCCGGCGCCTGGCCGAACTCCTCCCGCAGGGACGGCTCGTGGAGGTCGAGGACACCCGGACGCTGATCCCCGAGGACCAGCCGGAGCTGCTCGCCTCCCTGCTGCGGGAGTTCGTCGCCGAGAAGGACTGAGCCGTACGGGACTCCGGTTCAGGCGGCCATCGCCAGGCGCCCGGCGGGCACCCGGCACGGGGCGACCACACGGCCGTCGGGGAGCAGCTCGCCGGTGTCGTCGAAGACGACCGTGCCGTCGCACAGCAGGTTCCACCCCTGCTCCGGGTGGGCGGCGACGACGTGCGCGGTGACGACACGCGCCGCGGGGGAGTCGGAAGCGGGGCAGGAAGGCCGGTGGACACACATGGGGCACCTCCACGTCGGGAGACCGTCCCGTCCTCGGGACCGTCGCGTGTACAGACGGTGCGCCCGCCGGGAAGCCGTCGCCAAGACCCGGGCGGCAAGCGTGACAACACCCGGACAAGCCGGCGACGGTTCCACGACCGCCGGCGCGGACTCGCCACCGAAGGGGTGACGGTCACTGCCGCCGGCCCCTCCGCCCGGTACCAGTGGAACCCCTCATTCCGACCGACCGGGAGGTTCCCCATGCCCGTACGCTCCGCCGCCCTCGCCACGGCCGCCGGCGCCGCCCTGCTGCTGCTCGCCGCCCCCGCCGCCACGGCCGCACCCCACGACGCCCGCCTCGTCGCGGAGTCGGTGACCGTCGACCCGACCGGCCGCATCGCCGCCGACGGCAGCGTCACCCTCTCCGGCACCTACCGCTGCACCGGCGGCAGCGGCCCGGTCTTCGTCAGCTCCACCGTGAGCCAGAGCGACCCGTCCGCCCGCTTCGGCGTCGGCGGCACCCGCGCGGTCTGCGACGGCCTGGAGCACCGCTGGGTCAACACCGGCACGCCCGACACGGTCGTCCTCGAGCCCGGCGCGGCCCACGTCGAGGCCACCCTGATGGAGCTGCGCCCCATGGGCATCGTGCCGCTCCCGAGCTTCCACGCCCGGCAGGGACAGGACGTGATCCTGACGGCGGGCTGATCCGCGCGGTGCCCCCTCCGTGCCCGTCCGGGCGTGACCCGCAACGCATTCCGCATTTCCTTTTCTTCACATTCTCCGAAGGAGACGGAAGACCGTCACGACCGCCTGTTCAGCCCGGTCAGCCACGTTTTCCGGGCCCTGTTCCGGGGCCCGCTCCGGGCCGCGGCGGACGTACGGCATTCTGCCGCTGCTGCGGAAGGGACACCGGATCGGCGGCCGCCCTGCCCGACGGGTCGTCACCCGGAGTGACCGCGGCGCGTTGCCGGTGGCGCGGCACCGCCCGCCGGGGCGGACGGGTGAGCGTGATCTGGCGGATGACCTGCTGGAAGCAGACCAGCGAGGCCAGTCCGGGCAGAGCGGCCGCCGCCCCGTCGCTGATCGTCCTGGGCGCCTCCGCGATGCAGAGCAGCATCGCGATGGCCGAGAACAGCAGGACGACGGCCCAGGAGTGCACCGCGCGGCGCTGGTGCAGCGCGGCCCGCAGCACCGCCAGCGAGGCCACCAGCCAGGGCCCGTAGACCAGCAGCGGCCACCAGGACACGACGCTGCCGCGGGTGCGGGTCACGGCGGCCAGCCGCAACGGTTCGTAGGCCACCATGCCGCCGAACAGGCTCACGGAGGCGGCGATGACCGCGGCGAGCGCGGCGACGAACAGGCTCGCGGCGCGCAGCCGGCTCACCTTTCTCCCTCTGCGGACCCTGCGGTGACTCGTCGGGGACTCCCTCAACGGGGGCAGCTCCGCCGTGATCTCCTGCAGATTGCTCAGCGGTGTGCCCGGGGCGGGTGCGAGCGCCGAGGTGTCCGTCGCGGAGGGTGCTCCGGTCTGCTGCTCCAACGCGTCCTGGAGCAGGAACGCGAGTTCCTCGGCCGGGTCCCAACCGGGTTCGGGCGGGACCAGAGTCTCCTGGGAGGCCGCCTCGGGAGCCCGGTGCCGGCCGGTGCCGGTGGTACGGAACGGCCCTTCGCCGTACGGCATGCGGGGGTGGGTGTGTTCTCCGTAGTGTTCTTCGTACACGAGGTGCCGGTCACTCCGCGCGGGTGTACGTCAAGGAGCCCTGCGTCCGGCCCCACCGCTCGGCGAGGCCGGTCTCCAACTCGGTCATGACGTCCAGGAACCGCTGCAGCACGGGCTCGGTCACCCGGAGCGGGACGGGGTGCCCGCCTCTGGTCAGAGTTCCGTCACTCGGTGACGGACAGTGATTTCTGCCGGGCCTGTAGGTGTACGGGCCAAGCGCCGTGAATTCCCCGCGTTCCTCGGTCATATCCGAAGTAACGTCTGCCTACTCCGTCGGATGCGCGGCAGTCGAGTGAACGATTTCTGCGATACTTACCCAATCTCGAATTCACACCGGTTCGATCGCCGTCCGGTACGAAAAGCGTCGGAAATCGCGCGAACGGGGGAAGAAGCGCGGCCCGACGGCGCGTCCGGGCCCGGTACGGGTCCTGGCGGCGGGTGACCTAGGGTGGCCGTGACCACGGACAGCGCAGGAGCGGCGATGAAGCGAGCGGCACCCGGGCGGGCCCACGCCCACGTCCGCGGTGTGCTGGCCCTGCTCGTGGCCGTGGTGGGGCTGCTGTGCGTCTTCGCGCACGCGGAGAGCGGAGCGCGGGGCACGCCCGCGCCCACGGCGGGGCGGGTACACACCGCGCCGGCAGCCGCCGTAGCCGCAGCCGCAGCCGAACCGTCCGACGGTGCCGCGGCACCGTGCGGCAAGAAGGCGATCGGCGACTCCAGTGTCCAGCGGGCCGAGAACCCGCCGCCCTCCGCCGCCTTCTCGCGCGCGACGTCGCCGCACACCGATCCCGCGCCCCTCGTGGCCCAGCACTTCGGCGTGTTCGCCGGCGGCCCCGATCCGCCCCCACCGACCCTCCACTCCGTTCTGCGGATGTAGACCGGCCCGTTCGGCCGTGTCCCCGCATCCTCTGAAACGGAGTTCTTCGGCATGTCCTCCTCCCCGCGCTCCTGGCGGCGGGCGGGTACGGCACTGCGTGGCTGGCGGTCCCGGCGGTGGACCGTGGCGGGCGCGGGTGCGCTGGCCACGGCGGTCCTGGTCGGCGCGCCCACCGACGTGGTGCCCAACCCGCTCTTCGGCCGGTCGGTCCCCGTCCAGTGGTGGAACTACCCGGCCCTGGCCGTCACGGCCGTACTCGCCGGCATCGTCCTGACCACCTACGTGCGCCGGCCCTCGTCGTCCCCGGAGCCGCACGCCGCCGACGGCGGCCGGCTCGGGGCGATCGGCGGGGTGCTCTCCTTCTTCGCCGTCGGCTGCCCGGTCTGCAACAAGCTCGTCCTGGTGCTCCTCGGGGCCTCCGGTGCCCTGAGCTACTGGGCTCCGCTGCAACCGCTGCTGGCCGTGCTGTCGGCGGGCCTGCTGGCGGAAGCCGCGCTGCGCCGCCTCTCCGCCGAGACCGAGTGCCCGGTCACGCCCTCGGCCTGACCCGCGGCCCGGTTCCGCCCCCTTCACTCCTCCTCTTCCCTTCCCTCCCCACCTGTCTGAGGTGCCCCATGACTGGATCCACCCCGTCCCCGTCCCCGTCCCCGTCCTCGTCCCCGTCCTCGTCCCCGTCCTCGTCCCCGTCCCGCCGCAGCCGCAGGCGGACCGTCGCTGCCGTGGCGGTGCTCGCCGCCGCCGCGGTGACCGCTGCCTTCGCCCTCACGCTCGACGACGCGGACAACCGCGAGGAGAAGGCCGGCGAACCCGCGGCCGTCACCGGCTCCGCCGCCCCCGCGCCCGCCGACGAGGCCCTGCTCGCCCTCGCCCGCCGCGACGCGTCCGATCCGCTGGCGATCGGGCGCGCGGACGCTCCGGTGGTGCTGATCGAGTACTCCGACTTCCAGTGCCCGTTCTGCGGCCGGTTCGCCCGCGAGACCAAGCCCGAACTGCTGCGCTCGTACCTGGACAAGGGCACCCTGCGCATCGAGTGGCGCAACTTCCCGATCTTCGGCGAGGAGTCCGAACAGGCGGCGCTGGCCGGCTGGGCGGCCGGGCGGCAGCAGAAGTTCTGGGAGTTCCACGACGTCGCCTACGGCAAGCCGCGCGAACGCAACACCGGCGCCTTCGACGCCGAGAACCTCGTCGCCATGGCCCGCGAGGCGGGAATCGCCGACATCGAGCGCTTCCAGGCCGACATGGCCTCCGACGAGGCCCGCGGCGCCGTCCGCGAGGACCAGGAGGAGGGCTACACCCTCGGCGTGACCAGCACCCCGGCGTTCCTGGTCAACGGCAGGCCGATCCTGGGCGCCCAGCCCACGGACACCTTCGAGGAAGCCGTCGAGACCGCGGCGAAGACGGCGGAGACGCCGAAGACGCCGAAGGGGGACGGACGATGAGCGAGGCCGGCCTGGCGATGGCCTTCCTCGGCGGCCTGCTGGCCCTGCTCAGCCCGTGCAGCGCACTGCTGCTGCCCGCCTTCTTCGCCTACTCCTTCACCAGCCGCACCCGGCTGATGGCACGCACCGGCCTGTTCTACGTCGGACTGTGCACGACGCTGGTACCGCTCGGCGTGGCCGGTTCCTTCGCCAGCCGCCTCTTCTACGGGCACCGGGACGCCCTGGTGACGGCGGGCGGATGGACGGTCATCGCCCTGGGCGTGGCCCAGATCGCCGGGCTGGGCTTCGGCTCCCGCCGGATGGCGCGGGCCGCGGGCGGACGCCGTTCGGGCTCGGCCCTGTCGGTGTTCGCCCTGGGCGCGGTGTACGGACTGGCGGGATTCTGCGCGGGGCCGATCCTCGGCTCCGTCCTCACCGTGGCGGCCGTGGACGGCGAGCCGCTGCACGGCGGGGTGCTGCTGGCCGTCTACGCACTGGGAATGGCGGTCCCGATGTTCGTACTGGCGCTGCTCTGGGACCGGTTCGACCTGGGCCGCAGGCGCTGGCTGCGCGGCCGGACCTTCCGGGCGGGCCCGCTGACCCTGCACAGCACCACCCTCATCGGCGGCCTGTTCTTCATCGCGCTCGGCGCGGCGTTCCTGGTCTTCGACGGCACCTCCGCGCTGCCCTCGGTGCTGGACACCGACACCGAGTTCGCCCTGGAGGAACGACTGTCCGACATCGGCGCGGCGGTGTCCGACCGGGTCGTCCTCCTGCTCCTGGCCGGGGTGGCGGCGCTGACCGCCCTGCTCGTGCTGCTCCGGCCGGGCGGGAGGCGGGAAGCGCAGGAACCGCCGGATTCCGGGCCGGGGGCGGCTGATTCAGCCGCACGCTCACGCATGAGGACGTAGTCCACTACTGTGTGTTGCCGCTGGACAGGGATCGTGATCCTGCCGGCCGTGGCCCGGTCTCGCCTCGAAGCAGAGGGAACGACATGTCTCCCAGTTCATCTCCGTGGTTACGTCGACCGCTGCCCCGGCGCGGCTCGGTCGCGGCGCGGTCCGCCCTGCTGATGACGGCGCTGGCGGCGGTGTTCGTCGCCGGATGCACCGATGGGGGCGGGACGACCCGGAGCGGAGCGGCCGAGGGCAAGTCGACCGCGTCGGCCCCCTTGGACGCCTCGTTTCCGCCGAGCCCGCCGGCCACCGCCGGATGCACCGGGAAAATGCTCGACCACCGGGACATCCGGCATCCGGACCTGGGGCCGGTCCGGGTGTTCCTGGTCCGGCGGCCCGCGTCCGACGAACCTGCCGGCTGTGTCGCGGCCGTCACCGGAAGCGGGCGCGCGCTGGCCCCCGTCGAGGTGGACGCCAACTGGAGCATGAAGGACCCGTTGCGATTCGCCGCTCCGGCGACCGACTCGACAAAGAACCTCTTCGTGATCTACAACCCGGGGCGTTACGACGGGGTGCTGGTGCTCGTGCCCACCGCGGACGGATTCGCCGACATCGGCTGGCGGAGCCCGGAGGAGTACTACAGCGGCGGCAGACTCGCCTTCTACTACGCGAGGCCGGTCGGCCCCGGAAAGGACGGCGAGTATGCGATCGTCCAGTACATCAAGGGGTGCGATCCCTCCTGTGCCGAAGGCGCCACCGCCAAGGTGACCTTGCGGTGGGACGGTCACGACTACCTGCCGACCGGTTGATGCGGACGCGCTGGTCGCCGCGCGGGCGGGGGCTCGGCTCGGCGTCCGCCCGGCTGCGGTCCGCCGTGGCCGGGCGCGGAACGGTCAGGGCCGAGCTGGGGTACGGCGCCTTCCTGTCCTACAGCGGCGAGCGCGACCGGCGATGGCTGCCTCAGCTGCGGCACGCGATCGAGAAGCAGTCCCGCCCCTGGTACAAGCCGCCGCACATCAGGGTCTTCCTGGACAAGACGGGAGTGTCGATCGGGCCGGAGCTGTGGGGCAAGATCGAGGCCGGTCTCGCCCGGTCCGACTGGCTCGTGGTCCTGGCTTCACCGGAGGCGAGGTCCTCGGTGTGGGTCGACCGGGAGATCGCGTGGTGGCTGGAGCACAAGTCGGTGCACACCATCCTGCTCGTCGTCACAGCAGGGCAGTTGGTGTGGGACGAGCGGCGGGGCGACTGGGATCCCGAACGGTCGACGGCGCTGCCGGCCCGGCTGGCGGGCAAGTTCGAGCGGCAACCGGTCTGGAAGTCCGTCGACCCGCGCCCCGACGGCGACGCGGGGTTCTCTCCCGACGACGCGGGGTTCTCTCCCGACGTCGACGGGGTCGCCTTCGGTGTCGCGTCCGTCGTGCGCGGCCTCCCCGAGGACGAACTCCGCTCGGAAGGGCTCCGCGACACCCGGCGCAACCTGCGGACGGCCAGGATCGTCGCCGCCGCGTTGGGCTGTCTGCTGCTGGTCGCGAGCACCCTGTCGGTGGTCGCGGTCCTCTCCCGTGCCGAGGCCACCCGGCAGCGCGACCAGGCCGTCGTCCAGCAACTCATCACCCAGAGCTCCCTGCTCGCCGAACGCGACCCGTTCGCCGCCCGGTTGAAGGCGTTGGCCGCCTGGCGCATCGACCCTTCTCCGGAGACCCGTTTCGCCGTGCTCGACGCAGCGGTCGATCCGGCGTCCGGAGTGCTCTCCCACTCGGTGCCCGTGGACTCGGTGGCCTTCAGTCCCGACGGCCGGACCGTAGCCTCCGGCGGCAGCGACGGAGTGGTGAGAATCTGGCGGACCGGGACCCAGCGGACGGCGGGGCGTCCACTCATCGGGCACCACCAGGGCGTCACCTCGATCGCCTTCGCGCCGGACGGCAGGACACTGGCCAGTTCGGGCTTCGACGGCACCGTCAGACTCTGGCACCTCGCCGACCGCACGCAGATCGGCGCCCCCTTCAACGCGGGCGCCGGGACGGTTCGTTCAGTCGCCTTCGGTCGCGACGGCAGGACGCTCGTCACGGTCGACGAGGCCGACTCGGGGACCGTACGGGTGTGGGACGTGGCGACCCACCGACAGACCGGGCACCTGCTCGACGGTCCTGGATCCGTGCTCGGCACGAACGCGGACGGCAGCCGGGTGGGCTCCAGTACGTCCCAGGGCGGCATACGGCTCTGGGACACCGAATCCGGCGCACCGGCCGGGGCAGCGCTGAAGGGCGGCGACGGTGTCGTCACGGCACTCTCCTTCAGCCCCGACGGCAAGACCTTCGCCACCGCCGACCTCGCCGGCAACCTCCGGTTGTGGGACATCGGGGCGAGGGCCCCGGTCGGTGAGCCGATCGCCGCCCCCTCCACTTCCACGGGAGCCAGGTCGATCACCTTCAGCCCCGACGGCGCGATGCTCGCCGCCGCGTACGAGGACGGCGGCGTGCGGCTGTGGGACCTCCGCCGGCGCGCCCAGGTGGGCGGCCCGCTCCTCGCCCACACCAGTACGGTCGAGTCCGTCGCCTTCAGCCCGGACGGATCGGTCCTGGCCAGCGCGAGCGCGGACACCACCGTCCGCCTCTGGGACGTCCGCACGCTGCGCCAGGCCGGAGCACCGATCGACACGGGAGGGACGGGGGCGGCGGCGCTCAGCCCGGACGGGCGGTCCCTCGCGGTCGTCGACTCCGAGCAGGCCGTGCGCCTCTGGAACGTCGTCGCACGGCGCCGGGTCGGCGAGCCGCTGGTGCGCGGTGTCGACAGCTTCAGCCCCAGTCTCGCGTTCCGCGCCGACGGTGCCGTGCTCGCGATCGGGTCCGACGGCCTGCGGCTCCGGGAGGTGGCGACGCGCCGGCCAGTCGGCGAGCCGCTGCTCGGCACGGGCGACGTTGGCGCGCTGTCCTTCGGTTCCGACGGCAGGACCCTCGTCAGCGGCGGTCCGGACTCCGTCCACGTGTGGGACCTGACGGCACGGCCCCCCACCGGCACGGCACTCGGTCCCTGGTCCGTCGGCGTCGCGTTGAGCCCGGACGGCCGCTCGCTGGCCACCACCACGCAGGACGACACCGTGGTGTTCTGGGACATGGCCACGCGCCGCCGCACCGGTGAGACACCGGGCGATCACACCGCCCAGATAACGGCGGTGGCCTGGAGCCCGGACGGCACGACGCTCGCCACCGCGGGCCGCGACGACACCGTCCGCCTCTGGGACGCGGCCACCCGCGAACGGATCGGCGCCCCACTGAGGGGCCACCACGGCGGCGTCACGTCCGTCGTGTTCAGTCCCGACGGGAGAACCCTGGCCACCGGTGGCAACGACGGCACGGTCCGGCTCTGGGACGTCGCCATGGAGCGCCCGATCGGCGCTCCGCTGGAGGGCCACGGCGCGGGTGTCACCGGCACGGCCTTCACCCCCGGCGGTGACACGCTGGTCAGCTGGGCCCAGGACGGCACGGCGCGGCTGTGGAACGTCGAGGCGACAGCGGACCCGGTCCGTTCCCTGTGCGCATGGGCGGACGGCGCCTTCACCACCGACCGCTGGCACGAGGACGTCCCCCCGGGGCCGGCGTCCCGAACGCTGTGCCCGGAGTGAGCGGGCCGCTCATCGGCTTCCAGGTGACCCCGGTGGGTGACTGCGCTCTCTCATCGAGTGAGATGTCCGTCTCCGCAGAGTGTCGACCGGTGACCGCCGGGTGACCGGCTCTGTGAGGGCGCGCACAGGGCGCACGTCACACAGGGGCGGGGTTAGTAGACGCCCGACGGCTCCCCGCCCCCGTGGTCGGCGGCCGTGCCCGCGAGCCACGCGGCCCGTCTGCGAAGCGGCGTAGTAGGTCACACACTTGTCGCGACGCCGGGGCGTTCCGCAAGGTGTTCGGCGTACCGGGGAGCCGAGCGCCGGGACCGGACGGGAAGAGCCCGTCCGTGATCCAGACACCGGCCCTGATGACGCGAAGCCGCGTCCAACGCGGACACCGCGTCGCCGACCCCCCGTCGGCCTCCCCATCACGTTCCCGAATGGAGAGGTACACCCGTGCACGCCATCCTGCGCCGCCCCGCCATCCGCAAGTCCGCCGTGGCCTCCCTCGCCGCTGCGGGCGCCGCCGCCGTCACCCTCACCCTCGCCCCGAGCCCGGCACACGCCGCCGAGCCGGCCAAGGCCTCCACCGCGCAGACCCAGGCCCAGACCGACAAGATCGAGGCCATCGTCAAGGCCGGTAAGAAGAAGCACGGCAACGACCTCGAAGGCTGGATCCGCACCGCCCTGGACGTCATGGACGCCAAGAACATCCCGGGCACCTACGAGGGCCTGCACCGCAACATCATGCGCGAGTCGTCCGGCAACCCGTACGCGCAGAACAACTGGGACGTCAACGCCCAGAACGGCATCCCCTCCAAGGGCCTGCTCCAGACGATCCAGCCCACCTTCGACGCCTACCACGTCAAGGGCACGAAGGACTCCATCACGGACCCGGTCGCCAACATCGTCGCCGCCTGCAACTACGCGGCCGACAAGTACGGCTCCATGGACAACGTCGACTCCGCCTACTGACCGGCGGACCCACCGACCGCCTGAGCCCCCGGGACAACCGGTCCCGCGCGGAGGCCGGCGGGGCCCAGGCAGCACGGCGGGGCCGGAGGAACGACAGGTTCCTCCGGCCCCGCCTGCGTAGCGCCTGCAGTCCCGGTTCAGCGGAAGTGGGCGCTGCGGGACCTGGTGAGCACGCTGGCACCGCTGGATCCGCAGACGGCCGAGCGTGTCGCCCGGAGCCTCTCCGACGAGGACGAGCGGACGTCGGCCCTGTCGCAGGTCTTCCGGTGCGTACTGAAGACTGATCTGAACGCCGCCGAACGGCTCGCCCGCACCATGGCCGACGAGGAGGAGCGGGCGGACGCCCTGCACGCCGTGGCCGCCGAGCTGCGCGACACGGACCCGGAACGGCCCTGGCCGTCGCACGGCGCATCCCCGAGGACTGCCGGACCCTGACCCTCGCGGACATCGCCCAGAGCCTGGCCCCCGAGCACCCAGGGCGGGCGGAGCGGCTGTACCAGGAAGCCGAACGGCTGGCGGCCGAAGTCCAGGATGAGGAACACGGCCTCGCGGCCACGCTGTGGATCGCCGCGGCCGGGGGCTCGGCGGACCCGGAGCGCAGACGGCACGGGCTCCTGGAGTTTCCGAGGGCCGAGTACGTGTCGGGCCTGGTTCTGCTGTCCTCCGGGCTGGTGCGCGCGGCCTGCGCAGGCGCTGGAGCTGCTGGAGGAGTGCGTACGGATGGCCTGCGACCTGCCCGAGGACGACCGGATGTCGGTGCTGGAGGACCTCGTTCCGGTCGGCGCGGAGCTCGATCCGGACTGGGCGGCCCGGGTGGCCCAGGAAGCCTCGGCCCTGAAGGCCGAGTACCGTCACTACGCTCTGCAGCAGATGGCCGGCACGCTGGTCGACATCGCCCCCGAGGCCGCCGCGGCCGCCGCCGAGGCGGTCCACGCCATCCGCAAGGAGTACGGCGGCAGTACCGAAATCGTCGGCGACGCGTTGGTCATCCTGCTTGCCGGACGGCCGGGGGCCTGAGGAGGCCTCACTCTCAGGACGGCGGCGCCGACGAGGCGACCCACGATTCGTCGAGGAACGGCCCCGACGACCTCGATGCGGGTCCCGTCGTCCTCCGTCGGCATCGAGCTTCTGACCAGCCACTCCTCGTCCCGCACGACCACCTGGGCACCGGCCGGGTACTGATCCTGGCTTGCCGTGACGCCGCTCTGCTCCGCACTTGTCTGGACGGCGGTCACCCGTGGCCTCCTGAGGCGGTTCGGTCGTACATGGTCAGGCCCCCCTTCAGGGCCCGCCCATTATCGCGGGTCGCAGGGGCGTACGGGTCAGAAGGGGGTACTGGCCGCGTATGCCTCACGCAACCGCTGCGCGGTGATCCGGGCCTGGGCGGAATGCCGCACGGAGCGCCGTCGCACGCTGCCCTCGCTGCCGCCCAGGGTGCCCCGGCCCGCAGAGGGGAGCGAGGGCCGCGCGCTGTCCCGCTCCGCCGTTCTGTCCGCCGGCGGCCGCCCTGCCAGCGGGGAGGCGGGTACGTCGTCGGCCGGTGGGGGTGCGGGGGTGTCGACCCGGGCGAAGAGCAGTCGCGGATCCGTGGGCGGCGGCGTCACGGCCGGCGGCTTCGGCGGCGTGGGCGAGGCCACCTCGGGAGCCCGGCGGCCGGTTCGGAACCCGCTCGGCTCCTGCCGGGTCGGCCGAGGCGTTGAGCTGCCCGGTTCCTGCCGTGGAGGTGGAGCGGCTACCGGGCCGTCCGCCGTGGCTCGCGTCCGGGCCGCCGACCCCTCCGCAGCCGGGCGGCTCACGGCGAGCAGGTCGTCGAGGACGTGGGCCGGAGCGGCCGTGTAGTTCGTGAGCCTGCGCCGCGCCTGGGCGACCTTCAGCCCCTGTGCCTCGATGAGCGCCCGGCACCGCCGCACGACGTCGTCGAGCGCGGGCCGGTCCTCGGGGCGGTGGGCCAGCATCGCCGTCAGCAGCGGCGCGAGTTCCTCGGGTGCGCCCGAGAGATCCGGCGCGGTCGCGGGATCGACGACCTGGTGGAACAGGAGGTGGATGTTGTCGGCGCGGTAGGGAGCATGGCCCGAGCAAGCGAACAGGAGCACGGCAGCAAGCGCGTACACGTCGACCGCGGGAGTCAGCGGCTTCTCACCGTTCGCCTGCTCGGGCGGCATGCAGGAGGGCGTGCCGACGACCGTGTTGGCCGCGGTCAGGGACACGCTGGACTCCGCGAACACCGCGAGGCCGAAGTCGATCACCTTGGGTCCGTTGGGGCCGAGAAGCACGTTGGCGGGCTTGAGATCGCGGTGCAGCAGCCCCTGCTTGTGCACCGTCGCCAGCGCTTCCGCGAGCGTCGCGCCCAGCGAGGCGGTGAGCAGGGCGTCCAGCGGTCCGTGACTGGCCACGTGCCTGCTGAGGTCCAGCCCCTCGACGTACTCGGTCGCCAGCCACGGCGGGTCCGCCTCCGGGTCGGCGTCCAGGAGGGCGGCGATCCGGGCGCCCCACACCGTCTTGAGGATCTCCACCTCCTGCGCAAACCTCAGCCGCGTCTCGGAGTCCACGACGGACGGCTTGATCACCTTCACGGCTGCCGGTTCCCCGCCCGGCGACTCCCCCAGATACACCTGGCCCATGCCGCCCTGCCCGATCCGCCCGAGCAGCTCGTATCCGCCCAGCTCGGCAGGGTCGTCGGGGCTGAGGGGCGCGATGTGCACGTGGATCCTCACAATCGGGACTGGCTGCCGGGGCAGGTGCTCACCGGCACGTTAGACCACTCCGTGCAGGCAACAACGGTCGGCGCCGTGCGGCGGTTGGCACCTCTTCCCGTCGGGGTCCAACCGCGGTCGAGTCACGGTCACTGCTCGCGTCTCCGCCCGCACTCACGGGAGGTACTCCGATGAAGTCGAGATGCTCCACATCGTCCATCCGAATATAGATCCCACCCGTTGTTCCGGGCTGCCTTCAAGATCACCGGAGCTGTGTGAGTCCCACTTCTAGCTCAGGTCCCGTCGGCTCTCCGCCAGGAACGTCTGCCACAACGCGTGCGAGCGCTGTGCCTCGAGAAGCGACTCCGCGGCGAACCGACTGTCGGCGAAACCTGCCGCGGCGACCTGCTCCACCACGGTCACCAGGTGCGTGGCCACGCGAACGATTCGCTTCGCGTGTGCGAGTTCCAACTGGGGCCTCAATTGCTCCTCGCGGCCGGCCACCGCGAGGAGGTCCGTGTAGTCGTCGGCTTCGGCATAGGCGGACGGGAGCCTGGGGAGGTCGTCTGCGGTGAGGCGGACGACAACCGCGGGCGTGAACGCGTCCCGCTCCTCCTTTCCCAGCACACGGTTCAGGAGCCGACGGGTTTCATCGGTGCCCCGGACCCGGGCCGCTACCCTCTCCAGCTCCTCGAGCTCCGTTTGGACGTCCGCCACGGACTCTGCGGAGAGATGTACACGCAGCCTGTCCGCGATCTTCCCTCCGGCTACCGAGGCCTTGTCGATCACGGCGTCGCACGCGTCGAGTTCGGCGAAGGCCCGCTCGGCCGTCCGCACCGATGCCCGAACCATCTCAGCCGGGTCACCCTCGAAGCCGCCCACCGCCTGCACGAGTTCTGATACTGACATCCCCAGCGCGGTCGGCAGAGACTCCGCCTGTCGCTTCCCCGTCGCCGCTGTCGTTCCGCTGCGCACTGTTCCCCCCTCATGGCCCACCCTGGTCCGAACAGATCATGAGCGCTGCACGCCATGAAGGGCAATCCGGGCACCGTTCCCTGGCCGGATCGCCTCACGAGGGTGGCCAGGATCGCGGCACGCGTAGATTTCTGCCATCGGCCTGACTGAGTGGGGGAGACGATGACCGACGAGTACCCGGAGTTCTTGCTGCGCCTGCCGCGCAACGGGCCGCTGGCGCGGGGGCGATTGCTCACGGAAAAGGGAACCAATGGCAGCCAGAAGATGGTGGTCCTGGCAGGTTCGCCGGCCCGCCCCGAGGTCGTCCCCTCCTTCCCCCTTCGGATGCCGTCCTCCCATCGGCTGCGCGAAGAGCTGAGAGAACGGGGAACGATCAAGGAGACGACCACCTGGTCCGGGTGGCTGGAGGTCGTCAGTGACGTCGAGTGCAACTCCCCGTCGGCCGCTGCGGAGATCCTTCTCGGTCGCAGTGCCAACGGCTGGCTGGAGTGGAAGACGGCCGACGGCAGACCTCTCGCGGACTTCCTGGAGCAGGCTTCGGCCGGCCCCAGCCGTGCGTGGCTCGTCCGCGACCCGATCATCACAAGGGCCGGTCCGGTCGATCAGATCTGGCTCTCCAATAATTGTGTGACGCTCGCCGCGGACCGGCTGAGGCCTGGAGTGACCCCGGGCATCAGCAAGGAACAGTTGCGCGTCATCGTGGACGAGGACTACGAATCGGCGGCTGCGTACAGCCAGAAGCCGCGCTTCGTGGAAGAGTTTCACGCGTTCCTCTCCCGAATGCGTCCGGGGGACACCGTGTGCGTGTTCCCTGACGGTGAGCTTTTCGTGGGAGAGGTCACGGGCGAGGCCGAGCAGGTCACCTCGGGAGACGGCCGGAGTGTTCTGCGCCGGCCGGTGGAGTGGGCGAGCGAGGGCTACCCGTACGACAAGCTCCCGGAGGAGGTTCAGCAGAAGCTGAACACCGGACACGACCTGGTCGATCTCACGGCGGTCAAGGGCATCCTCGACGGCCTCTGGTCCTCCGACGACGAACTCAAGAAGGCGGTTGAGGAGTCAACGGACACGTCCGGCGTCGCGGTTCAGGCCATCGTCGCCCGCCGCGACCTGGCCTTCCCTCAGCCCGACGAGGCGTTGCGCAAGAGGCTGAACGTCCACGACCTCGCGTGGCTGAACGAGGTCCGCGACCTGCTCTGGGAGGAACGTCAGCTGATCTTCTACGGTCCTCCTGGCACGGGCAAGACCTATCTGGCGCAGGAGCTCGCAGAATTCCTCGGCGGTGGTCCCGAGCACGTCAAGCTGATTCAGTTCCATCCCAGTTATGCGTACGAGGACTTCTTCGAGGGGTTCCGGCCCCGGGAGGACCCGGACACTCATGAGGTCGCCTTCCGGTTGACGCCGGGCCCGCTACGAGAACTGGCCGATCAAGCCCGAATGGAGGGGAACCGGCATATTCCGCACTTTCTGATCATCGACGAAATCAACCGCGCCAACCTCGCCAAGGTCTTCGGTGAGCTGTATTTCCTGCTGGAGTACCGAAAAAAGTCGGTCCGACTTACCTACTCGGGTGAGGAGTTCGCACTGCCTCGGAACCTGTTCGTGATCGGCACGATGAACACCGCAGACCGGTCCATCGCACTCGTGGACGCCGCGATGCGGCGGCGGTTCGCTTTCGTCGAGCTCTCACCGAGGGCCGAGCCGACCAGAAGACTGCTGTGGCGCTGGCTGGAAAGCGAGGAGAAAGACACCGGGCCTGCCGATCTGCTTGACGCTCTCAACGCCCGGATCGATGACGCCGACTTCCGGATCGGGCCGTCATATTTGATGAAACCAGGCGTCTACCGTGAGGGCGGACTCGAACGCACCTGGCGGACAAAGATCCTCCCATTGTTGGAAGAGCACCACTACGGGGACGGCGTTGACATCGAGAAGCGCTACGGGCTGGCGGCGCTGCGGGCGACCGTTGCCGCGCGCAGAGCGCCGGCGGCGGGCGACAACGAGGGAAGCCCTGACGCCCGGTGACCGACGTTCACCTCGTCGAGCATGGACCGGCACGCATCGTCCCCCTTCCGCACGCGGCGGGGCGGGCCCTGGCAGAGTTGAAGGCCGTGGATGCCACGCCCGACCCCCACGAGCCGGAGCTGTGGCGGCTGAAGGCGGGAAGCAAGGTCGGGGCAGTGACACTCGACGTCCCAGGAGGCGAGACCGTGAGATTGCGGATCACGCCGAAACTGCCCGTTCGGCGTCTGTTCTTCCTCGTCGGTTACAGCCGCGACCCCGGCGGCTGGCGAGACGGAGACGTGGACGTCGGCGGACACGACGAACTGCTGCCCGCCATCGCCCACACCGTCGAACGACAGACGGACCGGGCGCTGCGGCAAGGGCTTCTGCAGGGCTACCGGTACACCGAAGCCACGGAGTTCGTCGTACGTGGTCGGATTCGCGAGGCCGACCAGATCCGGCGCCGGTTCGGTGCGCCGTTCCCCGCCGAGATCGCGTACGACGAGTTCAGCACGGACATCGCCGAGAACCGCATTCTGCGCGCCGCGGTGGAACGCCTCCTACGCGTGGACGGTGTGCCCGGTGCCGTACGGACACGCCTTATGCACCAGCGCGCCAGGCTCGCGGAGGTCACTCCACTGGCGAAGGGGCAGTCGCTCCCCGGCTGGCAGCCGAGTCGTTTGAACGCCCGGTATCACCGCGCTCTCCGCCTGGCGGAACTTGTACTGGACAATGCATCTGTCGAACATCTGCCGGGCGGGGTGCGGATGAACGGCTTCCTCTTCGATATGAACACGGTCTTCGAGGACTTCGTCTGCGTCGGGCTCCGGGAGGCCCTGAGTGTGTACGGTGGGCACGCTGCGCTGCAGGCCAGTGATGTGTACCTGGATGAAGCCGAGCTCATCCGAATGCGACCGGACCTCATCTGGTACGACGATTCGGGAGCCTCACAGGTCGTGGCCGACGCCAAATACAAGCTGGGCAAGCCACACGGCTATCCCGATGCCGACCTGTACCAAATATTGGCGTATTCCACTTCCCTGGGCCTCAACAATGGCCACCTGGTGTACGCCAAGGGCAACGCACCGCATGCGGGCCATTTGGTGAGGCACTCTGGGATCGCGCTGCATCAACATGCACTTGATCTTGACCAGCCCTCGTCGACGCTTATAAAAAGCATCCATGCACTGGCCGCACGCATGGTGCAACCTCGATCGGGTTGAACCATCGGTGGGTCGCGCCAGCGGTGTTCCTGCCTGCGGTCGGCGATGCCCGTCACCGACCGACCCTCTCAGACCGGATACGCCGTATGGATATGGCCGTCGCGGATGACGACTTCCACGTCCCTGGTCTCCCGCCCGCTGCCGTTGATGCCCACGGGCTCTCCGTGTTCGAAGCGGTGCAGGTGGCTGTCTTGTCCTGCCCTGGCGCGCGGGTTGGGGATGGCGGGAGTGCCGTCGATGCCCTCGCGGAGCCGCCGGCCGAGGACGAAGTCGTCGCCCTCCCAGAAGAAGTCCTCGTAGAACTCACCTGGCAGTGAGGGCTCCGGCCCGGTGGGGTCGGCATTGTCCCGCACGCGGTCCTGGGCGCCGGGGCCGTGCTGGCCCTCGATGTGGGCCTCGCGCTCCTCCGTGATGCCGTGCCTGCTGCTCTCGCAGCTCACCAGCCCCCACGGGTCGGTCCAGCGAAGGGGGTCGAGGACGTAGGCGTGGTGGTTCGGCGCGGGAGCGAGACCCAGGGGGTCCGGGCTGATGTAGCGGGCGTTCTCGGGGTCGTAGTAGCGCCGGAAGTTGTAATGGAGGCCGGTTTCCGGGTCGTGGTACTGGCCCGGGAAGCGCAGCGGGCAGTCGACCGGACCGGCGGGACCACCCACAGGCGTGCCCCACAGCGTCGTGCGCGCCCGCCAGGCGACCCGGCCCTCCTCGTCGACCAGCTCGGTGGGGGTGCCGACCAGGTCGGTGACGATGGCGTAGAAGCGGCGGTCGACCTCGTCCTGGTCGATCTGCAGCAGCGCACGGTCGGTGCCGGGAGCCCATTCCCAGCTTCGGGTGGGACCGCCGGCGGAACTGCGCTGTTCCACCAGGTGGGAGCCGTCCCAGGTGAAGACCGTCTCCTCGACCGGCAGACCCCCGTCGGACAGCAGGCGCTTGGCGACGCGGCGGCCCAGGCCGTCGTAGACGTACGCCCAGCGACGACCATCCGGGGTCGTGACCTGAGTGAGCCGGTCCTCGGCGTCCCACACGTAGGTCCACTCCCGCGTCCCCCCGGACAGCAGCTTGCGCGCCTGCCGCACGAGGCGCCCCTGTGCGTCGTGGACGTAGGTGATGTGTCCGGCCCTGCGGATGAGTGTGCCGTCGTGGACCCGTTCCCCCTGCGGGCCCTCCGGTGCGTCCGCCCGGCTGACGTTGCCCGCCGCGTCGTAGGCGTAGCGCTCGGACCACCCGGTGGCGGAGACCGCCTCCACCCGGCCGAGACGATCACGGCTGAACCGGCGGGTGCCGTGGGTCTGGTCCTCGACGGCGGTCAGGCCGCCGTCCGGTCCGTACGTGTACGAGCGGTGCAGCAGGACCTCGTCCGGCGAAGCCGTGTCGGATGACGGTCCACCGAGGACCCTCTGCTCGGTCAGCCGGTGGCCGGCGTCCCACTCCTGCGTCAGTACCGCCGTCTCCCCGAGCCGCCGCTCGGTCTCGTGGCCCGAGGTCCCGTAGGCGAAGGACAGAGAGCTGTCGGCGAGCCGGACCCGGGTCGGCCGGTTGTTCGCGTCCCATTCCCAATGACTGACGGCGCCCGACGGAGTCCGGCGTTCCGTCCGCCGGCCGAGTGCGTCGTACGACGTGTGGACCGCGCGGCCGTTGCACTCTTCGGAGACGATGCGGCCCACGATGTCGCGTTCGAAAGTGAGTGTCGTCTCAGGGGTGACCGCCGTGACGAGCTGTCCCGAGGAGTCGTAGGCGAAGGTTGCGATCGCCTCGCCGGATCGTCGCTCCACGACCCGGCCGCACGCGTCCCGCACATAGGAGGTGATCTCGCCGGCGCCGTTGGTGCGCCGGATCAGACGGCCCGCGGCGTCGTAGGTGTAGGCGACGGCGCGGCCGTTGAAATCCACTTCTCGGACGAGGCGGCCCGCCGGGTCGTATGTGTACGACCACACCGCACCCGACGCGCTCGTCACGGAGGTGAGCCGCAGTTCGGTGTCGTACGCGAACCACGTCGTCGAACCGTCCGCCTCCGTCCTGGAGCGGATCCGGTCGAAGTGGGTGAAGGTGTGGGTCGTGCTCCGGCCGTCGAGGCCGGTGTAGCGGAGGATGTTGCCCTCGCCGTCGTAGGACCAGCTTTCGCCGCTGCCGTCGGCCATGACGCGCTCGGCGGGGTAGCCCTCCACCGTCCAAGTGGTGCGTGTCGCCGCGCCTGCGGCGTCGACGGTACCCACGATGCGGCCGAAGGCGTCGCGGGTGACGTGCGACGTACCGCCCAGTGGCGCGGTGACGGAGTCGGGCAGCCCCAGCGGTCCCGGGTGGACGCGGTGGGTCGCTCCCAGGGCGTTGGTGACGCCGAGCAGTCCACCGGAGGGTTCATGGGCGTAGGTGGTGACGGCACCATCGGCGTCTACGGTCGCCGCCGGGTGGCCGTGCTCGTCATACGCGTAGCCTCTCCTGCCGCCGTTCGGCAACGTGATCCACAGAGGACGGTCGGAGGAGTCGTACTCACAGGTGGTGACCGTGCCGTCGGGACGGACCACGGAGATGAGGTTGCCACGCTCGTCGTAGCTGTAACGGGACGTGTGGCCCAGCGGATTCGTGCGTGAGAGCAGCCGGTTGTACGCGTCCCACTCGGCGTGGGTGGTGTTGCCGAGCGGGTCGGTCTGGGCGACGACCTGCCGGCGCTCGTTGTACCGGTAGGTCGTGGTGTGGCCGAGCGAGTCGGCGTAGCGGGTCTCCCGGCCTTCCGGGTCGTAGGCGACGGAGCAGGACAGGAACCCGTCGGCGCCTTCACCGCGTATGCAACGGTCCTGGTCGTCGTAGGTGAAGCGGTACCAGGTGCCGTTGCGGTCGGTCCAAGATGTGATGCGTCCCTGGAGGTCATAGTCGTACCTGAGGGGAAGACCGCTGGAGTTGTAGATCTCCGTCAGGTGACCCTCGGGGCTGTAGCCGTAGCGCCGCAGCGTCGTGCCGTCCGGCCCCGTCTCCTCGTCGCGCAGCCGCAGGCCGACTACGCGGTTGCCCTCGGTGTCGATGTGCACATGGCGGCCGCCGGAGTCGCGGACGGCGACGGGGGTGCCGGTGTCGTCCCGGTCGATGTCGATGCGCCGTCCACCGCGGTCGGTCACGGCGGCCAGGGGAAGGGTGAACGCCTCGTACGCGGCGACGGGTCCGGCGAGCGGGGCGAAGTGGCGGGTGCGTCCGGAGGCTGGGTCGGTGATGCGGAGGGGGCTCTCGGGGGAGCCGTTCCAGTCCAGCGGCCAGCGCGGGCCCTCCGTCGGCATGACCGACGTAC
The DNA here is from genome assembly GCF_027947575.1 of Streptomyces rubrogriseus. Lineage (NCBI taxonomy): Bacteria > Bacillati > Actinomycetota > Actinomycetes > Kitasatosporales > Streptomycetaceae > Streptomyces > Streptomyces rubrogriseus. Next base: position 6,224,948 of record NZ_CP116256.1, on the reverse strand, counting down.
CGGGGGCGGGCACGGGATACACGAGGATCATGCCGTCTTCAGCGGCGAAGACGACGCCTTCGCCGTCCAGTTCGAGACGTTCGTCGAACGTCGAGGCCCACGATGGGCCGAACCACGAACCCCAGTTGTATGTCGACAGATGCGTACGCCGCAGCACGAGCGGGAGGAGCCCGGGAAGCTCGGCGTCGGTCTCCTCCACGAGCATCTCGCCGGAGACCATGTCGACGGGGTCGCCGTTCTTGCAGCGCCCCTTGGCCGGCTTGCTCTTGCCGACCGCGTCGTCGGCTCCCTTGCGCAGGCCTCGTCCGAGGCCCTTGGCCATCGCCTTGAGGCCACCCTTGCCCAGGGCTTTCGCTCCTGCCGCGAGCTTGCCGAGTGTGGTGATGCCCTTGACGCCCGGTATGCAGTCCAGGGCCGCGAATCCCACGTCCCACAGTGACGCTTGGCCTTTGCGGTATTTGTTGAGTGTGTCGGCGAGGACGACGAGGGCGGCCACGACGACGATCGCGGCCAGGATCGGTCCGCCGATGATCATCGCGATAACGCCGACCACGGTCACGACGATCTTGCAGACCGCGACGATGGTGTCCCAGTTGTCCGAGACCCAGTCGCCGATGTCCTCCCACCACGATCGGTTCTGGATGCCGGCGTCGGACGCCTCGTCGATCTTGGTCTTGGCCTCGCGAGCGGCGTCCTCGCGCATTTGGCGGGCGTCTTCGGCCATCTTCTTCGCCGCGTCCAGGGCACTCTGGGCGGTATCGACGGCCGACTGCGCGTTCGTCTGCGCCGTCTTGGCATGCTGGACGTCCCGGGTGGCCGCCCGCACCTTCGCCTCGTCCGGCTTGTCGGCGTCCGACTTGCTGCCGGTCGGGTCGTCCTTGTACTTGTCGGCCTCCTTGGACGCCCGGGTCACCCAGGAGTCGGCCGAGGAGAGCTTCGACTGTGCCGAGGAGAGGTCGGCACGGGCTTCGCGCGCCTTCACCAGCGCCTTGTCCGCCAGAGCCTGGGCGCGCTCCAGCTTCGGCCAGAAGTCCGAGAGGGCGTCGCCGCACATCCCGTAGGACTTCTCCAGCTTTTTCAAGTTCTTCGGGACGCCCGAGAACTCCTCCTTGAAGACCGTGGCCGACTTGCCCGTCCACTCCGCGAGTGTGCTCTCGCCCGCCATGTTCTTGACCAGGCGCAGGGCGTCGGACACGTCGTCGGCGAAGTCGTGCAGGACTTTCGCCAGCCTGCGCACTCGTTGCGGATCGCCGGGGGTCGGGTCCTTGTCCAGATCAAGCACATGCCAGTCCGTTGGCCGGTTTCCCACGTTCTTCCCCCGTCGCACGGCTCTAGTCAAGACACGTATGCCTCAGCAAAGTTACTCGAACTCCAGCTCTTAGACTCGGGGCGTGAGCCACAACGAAGAGACACCCGGCGTCGGCGCTTCCGACGGACAGCAAGGGGAGCGGCCCGGGCCGGAGTCGCAGCATCTGGTTGAGCTCGAACCGAGGGGAATGTACGAAGCGGCGGAGAAGCTGTGCCGGACGACGACCGGCGATGGCCCCCTTGAAGCCTCGGCGGCGCGAGCTGTCGGGCGGATCGCCGAGACTCTGGCCGACACGCGTTCCCGGGACAGTGTGACGTTCGCTGTGGACCTCGTGAATCGGCTGCTGTCCGAAGGGACCGTGCCTCCCGGCGAAGGCGATCGACTGCTGCGTTCCGTGGCGGCGAGGCTGGCCAAGGCTCAGCATCTGCGCGACATCGAGCCTCTGTTCTGTGAGGTGCCGGAAGCGATTCAGGATCCGGCAGTCGAGCTACGGGCCTGTCTCCTCGGAGAGCTGGCGCTGATCGGCTCGGGGGCCGGTCGCCGCTCCCTGGAGGCGTACGCCGAGAAGCTGCGTGAGCTGGGGCATCCGCTGGCTCGGCTGCCGGGGGCGCGACTGGACATCGAGCACCGTTTCGCCGTTCGTGTCCGGGGGCTGGGGTCGATCAAGACCGCGAAGCAGCTACGGTCGCGTTTCCCGGAGGCTCCCTCGACCGACGGCGGCGCCGCCGTCGGCCGCGGGGCCGAGGACGCCCGGGACGGCGGTCGGGTGAACGCGGCCGCCCGACCGTTCGCGGCCGGCGGCTGGGCCCGTGAGCCCGAGGCACGGTTCTTCACGCTGCCGAGCCCGCTCAGCCCCGACGACTTCGGCATCTCCTTCATCAAGGAACTGCCCTTGCGCTGTCTGGCGGGTGAGGGCAGCCGCCGGGGGAGCGCGCTCGCCTGCGTGACGACACCCGACGATGTGCTCAACGAACTGTTCTCGGCTTCGTACGTCGGCGGAGTGAACGGCCAGGGGCAGGGCGGAGCGTACGCGCGGCTGTATGCCTGGGAGAGTCTCTACGCGCTCATGGGGTTGCCCACCGGTGTACCCCTCTTGGAGGCGGTGCGGCGCGCGGCGGATCACCGGTGGTTGCGGTTCATGGCGTTCACGGACTGGTTCCACCACGACACCTCGGACCTGGCTTTCGCCGTGCTCGATCCCACCCGGACTCGGGTCGCGGTGCTGGCGGCTACCGATACCGATGTCCACTGCGATGCTCTCGGATAGCGGGACGACGTCCTGGTACCTTCTTCGCCCTTGTCGTCAGAGTGGGCCCAGGTCTTACAGCCTGTGGCGTCTGGCTGCCGTAGGTCGTTGACCTGCATGAATGTTGTTTCGGTTCTTTCACGCTCGTGCTGGCTGATGCGGCGGGAAGTCCCAGGAAAGTCCCAGAGGGCCCCCGAAGCCAGGGTGGCCGAGCCTGACGCAATCTGCCATGGCACAGCTGCCGTTGACGTGAGGGAGGGGGCTGGCGCCGCGGCCGGGCGTGGCGGGTCATCGGTTGAAGCTGATGACGAGTGCCTTGGCGTACTGGGTGGGGTAGTCGATGGGACGTTCGCTGCCGCGGTCGCCGGATTCGGTCATTCGGAAGTCCTGTGGTGCGCTGTGCATGGAGTTGTAGGACTTCGACTCGGGGTCCTTCATGAGACCGCGGCGTCGATGGGGCCGAGGGACCGCAGTGATGGGTCAGTGGGGTGGCATCACCGGGCCGCCGACCACCCGCATGTCCACTGGGCCGCCGGACACTGGCGCGCTCGCCTTGAGACGCGTAGCAACCGAGAAGGTTGTGCTGAAAGACGGGGGGAAGGCGGGCGTATGTCTTCCACACGACTGAGTGGAGGGGGAGCGGCCCGATGAGTGATGTGGGTGAACGTCTGCCGTGTGCACGGGAGATGCGGACCGCCGCTGCGGCCTTCGTGCAACGTGTCGCCGTCCGGAACAGGCTGCCGCTGGACTACTCAGTGGCGAGCCTTCGCGTCGTCGACTTCCTTGTCGACGGGCTGCGCAAGAACGGGGTGGAAGAGGCGAGGGTGCGCGCCGCGCTGTTCGGTCTTGGGGCGTACGTCAGAGAGGTCCTCGTCCGACGCGCGGCGCGACGTGGATCGGCTTCGGGGCCGACCAGCGCTCCTACTCCGGGGAGTCGACCGGGGTGCGGGTGCCGGACGGCCGGGTGTGGAACCCCCTGGGCAAGGTCCGCAACTGTTTCGCGCTGGGCAGGTCGGGGACGCCGGGGGGGGGGAGGGGGGAGGCTGCCGGACTTGACCTCGTAGCGGTGGCTGTGCCACAGCCAGGACGGGTTGGCGGGGCCGACTCAGGAGCTGTACGACACGGCCCTCAGCTGCCTCGCAAGCTGCTCTACGGGTAGGACGCCTACCTGTTCGGACGAGGCGCCGGACGGCCTGCTGCGGGTCCGGCCGGTCGGCGGGCGGGTGCTGCGTCACCAACCTGTCCGGTTTTGGCGACGGCCTCCCGGCGAGGTCCTGCTGAGCAGCGTGCTGCTGGACGACAGCCGGCTGGGTTCGCGCACCACGGTGTGGCCGGCACTCCGACCATCGGGGCCGTCACCCGCCGTACGCGCCTCGGGAGGCCCGCCACATGGTGTGCTCGCGGCTGATCGCCTCCTCGGCGTCGGCCGCGTGCACGGCCCACTCGGTCTCGGAGTCGATGGTGCGCAGCCCGTTGTGGATGGTGCCGAGGTCCTTGGCGGCGAAGGCGTACGCCCTTGCCTGCGCGTCGTACTGACGAACCGCCAACCAAGCCGTCCCGGCGCCCAGCAGCGCGGCGAGGATGCCGGGCAGGTCGACATCGACCACACCGGAGGCCCGCAGCACGGCGACGATCAGCCCGAGGGCCTCGATGAGGATGAGTGCCAGCCGCCAGCGGCGGGCCCGGTCCGCGTTGAACCGGGCCTTGGTGGAGTACCAGGTGAGCTGGTCGCCGATGCGGTTCTTCAGATAGAGGTCCCGGCGGGCGGTGAGGCCGGTGTGCCGCAGGCCGCGCATGGCGTCGGTGACACCGAGCGGCCCGGTCACGATGACGGATGTCGCCGGGGCGTCGTCGATGAGTTTCTCGGCCTCGGAGACGTAGTGCCGTTCGGCGTCCTCGTCGGTCAGGGACGCCGAGAACGGGGCGGCGGCGACGGCGTATCGCCAGGAGAGCGTCTTGACGGACTCCGCGAGCGCCCTGCCGTCGTACCAGTCCCGCTCGGGGCTGCGGCCCAGCAGCCAGATCTCCAGGACCAGCGTCCCGAGGAACACGACGGCCACCATCAGCGCGGGCAGGTCCCAGCCGTCGCCGATCTCCAGGCTGGCGGCGGCGAGGACCGCGGCGGTGACCGCCAGGACGAGCCGAAGCCGGGTGCCGCGGATGTAGAGCCGCTGTCCTTCCAGGGAGGCGGCGTCGGCGACCCGGAAAAGTTCGGGGAGATCGGAGCTGCGCAGGCGCTGGTCGTCGGTCACGGCACTCTCTTCTCTTCTGCGGTACGAACGTGGGGAGGTGCGCGGGGGCTGCTCAAGCGTCCTGCGCCGGGGCCGTGGTCCCCGGGAAGGTGCTGTGCATCAAGTCCTGGAGCCAGGCGGAGCCGTTCTTCGACTTCATCTCGCCCATGAGGACCATCAGGCTGTCCCGCTGGAGGTGGCCCTGCTGGACCCACATCCCGATGATGTTCTGGAGGAGGGCCAGGTCGTGCCGCGCTGAGGTCTCGTTGGCGGGTCGGCTGAGCTGCCGCTGGATGCCCTTGACCACCTCGAGGATGTCCGCGACGCCGCGTTCCTCCGCCTTGCCCGAGCCGCGGAGTTCGGCGAGATCCATCGTGTACGTCATGGGTGTGTTCACAGCCTCCCCCGCCTCGACGGCCTTGATCGCCCGGACGATCGCCTCCCGGGCCTCCGCGGCGCTGTCCAGATCCCGGTGGTCCAGTTCGATGGTCCGCAGACCCTGTACGTCGAACGGAATGGTCTGGCCCTCGGAGATGATCTGGATGAAGGGCTTCCCGGTGGTATGCCGCACCGCGAGTTCGTAGAAGACGTTCGGGTTCTGGTCGGTCAGATCGGCGATCACCAGTCCGTCGCCGAGAATCCGCTCGAGGACCTGAGTGCTGATCAGTCCCGAGGAGTCGATCTCGTCGGCCCTGGTCGCCTGATATCCGCATTCCAGGGCGGCCGGTTTTACGATGTGCCGGAGAATCTGGTCGCTGCGTCGCCGGATGTCCGATCCCGTCGCTCCGATCGGCGCTATGTAGAAACAGCGGTGGGTCGCGGCTGGCGTTTCCATGTTCCCCCCAGGCCATGAAGTGGGCAGCGGCAGTATATGGCGTCGCGCTCTTCGGATGTTCGTCACGCCTGATGGGGAATCAGGTCGATTTGGGGTGAATTATACTTCGGTGCTACACGCAGACGGACCCCCCGCGGACCACTATGCTGACAGGTGAAGGTGCACGGAATCGGGGGGTTGATCAGTGGACTTCACTTATACCGAGCAGACCTTGCCCCGCGCGGTGGCTTGGCTCTTCGAGTCGAACGGCTACTCGGTCACGGAGGACGTCACCGTCCAGGACGTGAGGTTCCCGCTCCTTGCGAAACAGATGGCGGGACTGGTCGAGCAAAAGGTATTCATCGAAGTCACGATCGACCACGTGAACATGGTCAGGCATGAGGGGCTGATAGCGAAACTGGCCCTGGCGCGGAAACAGGTGCTCGGTTCGCAACAGGTTCTCGTTTCGTCAGGTGGATTCACCGACGAAGCGCGCGACCATGCGAAAATGGAAGGAATTCTGGTCTACACCTTCCAGGAACTTTTCCGGCAGTTCGAGCGCACCGACCCGTATATCGAGCACGTCCTGGGGGACGGTGACTTCGCCGATTCCCTGCGTGATCTGGACGAGGTCTACGAGGAACCCGATTTCGACGACGACGAGGGAGTGCACCGCGCCACCGAATGGCTGACTCGCTGGGTGGGCGACGAGGCCGAACCGTCCCGCTGGGTGGTGGTCGTCGGCGAGTACGGCACGGGGAAGACCGCCCTCACCAGGGTCCTCCAGCGTCGCTGGATGAGCGACTACCGCGAAGGCCGGCTGGCCAGGCTGCCGTTCCGGGTGGAACTCAGAGACTTCAGCCGCCAGTTCGACGCCCGCGGCCTGCTCCACCACTTCCTCGACCGCAACGAACTGGGCCACCTCAACATCAGCTTCGTTGAGTCCATGATCGCCAACGGGCGCGTCATGCTCATCCTCGACGGCTACGACGAGATGGCCCAGTTCCTCAACGCGCGGGAACGCAGAGCTTGTTTGGAGGCGCTTACCGAACTCTCCGGCGACGGCGTGCGGGGTATCCTCACCAGTCGGCCCAACTACTTCACCGAGGCCGAGGAGCTCCAGGTCTTCGAGGTGCTCTACCGGAACCTCGACACCCGGTCCGAGATCGGCGCCGCCGCCCTCGACAAGGAGGTCCTGCAACAGGAGCAGCAGGTCGACCGGATGCTGGAGCAGTTCGTCATTCAGCGCGCCGAGCGGCAATTGCGCGACCTCAGTCCGGACCAGACGTTCCATCTGGTGAAGAAGCGCCTCGGGGACGATCCCGCGGGTGAGAAGGCGGTCACCGGCATCCTCAGCCGGGTCTTCCGCCCCGAGAGCACCCGCGAGCACTCCCTCGGCGGTAAACCCGTCATCGTCAGCTATCTCTTGGACGTCGTCGAGGAACTCAAGCGCGACGAGGCCAGCGGCAGCGGCGGCAAGCTCACCGAGTGGCAGATCTACGAGCTGATCATCAACAAGCTGATGCTGCGCGACTGGGCCCGGGTGAAGAACCTTCCCCCGTCGGACCGCCTCGAGTTCCTCCGGTATCTCGCGGTTCGGCTCTCCTCTGAGAGTCGCCGGTCGATCCGCGAGGCCGCATTCCGGGAACTCATCGAGGAGCGCTTCCCCGGCTATCTCGCCAAACAGCGGGCCGCCGACGCCGCCGACGCTGCCGACGCCCTCTTCGACGACCTGCGCTCCTCCTCAACGCTCACCCGCTCTCGTGAACCCGGCGAGTACGCCTGGCAGTTCTCGCACAACTCCCTGCGCGAGTACCTCGCCCTCACCTTCATGGTCAGCGAGCACCAGGCGGGCCGCTCGCTGCCCCGGCAGATCCAGCTCACCGACGCGATGCTGACCTTCGCCCGGTCGATGCCGAAGGACGTCCTGGAAGGCTCCCTCGCGCAACTCGCCATGGGCTGGCCCAACCGCAGCTACAGCAAGAGCCTGGACCGCATCCTGACGCTGCTGTGGCCCGCTCTCCTTCAGAACGTCCCCGCCACCGAAGACAAGCGGGACATTCTCGCCCGGATCGTTGGCCCCGGTTTGGACATCTCCAAGTCCCGGCTGCACCAGGTCGACTTCTCCGCCGACGCCCGGTCCTCGGGCCTGCACCGGCTGAACGCCTCCGAGACCGAACTGTCGGGGGTCTCCTTCCGAGGGGCCCGGATCGAGCGCTCCAACTTCTCCGACTCGATCTTCGAGGCGTGCAATCTGTCCCAGGCGGTGGCCGACGGAGCCTCGTTCAAGCGTGCCCTCATCATGGACTGCGACATCACGGGCCTCCAGTGCGCCGAGGCCGACTTCACCGACCTGGACCGGGACTCGACCGCCGTAATCAAGACCTCCCGAGGCACCCAGATCATCACCGGCGAGCACCTCGTCGGCCACCTGCGGGCGCAGGGCGCGATCACCGACGACGTCAACCCGTACTACGTGTTCGCCACCAACCCCGACTTCGAGGTCGTCCAGAAGATCTGCAAGGTCCTCGCCGACGGGGCGCAGCACCAGCGCCGTGGGGTCCAGCAGCGAGGCGCCGCCGAACGGAACGTGCCGCTGGCCCGCAAGTTCTTGGAGTACCTCTTCGGCTGCGACTACCTGACCGTCAAGGGCGGGCGCAGCGAGATGATCAGCGCCACCAGCAGCGGCCGGCAGGCCTGCCACCAGCTGGCCGCCGAGAAGAAGGTGGACGACACCCTGGGCCGCTTCCTGGAGGAGAACCTGGGCAGCCCGCGCAGAGCCACCAATTAGGCCCCGCCAGCACTGCGGCGGTGCTGGACCGTCCACTGCGACGAAGGTCGCCTGCATCGGCCGACGCCCCGTCCGAGACTGCCCGGCCCGCCGATCTGGTCGAGCTGCAGACCGCCGCGACATCGATGAAGCGGGCCGCGAGGACGTCCGCCCGCTCCAGGGCCCAGGAGTGCAGAGCGGTGATGGTGGCGTCGTCAAGCCCGTAGGCGGCGACGGCTTCGGCGTCGGTCCTTCGGCGGAATCCCCTCCTGGCTAGCACGAGTACAGGCCAGGAGGGAATTCACGTCGACTTTCCCTGGTGCTTTCAGATGTCCCGGAAGATCTCGATCTGCGCCCCGATCGAGTTCAGCCGCTCCGCGAGGTCCTCGTAACCGCGGTTGATGACGTAGACGTTGCGCAGTACCGACGTGCCCTCGGCGGCCATCATCGCCAGGAGGACGACGACCGCGGGGCGCAGGGCCGGCGGGCACATCATCTCGGCGGCGCGCCAGCGGGTGGGGCCCTCGACCAGGACGCGGTGCGGGTCCAGGAGCTGGAGGCGGCCGCCCAGGCGGTTCAGGTCCGTGAGATAGATGGCGCGGTTGTCGTAGACCCAGTCGTGGATGAGGGTCTGGCCCTGCGCCGAGGCCGCGATGGCCGCGAAGAAGGGGACGTTGTCGATGTTCAGGCCCGGGAAGGGCATGGGGTGGATCTTGTCGATCGGCGCTTCGAGCTTGGAGGGGCGCACCGTCAGGTCCACCAGGCGGGTGCGGCCGTTGTCGGCGAAGTACTCCGGGGTGCGGTCGTGGTCGAGGCCCATCTCCTCCAGGACCGCCAGCTCGATCTCCAGGAACTCGATCGGGACCCGGCGCACCGTCAGCTCCGACTCCGTGACCACGGCGGCGGCCAGCAGGCTCATCGCCTCGACCGGGTCCTCTGAGGGGGAGTAGTCCACGTCGGCGTCGATGACCGGCATGCCGTGGACGGTGAGGGTGGTGGTGCCGATGCCTTCGACGCGGACGCCCAGGGCCTCCAGGAAGAAGCAGAGGTCCTGGACCATGTAGTTGGACGAGGCGTTGCGGATGACGGTGACGCCGTCGTGGCGGGCGGCGGCCAGGAGGGCGTTCTCCGTCACCGTGTCGCCGCGCTCGGTCAGGACGATCGGGCGGTCCGGGCGCACCGTGCGGTCGACCACCGCGTGGTAGTGGCCCTCGGTCGCGGCGACGTCCAGGCCGAACCGGCGCAGCGCGATCATGTGCGGCTCGATGGTCCGGGTGCCGAGGTCGCAGCCGCCGGCGTAGGGGAGCCGGAAGCGCTCCATGCGGTGCAGCAGCGGGCCGAGGAACATGATGATCGAGCGGGTGCGGACGGCGGCCTCGGCGTCGATGGCCTCCATGTCCAGCTCGGCCGGCGGCACGATCTCCAGGTCGGTGCCGTCGTTGATCCAGCGGGTGCGCACGCCGATGGAGTTGAGCACCTCCAGGAGGCGGTAGACCTCCTCGATGCGGGCGACCCGGCGCAGCACCGTGCGCCCCTTGTTGAGCAGCGAGGCGCACAGCAGGGCCACGCAGGCGTTCTTGCTGGTCTTGACGTCGATGGCGCCGGACAGGCGACGGCCGCCGACGACACGCAGATGCATCGGTCCCGCGTAGCCCAGGGAGACGATTTCGCTGTCCAGCGCTTCGCCGATCCGGGCGATCATCTCAAGGCTGATGTTCTGGTTGCCGCGCTCGATGCGGTTGACGGCGCTCTGACTGGTGTTGAGCGCCTCCGCGAGCTGTGACTGCGTCCAGCCGCGGTGCTGCCGGGCGTCACGGATGAGTCGGCCGATGCGTACGAGGTAGTCGTCTGCCATGAGGTCGAGGCTATCTCAGATATGAGATCGCACCTCTCGGGGGGTCCGTTCGGGTGACGTGACGTCAAGTAACCCCCGGTCACGCCTCAGCGGCGCCTGCTCGTCGTCGTGCGACGCCACCCGAAAGGTCCCGGCAAATCCATCGATGTCGTACGGCGTCCGGTACTGCTGCGGGTGTGGCGCGGGCCGCTGCTGCCACCGGTCGTGATGGACCACGAGCGTTTGTTGATGTTCAGCCGCACTCCGGGGAGGATCCGGAAACTCTTGCGGAACGTGAGCGGCATCGTGCCCCCTTCCGTGTCGCGCCGGGTCGGTCCGGCACGCATCGGATACCCCCGTTCGGCGTAGTGATGGCCGCACGGGTCACCCGGAGTAGGGCGCACGCCACACAGCGCCCGGACATGACCGGACCGCCCCCATGTACTAGAGTTATCTCGACATCGAGATATCTGCCGAGGCGTGCCGCAGTCGCGCGCCGCTGTCGGTCTGGCGGTAAGGGTTACCTAACTTAGCCTTACCTTAGCGGATCGGCCAACAGGGCGTGGCGGCAGGATGCGGTGGTACGCGCACATGAATGAAGGAGACTGTCGTGTCGGCGAACAGCTTCGACGCCCGCAGCACACTGCAGGTGGGCGACGAGTCGTACGAGATCTTCCGGCTGGACAAGGTCGAGGGCTCCGCGCGCCTTCCCTACAGCCTGAAGGTGCTGCTGGAGAACCTGCTCCGCACCGAGGACGGCGCGAACATCACCGCCGACCACATCCGCGCCCTCGGCGGCTGGGACTCGCAGGCCCAGCCGTCGCAGGAGATCCAGTTCACGCCGGCCCGCGTGATCATGCAGGACTTCACCGGCGTGCCCTGTGTCGTCGACCTCGCCACCATGCGTGAGGCCGTCAAGGAGCTGGGCGGCGACCCGAACAAGATCAACCCGCTCTCCCCGGCCGAGATGGTCATCGACCACTCCGTCATCGCGGACAAGTTCGGCACCAACGACGCCTTCCAGCAGAACGTCGACCTGGAGTACGGCCGCAACAAGGAGCGCTACCAGTTCCTGCGCTGGGGCCAGACCGCCTTCGACGACTTCAAGGTCGTCCCCCCGGGCACCGGCATCGTCCACCAGGTGAACATCGAGCACCTGGCCCGCGTCGTCATGACCCGTGACGGCAAGGCCTACCCCGACACCCTGGTCGGCACCGACTCGCACACCACCATGGTCAACGGCCTCGGCGTCCTCGGCTGGGGCGTCGGCGGCATCGAGGCCGAGGCCGCGATGCTCGGCCAGCCGGTCTCCATGCTCATCCCGCGCGTCGTCGGCTTCAAGCTCACCGGCGAGCTGACCCCCGGCACCACCGCCACCGACCTGGTGCTCACGATCACCGAGATGCTGCGCAAGCACGGCGTCGTCGGCAAGTTCGTCGAGTTCTACGGCGAGGGCGTCGCCGCCACGTCGCTGGCCAACCGCGCCACCATCGGCAACATGTCGCCGGAGTTCGGCTCCACCGCCGCGATCTTCCCGGTCGACGACGAGACGCTGAACTACATGCGCCTGACCGGCCGCTCCGAGCAGCAGGTCGCCCTCGTCGAGGCGTACGCCAAGGAGCAGGGCCTCTGGCTGGACCCGAAGGCCGAGCCGGACTTCTCCGAGAAGCTGGAGCTGGACCTCTCCACGGTCGTCCCCTCCATCGCCGGCCCGAAGCGCCCGCAGGACCGCATCGTCCTCGCCAACGCCGCCCAGCAGTTCAAGACAGACGTCCTCAACTACGTCGACGTCGTGGACGAGGCGGGCAAGGAGTCCTTCCCGGCCTCCGACTCCCCGGCCGTCACCCCGAACGGCGCCCCGTCCAACCCGGTCCCGGTCACCGCCCCCGACGGCACGACCTACGAACTGGACCACGGCGCGGTGACGGTCGCGGCCATCACCTCCTGCACCAACACCTCCAACCCGTACGTCATGGTCGCCGCCGCCCTGGTGGCCAAGAAGGCCGTCGAGAAGGGCCTGACCCGCAAGCCGTGGGTCAAGACCACCCTCGCCCCGGGCTCCAAGGTCGTCACCGACTACTTCGAGAAGGCGGGCCTGACCCCCTACCTCGACAAGGTCGGCTTCAACCTGGTCGGCTACGGCTGCACCACCTGCATCGGCAACTCCGGCCCGCTGCCGGACGAGGTCTCCAAGGCCGTCAACGACCACGACCTCGCCGTCACCTCGGTGCTCTCCGGCAACCGCAACTTCGAGGGCCGGATCAACCCCGACGTCAAGATGAACTACCTGGCGTCCCCGCCGCTGGTCGTCGCCTACGCGCTCGCGGGCTCCATGAAGGTGGACATCACCAAGGACGCCCTGGGCGCCGACCAGGACGGCAACCCGGTCTACCTGAAGGACATCTGGCCCTCCGAGGCCGAGGTCAACGACGTCGTCGCCAACGCCATCGGCGAGGACATGTTCTCCAAGTCCTACAGCGACGTCTTCGCGGGCGACGCCCAGTGGCAGGCGCTGTCCATCCCGACCGGCGACACCTTCGAGTGGGACGGCGAGTCCACCTACGTGCGCAAGCCCCCGTACTTCGAGGGCATGGGCATGGAGCCGGCCCCGGTCGAGGACATCTCCGGCGCCCGGGTGCTCGCCAAGCTCGGCGACTCGGTGACCACGGACCACATCTCGCCCGCCGGCGCCATCAAGGCCGACACCCCGGCCGGCAAGTACCTGACGGAGCACGGCGTCGAGCGCCGCGACTTCAACAGCTACGGCTCGCGCCGCGGCAACCACGAGATCATGATCCGCGGCACCTTCGCCAACATCCGCCTGCGCAACCAGATCGCGCCGGGCACCGAGGGCGGCTACACCCGCGACTTCACCCAGGACGGCGGTCCGGTGTCGTTCATCTACGACGCCTCCCGCAACTACATCGAGCAGGGCACCCCGCTCGTCGTCCTGGCCGGCAAGGAGTACGGCTCCGGCTCGTCCCGCGACTGGGCCGCCAAGGGCACCGCGCTGCTCGGCGTCAAGGCCGTCGTCGCCGAGTCCTACGAGCGCATCCACCGCTCGAACCTCATCGGCATGGGCGTCCTGCCGCTCCAGTTCCCCGAGGGTCAGACCGCCGAGTCCCTCGGCCTGACCGGCGAGGAGACCTTCTCCGTCTCCGGCGTGACCGAGCTGAACGAGGGCACCACCCCGCGCACGGTGAAGGTCACCACCGACACCGGCGTCGAGTTCGACGCGGTCGTGCGCATCGACACCCCCGGCGAGGCGGACTACTACCGCAACGGCGGCATCCTGCAGTACGTGCTGCGCAGCCTGATCCGCAAGTAGACGGCTGTTCCACGGGCCGTGTCCACCGTCCTTCGGAGGGCGCGGCCCGTGCCGTACCACCCGGCTGGTTCCCGTATGGCCACCGCCGAACTGCGTCACCTAAACTGGTCGTTCGATGACTTTCAGTGATGGATTCGGTGACGACGGAATGCCGCAGGGGCTTGCCGGGAGGGGATTCGGGCACTCGCCTGCGACAGTGCACACTCGTCCACTAACATGATGGGGCGCTATCCAGGCATGTGGGGGAAGCAGGGGGCTGGGGCAGTGCATGAGGGGAGACCCTTGTGGCGCAGGAGCAGTGTGTGTGGCAACGAGAGCGAGTGCGTGGAGGTCGCCGTGTGCGAGGGCCGGGTGCTGGCACGCGACTCCAAGACACTCGGGCGCACACCACTGGGCTTCAGCGCCTCCGTCTGGACTGACTTCCTGCATGCCGTGGCACAAGGAGAGTTGGACGGTCTGTGACGTTCTTATCCAGCCATCGGCAGGCGGTAGGGGGCCATATGAATGCCGAGGCATCCGAAGGGCGGCGGTCGGTCGGCAGGCGGAGCGCCGTCGTCGTGGGCGGCGTCCTCACCTTCACCGTGAGCGTGGGAGCGGTGGCGACGCTGGCGGCCGCGGTCGCGTCCATGCTCGTCGACAGCGTACTCGCCAAACGGCTCCTCTGGGTGAGCGTGGTGGCCGCGGTGGCAGTAGGCGCGGGAGTGTGGCGCGCGGGGAACGGGGCTATCCCGTCCCTACTTGGTTCTGATCACCCTCGTTACGACTCTCGGGCGGGTTCCGCGGAGTAGCCGAGCCGCGCGCCGCCAGCTTGCGCCTGACCCACCAGCTCAGCCCGGCGAGGGCGGAGCCCATCACGAACGTGCCCAGTGCGGTCCCGACGCCGGACCAGGGGAGTTCGAGGGCACGGGCCTTCTTCACGATGAAGGGCGCCGCCTTCACCATGACGATGGCGAGGGCCAGCAGCCCCAGCACGCCGAGCAGTGCGGTGTGCTTCCTCTTGTCGCGTGCCCGGGACGTCTCGATGGCTATGAGACGCTTCGTCTGCTCAGGGTCCTGGATGGCCTGAGCCTTCAGCTCCTCGTCGTTCATGCCGGAGCCGAAGGCTATTCGCAGCACGTCCATCAGAGCATCGATTGTCGACCTGGAGACCACGCCGGTCCTCCCCCTGCCTCTGTCAGCCCGGTACCGCGGGTCTAGCCGGCCTTGAGGCTCTGCTTGACGCGATCGATCAAGTCGAGGGACGCGCTCTCGTCCAGCGCCCGCTCCATGAGCGTCTGGAAGCACTCCTGGTAGCGGGCCAGCAGTTCCAGGTCCTCGCCACCGGTCATACTGCCGGCGGCGTGTTCCAGGTACAGGAGGTCGTCGTCGTCCGGGAAGCGCAGCAGGACGAAGCTGCCCAGGGTGCTGTAGTGCGCTCCGGTGTCGAACGGCAGCACGCGGACGGTCACCTCGTCCCGTCCGGCGAAGGCGACGACCTGTGCCAACTGCTCGGCGAACACGCTCCGTCCGCCGACCTGCCGCCGCACCGCCGCCTCGTCCAGGACGAAAGTGGCCGCCGGACGGCCCGAGCCGTCGAACATGCGCCGCTGGCGGTCCATTCTCAGGTCGACGATGCGCCGCACCCGCTCCTCGGCCAGCCCGCGCTCGGCGAGCAGGGCGTCCGCGTAGGCGCGGGTCTGAAGGTGTCCAGGGATCACGATGGGGTGGTAGGTGTCGACGGCACGCGCGGCGCCCTCGTAACCGAGGTACTGGGCGAACTGCGGTGAAACGACGTCGTGGTAGCTCGACCACCAACTGGCCCCCTTGCTGCCCCGGGCCGCCTCCGTCAACTCCTCCACCGTGCCGGGCTCGGTGATGTCGTACAGCGCCAGGAGGGCGCGCAGGTCGCTGACGGACACACTCACCGTCCCGGTCTCCACACGGATGAGCTTCGACTGCGACCACTCCACCTGCTCGGCGGCCTCACGCTGGCTGAGCCCCGCACGCTCCCGCGCCTTGCGCAGGGCGAGCCGAAGCTTGCGCCGGTTGAGACTGGGGTCCACAAGGGGTGTCATCGCCGCTCCTTCGACCGTGCACGTACCCTGAACCAGAACGGCCATGCACAGACAGTTCCTAGCTGTTCGCTCGAACCATTATGCCTCTGGCTTTCTGCATAGAGCCAAAACCCGCACGCGCAGGGCCCGGACACGCGCAGGGCCCGCCCAGAAGCTGGGCGGGCCCTGATCAACGATGGTGCTAGGCGAGCAGCTCGATCTCGGAGAGCACCGAGGCACCGGTGAACACCAGGCGGTACTGGGCGTACGAGCCCGGCGACTTCACCGAGAACGCCCGCGTCTGCCGGTCCCAGGCGAAGGACTCGCCGGAGCGCTCGTCCAGCGTCCGCCAGGTCGTGCCGTCGGCCGAGCCCTGGAGCTTCCAGCCGGTCGGGGCCTTGGTGCGGTCCGCCGACGAGGTGAGCGTGTACTGGACCGCCTTGGCGCCCTCGCCGGACACGGGCAGGTCCACCGAGGCCACGTTCGCGTCCGTCGCCGAGGTGTTGTCGAACAGCGCGCCCTGGCCCGTGATCGCGTCGGTGCGCGGGGTCGGCACCTCGTCGTCCTTCGTGATCGACGGCGGCGCCGCGTTGTCGCCCGTGCCCCACGAGGAGGGCTTCGCGCCCATGTCGAACTCCAGGACGCCGCCCTTCGCGATCAGCGAGTGGGGGAGCGAAGTGGAGTTCCAGCGCTTGCCGTTGACCTTCAGGCCCTGCACGTAGACGTTCTTCGTGCTGTTCTTCGGCGCCTTGACGACCAGGTCGCGGCCGTTCTCCAGGTGCACCGTCGCCTTCTTGAACAGCGGGGACCCGACGGCGTACTCGCCGCTGCCCATCACCAGGGGATAGAAGCCGAGCGAGGAGAAGAGGAACCAGGCCGACTGCTCGCCGTTGTCCTCGTCGCCGTGGTAGCCCTGCCCGATGTCGCTGCCGGTGTACAGCCGCTGGAGCACCTCGCGGATGTTCTTCTGCGTCTTGTACGGCTGCCCGGCCGCGTCGTACATGTACAGGGCGTGGTGGGCGACCTGGTTGGAGTGCCCGTACATGCCCATGCGGACGTCCCGCGCCTCGACCATCTCGTGGATGACCCCGCCGTAGGAGCCCTTCAGTTCCGGGGAGGCCGTCTCCGGGGTGGAGAGGTACTCGTCGAGCTTGTCGCCGAGACCCTTGCGGCCGCCGTACAGGTTGGCCAGGCCGCGGCTGTCCTGCGGGGCGGTGAAGGCGTAGCCCCAGCCGTTGGTCTCCGTGTAGTCGTAGCCCCACACGCGCGGGTCGTACTTCTCGGAGTCCACGCGCCAGTTGCCCTTGACGTCCTTGCCCTGGAAGAAGCCGGCCTTCGCGTCGAAGAGGTTGACGTAGTCCTGGGCGCGGTTGAGGAAGTAGGCGGACTCGTCCTTGTACCGCTTCTCGCCGGTCTCCTTGTAGAGCTTCTCGCCCATCTTGGCGATGCCGTAGTCGTTGAGGTAGCCCTCCAGCGACCACGACAGGCCCTCGTGCGTCTCGGTACCGGCGTAGCCGAGGAACGGCGAGGTCTCCATGCCCTTGCGGCCCACGCCGGAGGACGGCGGCACCACGGTGGCGTTCTTGACGGCCGCGTCGTACGCCGCCTTCGCGTCGAAGTCGACGCCCTTGACGTAGGCGTCGGCGAACGCCACGTCGGACGAGGTGCCGGTCATCAGGTCCGCGTAGCCGGGGGAGGACCAGCGCGAGGTCCAGCCGCCGTCCTTGTACTGCTGCACGAAGCCGTCGACCAGCTCACCGGCCTGGGACGGGGTGAGGAAGGAGTACGCGGGCCAGGCGGTCCGGTAGGTGTCCCAGAAGCCGTTGTTGACGTAGACCTTGCCGTCCACGATCTTGGCGCCGGTCTCGGTCGGCGTGTTCTCCTTGACCGCCTTGGAGAACGGGGAGGCGTACTTGTACGTGCCGTCGACCTTCTCGTGGCCCGCGTTCGGGTACAGGTACAGCCGGTAGAGGCCGGAGTACAGCGTGGTCAGCTGGTCCTGCGTGGCGCCCTCGACCTCGACCTTGCCGAGGATCTTGTCCCACTGCTTCTGGGCGTCCCGCTTGACCTTGTCGAAGGAGGCCCGCTTCGGGATCTCCTGGCGCAGGTTGTCCTTCGCCTGGTCCACGCTGATCAGCGAGGTGGCGATGCGCATCGTCACGGCGTGGTCCCGGCCGGCGTCGAAGCGCAGGTGGCCCTTGACGCCGCTGGAGTCGCCGCCGGTGACCTTGCTGTCGAACTCGCCGTAGACGAAGAGGCGGGTGGCACCTGCGGAGCCGCCGGACTTGACGTCCGAGTAGCCGGTGAAGGTGCCGTTCTCCTTGTCCAGGGTCAGGCCGGCCTGGTCGTTGACGTTGTCGAAGATCACGCTCGCGTCGTCACCGGGGTAGGTGAAGCGCATCATCGCCGCGTGGTCGGTCGGCGTCATCTCGGCCTTGACGCCGTTCTCGAACCGCACGCCGTAGTAGTACGGCCGGGCGGTCTCGTTCTCGTGCCGGAAGGCCAGCTCGCGGGCGTCCCGGCCGGTGTCCGGGGTGCCGGAGGCGGCCGACGGCATCACCTGGAAGGTCTGCCGGTCGCCCATCCACGGGCTCGGCTCGTGGCTCGCGGAGAACGCCTGAACGGTGGGCAGGTTGTCGTCGTTGTTGCCGCTGGCGTACTCGTAGATCCAGCTGAGCGAACCGGCGTTGGTCACCGGCGTCCAGAAGTTGAAGCCGTGCGGCACGGCGGTCGCGGGGAAGTTGTTGCCGCGCGAGAAGCTGCCGCTGGAGTTGGTGCCGCGGGTGGTGAGCGCGTAGTCGGACAGGTGGGCCTTGGGACGCTCGGGAGCGGCCCGCTCGATCGCCACGTCGTCCAGCCAGCCGCGGAACTTCGCCGGGCCCTTGGGGGAGTCGTACGCCAGCAGGATCCGGTCGACGGTCTTGCCGGCCGCGACCGAACCGATCCCGGACTTCACGCTGTTCCACTGGTTCACGTAGAGGATCTTGGCGTCGCCCTGACCGCGCGGCGTCAGCGGGAACCCGTGCTGGTCGGTGGCCTTGAGATCGCTCAGGTAGGTGCCGTCGGTGAAGGCGAGGTCGACCGAGACGTTCGTGGCGTCGTAGTCGAGGTCGCCGTCCGCCATCGACGGGAAGATCTTGTACGACAGCTCGGAGCGCCGGTCGACCTCGACGTTCACGTCGAAGACCTTGTTGTACGAGTAGCCCCGGCCGTCCGCGGTGTGCCGGCCCGCGTAGCGCAGCGCGTGCGTGCCGGTGAACCCGGCGTTCGCCTTCGCGGTCGGCGAGCCCACCGGGCCCTCGTCGACGAAGGAGAGCATGTCCTCGGGCGTGGGGACCTCGGTGTCGTCGGTGGCCAGCTGCACGTCGGCGAGCTGGAGCGCGTCGCCGGCCCCGTTGTTCTTGGTGATCTCCAGCCGGAAGTGCTGGAACTCGGCGGTCTCGGCGAGTTGGTACGTCTTGGTCTGGAACCGCCCGTCGAAGTGCTCCCCGGCACGGGTGTCCAGCGTCTGCCAGTTCTCGCCGTCCGCCGAGCCCTTCAGCGTCCAGTCCAGCGGGTCGCGCTCGTCGTGGTCGTTGGCCGAGGTGAGCGCGTACTTGGCGATCTTCGTCGGTGCGTCGAGGTCGAACTCGACCCAGCCGGTCGGCGCGAAGGTGAGCCACTTGGTGGCCGGCTCGTTGTCGACGAGGTTCTCCTTCACCTCCCGGCCGCCCGTGTTCTCGGCGCTGGCGCGCACTCCGGTGACGTTCTCCGTGACGTTGCCGGGTATGCCGGTGCTGTACCCGCCGTCCACGCCGGAGGCCCGCTTGCCGCCGTCCCGGTCGGTGTCCACGGTGTCGGTCCAGTCCGGAACCGGGTCGTCCGCCTCGAAGGACGACGCGAACTCCCGGTCGGCCTTGGCGGGGGCGCCCGGCAGCGCGACCGCCGCTCCCTGTGAACCCACCGCCAAGGCGAAGGCGGTCGTCATGACGACCGCCGGACCCCATCTGTGCCGAACTCTGTACTGCATGTCCTGGCCACCCTCCCTGCGCGCGGGACAACGTTGTCAAATCAACTGCGCAAGGACCAGTAGGGGTCAAGTGGCATGTGATGTCAAGGGTGTTGGATGTGGCGTTCGGGGCTTATGGCAGGTATTCCTCCGGCATGCGGTGCACAGGCCACTCATATTTCCGGGAGGTCTCAACTCGGAAAAGACGTACCGCGAACCTTGCATTCGATCTTGCTCCGCCAAGCGAAAGTGGACTATACCTGTCGGCACTCCGGGGCATCTTCACCGCACCCGACCTTGTACGGCCGCATTTCCTGCACGACCCAGCTTGACCCGAACGCGGTGCCGGGGAGGATCCGGTTCACCGCCTGAGTCCTGGAGAAGGCGAGGACTTGAGCATGGGATCCACCACCGGCGTGGGCCATCACGATCTGATCAGGCGGAGCGCGACCGCCGCTCCGGCCCCGGCGACTGTTGTGCCGGCATCGCTCAGCTGATCATCGGCGCCGTACCGCGGCTCCGAGACGACGGCGACAACGCCGCACACGCAGCACACCCGGACAGAACCAATCGATCAGTGAGGATGCAAAGATGACCATTCGTGCCGGCTCTCTTGACAGGCGGACGCTCCTGCGCGGGGCCATCGCCACCGCGGCCGTGGGCTCGTTCGCGGTCGCGTGCAGCTCTCCCTCCAGCGAGGACGGCGACGGCGACGGCGGCCCGAAGGGCGAGAAGAGCGCCAACAACCCGTTCGGCGCCGCCGCGAACTCCTCGGTCGAAGCGGCCATCTTCGACGGCGGCTACGGCACCGACTACGTCGACTACACCAACCAGGTGCTCGGCAGTCAGGTCAAGGGCCTCAAGGTCCAGGTCAAGCCGGTCGTCGACATCGCCCCCCAGCTCCAGCCCCGCTTCGTCGGCGGCAACCCGCCGGACCTCATCGACAACTCCGGTGAGGACCAGATCGGCTTCCTCGGCATCCTCGACCAGCTGGAGACGCTCGACGACCTCTTCGAGGCCAACACCTACGAGGGCAAGAAGATCGCCGACATCGTCTACCCCGGCGTCAAGGACCCCGGAACGTACAACGGCAAGTTCGTCGCGCTGCGGTACGTGATGACGGTGTACGGCGTCTGGTACTCCAAGACGCTCTTCGAGGAGAACGGCTGGACCCCGCCGAAGACCTGGGACGAGGCGCTCGACCTCGGCCAGAACGCGAAGAAGAAGGGCAAGTACCTCTTCGTCCACGGCAAGGAAGCCGCGACCTACTACCAGACGATGCTGTTCGCCTCAGCGATCAAGGAGGGCGGTGACGAGGTCCGGCTCGCTCTCGGCAATCTCGAGAAGAACGCCTGGTCGCATCCGGCCATCCAGGGCGTCCTCAAGGTCATGGAGACCATGGTCAAGGAGAAGATGTTCGTCCCCGGCGGCTCCGGCACCCAGTTCCAGAAGGCGCAGGCGATCTGGAGCAACGACCAGAAGGCGCTGCTCTACCCGTCCGGTGGCTGGATCGAGAACGAGATGAAGCAGGCCACTAAGAAGGACTTCCAGATGACCGGCTTCCCGGAGATGACGCTCACGGACAAGCCGAAGCTGCCCTACGAGTCGCTCCACGCCGCGGCGGGCGAGCCGTTCATCGTGCCCAAGCAGGGCAAGAACCCGGCCGGCGGCAAGGAAGTGCTGCGGGCGATGCTGTCCGAGAAGGCGGCCGCCAACTTCTCCAAGACGAAGCTGGCCCCGACGGTGGTCAAGGGCACCGTGCCCGCCGACGGCTTCGGATCGGCCGCCCTCGTCTCCCAGACGAAGATGCTCGAGGCCGCGGGCGACAACATCTCCGACATGAGGAGGTTCGTCGAGGCATACGGCATGAACACCGACCAGTTGGTGCCGTGGAACTCGTTCCTCTCCGGCGACCTCGACCGCAAGGGCCTCACCGCGGCCCTGCAGAAGATCTCCGACAAGGTCCGGGACGACGACTCCATCGACAAGATCGAGATCAGCTAGTACAGCGATGAAAGACGACATCACCACCTCCGACGCCGCGAGCCGCCGGCCCCAGCCGGCCGCTCGCGGCGGGCGGCCACGGCGCCGCAGGCTCACGTTCGACCGGGTGACGTTCTTCCTCGCGTTCCTCGGTGTCCCGCTGACCATCTTCGTTCTCTTCGTCCTGGTCCCGTTCGGCCAGGCGATCTTCTGGGGGATGACCGACTGGCGCGGCTTCAGCCCGGACTACAACTTCGTCGGCTTCGACAACTTCACGAAGATGTTCCAGGACGACATCTTCCTGAAGGCGTTGCGCAACGTCGCACTCCTCGCGGCCTTCGTCCCGCTGGTCACGCTGACTTTGGCCCTCGGGGTCGCCGTGGCCATCACCCTGGGCGGGCCCAGCAAGGGCCCCGTCCGAGGGATCCGGGGAGCGTCGTTCTACCGGATCATCTCCTTCTTCCCCTACGTCGTGCCGGCGATCATCGTCGGCCTGATCTGGGCGCAGATGTACGACCCGAACGCCGGCCTGCTCAACGGCGTCCTCTCCGGCCTCGGCCTCGACCGGTTCGAGTCGTTCGCGTGGCTGGGCGAGAAGGCGACCGCGATGCCGTCCGTGATGTTCGTCATCATCTGGGGGCTCGTCGGGTTCTACGCGGTGCTCTTCATCGCCGCGATCAAGGGCGTTCCCGGCGAGCTGTACGAGGCGGCGAAGATCGACGGGGCCGGCCGGTTCCGCACCACGATCTCGATCACCCTGCCGGCGATCCGGGACAGCGTGCAGACGGCGTACATCTACCTGGGCATCGCCGCCCTCGACGCGTTCGTCTACGTCCAGGCGATGGTGCCGAACGGCGGCCCGGACAACTCGACCCTGACCATCAGCCAGCGTCTGTTCAACGTCGCCTTCGCCAAGCAGCAGTTCGGCTACGCCACCGCGATGGGCGTCGTCCTCGCCATCGTCACCCTGGTGTTCGCCGCGCTGGTGTTCCTCGTCAACCGCCTCACGGGCGGCGGCGAGGGCGAGAGCAAGAGGAAAGCACCTGGGTCCAGGGCTCGGCGTGCCGCAGCCAAGGGAGGTGCCCGGTGAGCGTCATCGCCGCCGACCGCAAGCCGGCCAGTGACCGGAAACCGGCGAGCGACCGCAGGCTGACGAGGGCCGCCGCGAGCAGCGACCGCAGATTCGCGGCGATCTCGCACACCCTGCTGATCCTGTGGTCCGTGATCGTGATCGTGCCCATGCTGTGGGTGCTGATGTCGTCGTTCAAATCGACCGGCGAGATCCTTTCGTCGCCGTTCTCGCTGCCGGATCACTGGCGCTTCGAGAACTACGCGAACGCGTGGACCGACGCGAACATCGGGAAGTACTTCCTGAATTCCGTGATCGTCGTGGTCTCGGCACTCGTCCTGGTGATGCTGCTCGGCGCGATGTGCGCCTACGTTCTCGCCAGGTTCGAGTTCCCCGGACGCCGGCTGATCTACTACGTGATGCTCGCCGGCCTGACTTTCCCGGTTTTCCTGGCGATCGTTCCGCTCTTCTTCCAGTTGCAGAACTTCGGGCTGCTGAACACACGTCCCGGACTGATCCTCACCTATGTCGCGTTCGCGCTGCCGTTCACGATGTTCTTCCTCTATTCGTTCTTCCGGTCGCTGCCGCACGACGTGTACGAGGCCGCGCTGATCGACGGTGCCGGGGACTGGCGGGCGTTCTTCCAGGTGATGCTGCCGATGGCCCGTCCGGGCATGGCGGCGGTGGCGATCTTCAACTTCCTGGGCCTGTGGAACCAGTTCCTGCTGCCGGTGGCGCTCAACACCGACCAGGACAAGTGGGTCCTCACCCAGGGCATGGCCGCCTACGCGTCCTCGCAGGTCTACGACATCGACTACGGTGCGCTGTTCGCGGCGATCGTGGTCACGGTGGTGCCCGTACTCCTCGTGTACTGCGTCTTCCAGCGGCGGATCGCCGGTTCGGTGTCGCAGGGCACCTTCCGCTGACGCCCACTGCCGCTTCACCCGTCACACGCAGGGGTCCGTCCCCGGAGAGACAGCTCTCCGGGGACGGACCCCTGCGGCGTACCACCGGCAGCCGGCCGTGGACACGGCCTGGAACCGATTTCTTTCAAGGGCTTGACGGCACTGGACGATTCAGCGGAGTTTGGGGTTCATAACTTGTACAAGGTCCGCATCGCACCGGGTGACGCGGACCCAGGGGATGAGGGTGAGAGTCAATGGAGACTCCCGGGTCGCAGTCGTCGCTGCACCGCGCCAACCTGGAACGCGTCGTACGGGCGGTACGGCTCGCCGGTTCGCTGACGCAGGCGGAGATCGCGAGGACGACGGGCCTGTCGGCGGCGACGGTCTCGAACATCGTCCGGGAACTGAAGGACGGCGGGACGGTCGAGGTCACGCCCACCTCGGCGGGCGGCCGCCGGGCCCGCAGCGTCTCGCTGAGCGGGGACGCCGGCATCGTCATCGGCGTGGATTTCGGACACACCCACCTGCGCGTCGCGGTCGGCAACCTCGCCCACCAGGTGCTCGCCGAAGAGTCCGAGCCGTTGGACGTCGACGCCTCCTCGGACCAGGGCTTCGACCGGGCGGAACAGCTGGTCAGCCGGCTGATCGCGGCCACCGGAGTGGACCGGACCAAGATCGCCGGGGTGGGCCTGGGCGTGCCGGGCCCGATCGACGTGGAGTCCGGGACGCTGGGCTCGACCGCCATCCTGCCCGGCTGGGGCGGCATCCGGCCCGCCGAGGAGCTGCGGGGGCGGCTCGGCGTGCCGGTGCACGTGGACAACGACGCCAACCTCGGCGCCCTGGGCGAGCTGGTCTGGGGCAGCGGCCGGGGGGTGCGGGACCTGGCGTACATCAAGGTCGCCAGCGGTGTCGGCGCCGGGCTGGTGATCAACGGGAAGATCTATCGCGGCCCCGGCGGCACGGCGGGCGAAATCGGGCACATCACCCTGGACGAGGCCGGTCCCGTCTGCCGGTGCGGCAACCGGGGTTGCCTGGAGACCTTCGCCGCAGCACGCTATGTGCTTCCGCTCCTCCAGCCCAGCCACGGCACCGATCTGACGATGGAGGGCGTCGTACGGCTGGCGCGGGACGGTGACCCTGGCTGCCGTCGGGTGATCGCCGACGTCGGCCGCCACATCGGCAGTGGAGTCGCCAACCTCTGCAACCTGCTCAACCCGAGCCGCGTCGTCCTCGGCGGCGATCTCGCCGAGGCCGGCGAGCTGGTGCTCGGGCCGATAAGAGAGTCCGTCGGGCGTTACGCCATCCCCAGCGCGGCGCGGCAGCTCTCCGTGCTTCCCGGGGCCCTCGGTGGCCGTGCGGAGGTGCTCGGGGCCCTCGCCCTCGCCCTCAGCGAGATGGGCGATTCGACGCTCTTGGACGGGTCTGCGACCGGCGCTCTGCCGGCGGCCACGCCTGCCTTCACTTAGAGCACGGATGGCACCGTTGTCATCTCGTTAAGGATTTACTTCTTGACGTCGCACGTGTGGCCGAGTTGACTTCCAGCCACCTCGGCCGCAACGACGCGGCCTCGTCAGGGAGGTTTGTGAAGTGAACACGCGTATGCGTCGTGCCGCCGTTGCCGTTGCCACCACCGCGATGGCCGTCTCGCTCGCCGCCTGTGGCAGCGCCAAGGAGTCCGACGGCGGCAGCGACTCGTCCGACTCGGCGGCGAAGAAGGGCGACGACATCAAGGTCGGCCTGCTCCTTCCCGAGAACCAGACCGCGCGGTACGAGAAGTTCGACAAGCCCATGATCGAGAAGAAGGTCAAGGAGCTCACGAACAACAAGGGCGAGGTCGTCTACGCCAACGCCAAGCAGGACGCCAGCCTGCAGAACCAGCAGGTCGACACGATGGTCACCAACAAGGTGGACGTGCTGATCGTGGACGCGGTGGACTACAAGGCGATCGCGGGCTCGGTCAAGAAGGCCAAGGACGCCGGCATCAAGGTCGTCGCCTTCGACCGCCTGGCGGAGGGCCCCATCGACGCCTACACCTCGTTCGACAACGTCACCGTCGGCAAGACGCAGGGCGAGGCGCTCCTCCAGGCGCTGGGCGACAAGGCCAAGGACGCCCAGATCGTCATGATGAACGGCTCCTCCACCGACCCGAACGCCGCCCAGTTCAAGGAGGGCGCGCACGCCGCCCTCGACGGCAAGGTGAAGGTCGGCCGCGAGTACGACACCAAGGAGTGGAAGCCGGAGAACGCCAACGCCAACATGGAGGGCGCCATCTCCGCCCTCGGCAAGGACAAGGTCCAGGGCGTCTACTCCGCCAACGACGGCATGGCGGGCGGCATCATCACCGCCCTGAAGGCCGCCGGCATCTCCGACGTCCCGGTCACCGGCCAGGACGCCGAGCTCGCGGGCGTGCAGCGCATCGTCACCGGTGAGCAGTACATGAGCGTCTTCAAGTCGTACCCGAAGGAGGCCGAGACCGCGGCCGAGATGGCCGTCGCGCTCGCCAAGGGCGAGTCGCTCGACTCCATCGCCAACGACAAGGTCGACTCCGCCACCGCCAAGGGCATCCCCGCGGTCATCGTCCCGGTCGTCTCGCTGACCAAGGACAACATCAAGGAGACCGTCATCAAGGACGGCTTCTACACGATCGACGAGATCTGCACGGACAAGTACAAGGCCGCCTGCGACAAGATCGGCCTCAAGTAAGCGGACCCGCGTCCCGAGCCGACTGAGCCGCCCGGGACCGTCCGCCCCAGCTCCTCCGGCGCCCCGCACTCATCAGCCCCGCAAGCTACGCGGGGCGCCGGACGGAACACCCTCCCCAAATACTTCTGCACAACCTCCCGCCGGGTCAGGCGGCGAAGGAGATGGTTCACGTGTCCGCTACGCCCGTGCTGGCGTTGCGCGGGGTCTCCAAGCGATTCGGTGCCGTCCAGGCGCTCACCGAGGTAGAGCTTGAGGTCCACGCCGGTGAGGTGGTCGCCCTGGTGGGCGACAACGGCGCCGGAAAGTCCACGCTGGTCAAGACGATCGCCGGCGTGCACCCCATCGATGAGGGCGCCATCGAGTGGGACGGCAAGGCCGTCTCGATCAACAGGCCGCACGACGCCCAGAACCTCGGCATCGCGACGGTCTACCAGGACCTCGCGCTGTGCGACAACATCGACGTCGTCGGCAACCTCTACCTGGGCCGGGAGATCCGCCGTCGCGGCGTCCTGGACGAGGTGGAGATGGAGCGCCGCTCCCGCGAGCTCCTGGACACGCTGTCCATCCGCATCCCCAGCGTCCGCATCCCGATCGCCTCCCTCTCCGGTGGTCAGCGCCAGGTCGTGGCGATCGCCCGGTCCATGCTCGGCGAGCCCAAGCTGGTCATCCTGGACGAGCCCACCGCCGCCCTCGGCGTCGAGCAGACCGCGCAGGTCCTCGACCTCGTGGAGCGGCTGCGCGAGCGCGGCCACGCGGTCATCCTCATCAGCCACAACATGGCTGACGTCAAGGCGGTCGCCGACAAGGTCGCCGTCCTGCGCCTCGGGCGCAACAACGGCGTCTTCGAGGTCAAGTCGACCTCGCAGGAAGAGATCATCTCCGCCATCACGGGCGCCACGGAGAACGCCGTGACCCGTCGTGCGGCACGCGCAAATGGGGAGATCAAGAAGTGAGCATCGACAAGACCTCCACCCCCGCCGCGGACAGCGCGGTGGAGAACACCGACGCGGCGGCCGCCGCCGTCACGGCCGTCGACCCCCGGCTGCTGGTGCGCGAGCAGGGCTTCGCCGGCTACCTCGGCGAGTTCAAGCGGAAGATGAAGGCCGGTGACCTCGGCTCCATACCGGTCGTCGTCGGTCTGCTGATCATCTGGGCCATCTTCACCAGCCTGAACTCCAACTTCCTCACCGCCGGCAACTTCTCCGACATGTCGGTCGCCATGGTCGGCACCGGCATGATCGCCGTCGGCATCGTCTTCGTCCTGCTGCTCGGCGAGATCGACCTGTCGGTCGGCTCGGTCAGCGGTGTCGCGGGCGCCACCTTCGCGGTGCTGAGCGTCACGCACGGGATGAACGAGTGGCTCGCCCTGCTGCTGGCGATCCTCACCGGTACCGTCGCTGGTGCCATCCACGGCTTCGTCTTCGCCCGCATCGGTGTCCCGGCCTTCGCCGTGACGCTCGCCGGACTGCTGTTCTGGCAGGGCTTCATGCTCCAGATCCTGGGCGACAACGGCACGATCAACCTCGACTCCGACGGCGTCGTGGTGAAGCTGACGAGCTACTACTTCAGCGACGTGGCCGCCGCCTACGGTCTGGCTGTCGTGGTGACCGCGGGCTACTTCCTCTCCGCGTTCTTCGACAACCGCCGCCGCGAGGCCGCCGGGGTGCCGTCCCGGCCGCTGAACGAGATCATCGTGCGCACGGTGCTGCTCGCGATCCTGGCCTTCGCCGTGGCGATCGTCTTCAACCAGTACAAGGGCCTCCCGCTGGCCGTGGTGATCTTCCTGGCGTTCCTGCTGCTCACGGACTTCGTGCTGCGCCGCACCGCCTACGGTCGCAAGATCTTCGCGCTCGGCGGCAGTGTCGAGGCGTCCCGCCGTGCCGGTATCAACGTGGAGCTGGTCCGGATCTCGGTCTTCGCGATCGCCGGCGGCTTCGCGGCGATCGGCGGCCTCTTCGTGGCGTCGAAGATCGCCTCCGCCAACCAGGGCGCGGGCACCGGTGAGTTCCTGATGAACGTCATCGCCGCGGCCGTGATCGGCGGCACGTCCCTGTTCGGCGGCCGCGGCCGCACCTGGGACGCGCTGCTCGGTGTGATGGTCATCGTCTCGATCCAGTACGGCCTCGCCCTGGAGGGCATCGCCTCGCCGGTCCAGTACATGATCACCGGTGGCGTGCTGCTGGCGACCGTCGTCATCGACGCGATCACCCGCAAGACGCAGAAGACGGCCGGCCGCGCGTAGCACGCCGCCGCACGGCCGACGACGGTCCGCCCGCCCGCCCAGCTGAGCCCTGGGCCGGCGGGCGGACCGCTTTCCGCGCCGTCGGGGTGAGCCGTGCCGTTCTCAGGCCGTGCCGTTCTCAGCAGGCGCCGAGATCCTGCCAGACACCCCACTGGCCGGTGGTCCCGGGCTCCTCGCCGGTCGTCCACCACTTGGCCTTCCAGGTGTGCCCCTCGTGGGAGACCTGCTGCCCGCCGGTGTAGATCGCGCCCGAGTTCCACGGGGCGGCCGTGCACTGGTTGCCGTTGCCGCCGGTGACGGTCAGCGCGTACGTGGTGCTGTGGCTGCCGGACGGGCTGGTGCCCGTGACGGTGATGGAGTACGTCCCCGAGACCGCCTGGTCGGTGGTGGCGAGGGTGAGCGTCGACTGCCCGCCCGCAGTGACCGAGGCGGGGCTGAAGGACGCGGTGACGCCCGCCGGGACCCCGCTCGCCTTGAGCTGCACCGTCTGAGCCGTACCCGACTTCACCGCGGTCTTCACCGTGGTGGTGGCCGAGGCGCCCGCGGTCACCGTGCCGGAGGCCGGGGTGGCGGAGAGGGAGAAGTCGTTCTCCGGGGTGGTGCTGCCACTGGTGAACGGCGCGAAGATGTGCGAGAAGTCCCAGGTGTTCTGCTGGATGCCGGAGCAGTTGTCGGCCGCGCCGCCGCCCGCGCAGCTCCCGTTGTCCCGCTGCAGCGCCCAGAAGGAGAGCGTGTTGATGCCCTGGTCCAGGGCCCAGTCGTAGACCGTGCGGGCGTTGTCCAGGGTGAAGGTCTCCGCCGGTCCGAAGTCGTCGACGCCGATCATCTCGATGACGCCGATCATGTGCCACAGCTCGGCCGAGGACTTGGCCGGGTAGAGCCGGGCCAGCACGTCGTGCAGCCCCTGGGTCGCCGTCCGGGTGTCCTGGGCCATGTCGTGCTGCTGGTTGTCGTAGTAGTCGAACGTCATGAGGTTCACGACGTCGACCTCGGTGCCGTTCGCCACGGCGTTCTCCAGCAGGGCGACGCCGTTGCTCGCCAGGCCGCGGGTGGTGGTGGGCAGGGTGTAGGAGATCTCGATGTCGCGGCCGTTGTCGGCGGCCCAGTCCTGGACCAGCTTGATCGCCTTGTTGCGGCGGTCGATGCCCGCGGTGTTGTCCAGCGCGTCGATCTCGATGTCCATGTCGAGCCTGGAGACGTCGTAGGTCGTGATGACCTTCTCGTAGGCCGCGGCGATCTGCTGGACGTCCGTGCAGCTGTCGGCGATCTCGGTGCCGGTGGTGTCGGCCGTGTAGCCGCCGAACGAGGGGATGACGTCGCCCCCGTTCGCCTGGATGGTGTCGAAGTCGGCGCCGAAGGTCGACTGGGCGATCGGCATCGACGTGTCGCCGTTCCAGTACGGCGTGCAGGAACCCGGCGTCGCCGTCTGGAGGAAGGCCATGGTGAGGTGCTTGGCACCCGACTGGGCGGCCAGCGCGGCCGGGCTCTCGCCGGTCCAGGCTTCGAAGTACGGCGCGAAGACCCGGTCCGGCAGCGGGGTCGCCGCCTGGGCCGCGCCGGTGCCGGACAGGGCGAGGCCCACCGCGGCCACGGTGGTGGCGGCCGCGGTGAGGGCCGCCCGGATGGAACGCATGCGTCTCATGTCAGTCCCGGTGTGTGTGGGGAGGAACGTCGATTCCCGTGCTGTGCTGGGGTGTTGCCGGGTACGGGGATATCGCCGGAGCGACGGGGGACGCAATGGTCTGGACCAGAATGGGACTAGACCAATTCGCGGGGCCGGGCGCCACCCGGCCTGCACACCGTGCGCCCCGTGGACTGGACCACCCGGGTAAAGGTGTCCCCAAGCCGGACGCCGAGGTGCCCGCGGACGCGGGCCGGGAAGACGTAGAACGGCCCGCCCGTGGGTAGGGCCGAACGCGTGACGTACGACGCACCGCCCGGACACGTTCCGCCGGAGCGGAACATTAGACTCGACGAGCCCGGCAACAGCTCTACTGCAAGGAGGCACGGGTGCCGCTGCTGACCCGCATCACGGGACCGCGCGATCTGGACCGGCTCAGCCTGGAAGAGCTGACTCAGCTGGCCGAGGAGATCCGTACCTTCCTCGTCGACGCCGTGTCCAAGACCGGCGGCCACCTCGGCCCCAACCTCGGCGTGGTGGAACTCACCCTCGCCCTGCACCGGGTCTTCGAGTCGCCGAAGGACAAGGTGCTCTGGGACACGGGCCACCAGTCCTACGTGCACAAGCTGCTCACCGGCCGCCAGGACTTCTCGAAGCTCAAGATGAAGGGCGGACTGTCCGGCTACCCCTCGCAAGGAGAGTCCGAGCACGACGTCATCGAGAACAGCCACGCCTCCACGGTGCTCGGCTGGGCCGACGGCATCGCCAAGGCCAACCAGGTCATGGAGCGCGACGACCACGTCGTCGCCGTCATCGGCGACGGCGCCCTCACCGGCGGCATGGCCTGGGAGGCGCTGAACAACATCGCCGCCGCCAAGGACCGCCCCCTGGTCATCGTCGTCAACGACAACGAGCGCTCCTACGCCCCCACCATCGGCGGCCTCGCCAACCACCTGGCGACCCTGCGCACCACCGACGGCTACGAGCGCTTCCTGGCCCGCACCAAGGAGGTCCTGGAGCGCACCCCGGTCGTCGGCCGCCCGCTCTACGACACCCTGCACGGCGCCAAGAAGGGCCTGAAGGACTTCATCGCCCCGCAGGGCATGTTCGAGGACCTCGGCCTCAAGTACGTCGGTCCGATCGACGGCCACGACCTGGAGGCCCTGGAGTCCGCCCTCACCCGCGCCAAGCGCTTCGGCGGCCCGGTCATCGTGCACTGCCTCACCGAGAAGGGCCGCGGCTACCAGCCCGCCCTCCAGGACGAGGCAGACCGCTTCCACGCCGTCGGCAAGATCCACCCCGACACCGGCCTGCCCATCTCCACCTCAGGCGCCGACTGGACCAGCGTCTTCGGCGACGAGATGCTCAAGCTCGGCAAGGAGCGCGAGGACGTGGTCGCCATCACGGCGGCCATGCTCCAGCCGGTCGGTCTCGACAAGTTCGCCAAGGCCTTCCCCGACCGCGTCTACGACGTCGGCATCGCCGAGCAGCACGGCGCGGTCTCCGCGGCCGGCCTCGCGCACGGCGGCGTCCACCCGGTCTTCGCCGTGTACGCCACCTTCCTCAACCGCGCCTTCGACCAGGTCCTGATGGACGTGGCCCTGCACAAGTGCGGCGTCACCTTCGTGCTGGACCGGGCCGGCGTCACCGGCACCGACGGCGCCTCCCACAACGGCATGTGGGACATGTCGATCCTCCAGGTCGTCCCCGGCCTCAGGCTCGCCGCCCCGCGCGACGCCGACCAGGTCCGCGCCCAGCTGCGCGAGGCCGTCGCGGTGGACGACGCGCCGACCGTGGTCCGCTTCTCCAAGGGCGCCGTCGGCCCCGCCGTCCCCGCCGTCGGCCGCGTCGGCGGCATGGACGTGCTGCGCGCCCCCGGCACCGACACCCCCGACGTGCTCCTGGTCTCGGTCGGCGCCCTCGCCCCGATGTGCCTGGAGGTCGCCGAGCTGCTGAACAAGCAGGGCATCTCCACCACCGTGGTCGACCCGCGCTGGGTCAAGCCCGTCGACGAGGCCATGGCCCCGCTCGCCGAGCGCCACCGCGTGGTCGTCACCGTCGAGGACAACTCCCGCGTCGGCGGCGTCGGCTCCGCCGTGGCCCAGGCCCTGCGCGACGCCGGCGTCGACGTACCGCTGCGCGACTTCGGCATCCCGCCGCGCTTCCTCGACCACGCCTCCCGCGCCGAGGTGCTGGCCGAGATCGGGCTCACCGCGCCCGACATCGCGCGCCAGGTCACCGGACTGGTCGCCAAGCTGGACGGCAGGTACGACCGGGCCGGCGCCGAGGTGGACCAGGTGGAGGCCGCGCGCGACTGACACCGCGCACCGCGGGACCCGCGACCCGGCACTGAGCCGGATGGGCCGGTTCGACCACTCGTTGCGGTGGTGGAACCGGCCCATCCGCGTGAAATCGCCCACGCCGGGGCATACGCAGTACGCCCCCTCTCGATCATGTCGAGGACGACAAGCGTGGGAGGTCCCCGTGAGCAACACCCTGTTCAGGACGAAGAAGATCGAGCAGTCCATCCGTGACACGGAGGAACCGGAGCACGCGCTCAAGAAATCCCTGTCGGCGCTGGACCTGACCGTCTTCGGTATCGGCGTCGTCATCGGCACCGGCATCTTCGTACTGACCGGCACCGTCGCCAAGGACAACGCCGGGCCCGCCACGGCCCTGGCGTTCGTGGTGGCCGGCGTCGTCTGCGCGCTCGCCGCGCTGTGCTACGCCGAGTTCGCCTCCACCGTCCCGGTGGCCGGCTCCGCGTACACCTTCTCCTACGCCTCCCTGGGCGAACTGCCCGCCTGGATCATCGGCTGGGACCTGGTCCTGGAGTTCGCGCTGGGCACGGCGGTGGTGGCCGTCGGCTGGTCGGGCTACATCCGCTCGCTGATGGACAACGCGGGCTGGCACATGCCCGCGGAGCTGGGCGGCCGGGACGGCGCGGAGGGCTTCGGCTTCGACATCCTCGCCGCCGCCCTGGTGCTGGTGCTCACCGCCATCCTCGTGCTCGGCATGAAGCTGTCGGCGCGGATCACCTCGCTCGTCGTCGCCATCAAGGTGGCCGTCGTCCTCATCGTGATCATCGCGGGCGCCTTCTTCGTCAAGAGCGCCAACTACGACCCCTTCATCCCCAAGTCGCAGCCCGTCGAGGCGGGCGGGGGACTGCACTCACCACTGATCCAGCTGATGTTCGGCTGGGCCCCGTCCAACTTCGGCGTGATGGGCATCTTCACGGCCGCCTCGGTCGTCTTCTTCGCCTTCATCGGCTTCGACATCGTCGCCACCGCCGCCGAGGAGACCAGGAACCCGCAGCGCGACATGCCCCGCGGCATCCTCGGCTCCCTGATCATCTGCACCCTCCTGTACGTCGGCGTCTCCATCGTCGTCACCGGCATGCAGCACTACACCAAGCTCTCCGTGGACGCACCGCTCGCCGACGCCTTCAAAGCCACGGGGCATCCCTTCTTCTCCGGGGTGATCAGCTTCGGCGCGGCCGTCGGCCTGACCACGGTCTGCATGATCCTGCTGCTGGGCCAGAGCCGGGTGTTCTTCGCGATGAGCCGCGACGGACTGCTGCCGCGCTTCTTCTCCCACGTCCACCCGAAGTTCCGCACCCCCTACCGGCCGACCATCCTGCTCGGCGTGGTCATCGCGATCGTCGCCGGGTTCACCAGCCTCAGCGAACTGGCCGAGCTGGTGAACATCGGCACGCTGTTCGCCTTCGTCGTCGTCGCGATCAGCGTGATCATCCTGCGCCGGACCCGGCCCGACCTGCCCCGCGCCTTCCGCACCCCGCTGGTCCCGGTGCTGCCCATCGTGTCCGTGGCGGCCTCGCTGTGGCTGATGCTGAACCTGCCCGCCGAGACCTGGGTCCGGTTCGGGATCTGGATGGCGATCGGCTTCGTCGTGTACTTCCTCTACGGCCGCACCCACAGCCGCCTGGCCCGCGGCGAGGAGGCGCCGGCCGACCCGGCCGGGCCGTCCGGCACGTAGCCCCACCGGCCCCACCCGGTCCGTCGCGCCGGGGCCCCGCACCAGCGCGGGTGCGGGGCCCCGCCCGGCACCGGGCCGGGTGTCACACGGGCCGCACCGTCCGGGGCCCCGCCACCTCCGCGCCCAGCCCGGTCACCCGGCGGCGCAGTTCGCGGTCGGCCGTCACGACGAGGACGGGGCGGTCGTCCGCCGCCCGCGCGACCAGGTCGACCATGTGGTCGTCCCCGCTGCCGGGCGCCGACTCCACCCGTACGCCGGGCACGGACTCGACCCCGCGGGCCGCGCCCTCGACGACGAGCACGATGTCCACCGGCCCGGCCCGCCCCGGCACCCCGTCCGCCGCCAGCCGGTCCCGCAGCCGCTCGGCGGCCCCGCGCCGGTCCCGCCACCATCCGTCGGGCACCGAGCCGACGACGTTCGCGGCGTCGACGACCACGAGCAGGGGCGCGTTGTCTTCCATGCCGCCAGGGTCGCACGCCCCTCCCCGCCCTTGCGGCTCCCCGCCCTTGAGCCTCACTGTCCCCGCGCCGCCCCGCCCCGCCCCGCCTCGCGGTCGGCGGCCGTACCCGCTCGCCACGGAACCGGTGCTCCCGCTTAGAGTGAACCGGTGAACGGCGACTGGCTTCTCCTCGGCCGCGACGGCCGCCTCAGTGTGTACTTCCAGGCGGACGACGCCGCCCTGTGGCGTGCCGAGAGCACACCCGGCGGACGCTGGGAGCCCCCGCGCCGGGCCGGCGGCGACCAGGAACTGCGTCCGGGCGCCCTCGCGGTCGGGCAGGGCGCGGACGGCTACGCCCACCTGGTCGCCTGGCAGCCCACCGGTGCCGACCGCGCCGGCCTCGTGCACACCACGCACTACCGGCCGCTGCTCGCGCCCCTGGACTGGCAGCCGGCCGGCCACCCCAACAAGCAGGGCGACCGCACCGGGCCTCCCACCGTCGCGGTCGACGCGCAGGGACGCGCCCACGTCTTCGTCCGCAACGGAGGCGGCGGCATGAGCATGGTGGCCCAGCGGGAGAAGGGCGGCTGGGCGCCGTGGCGGGACCTGAGGGGCAGCCGCGTCCGGGAGTCGCCCGTGGCGGTGACGACCCGGACCGGACTGGTCGAGCTGTACGCGCCCGTGGAGAGCGGGATCCTGCACTGGAGTCAGGAGGCGGCGGGCACCCGCATGGAGCTGGGGGAGCGCCTGCACGCCGCGGTCCGCCCGGGCACCCTGCGCGCCCTGGCGACCTCCGCGGAGCGCACCACGGTCTTCTTCACCGACGACGGCACCGGGGAGCTGTGCGCCTGGCGCCCCGGCGGGAAGCCGGTCCCGCTGGTGCCCGCCGCGGGCCCCGGTCCCGTGGCGGCCGTCGGCACCGTCATAGACGGCTACGACTGCACGCTGCTCGCCCAGCGCGCGGCGGGCAGCGGCCGCGTCGCCTTCGCCGCGTACCCCTCGGAGACGGAGGAGGCCGGCGTGGCCTGGACCGAGTCGGGCCCCGCGCTGCCGGCCGACGCGACCGTGGCCCTGGCCCTGGACGCCGACGGCCGGCTGGTGGCGGCGACCCTGTCCCCGTCGACCGGGCAGCTGCTGCTGACCCGGCGGAAGGACGAGGCGGGGCTGGCGCTGGGGGCGTGGCAGGCGGTCTGACCCAAGACCCCCGGGCCGCCGCCCGGGAGCGGCCGCGCGGGCGGGTCCCGGGAGCAGCCGTCGCGGGCGGGAGGAGCCGCGCACCAGGTCGTCACATCATGTTCGTCGAACGTTCGATCTATGATGGTGCGCGCTCAGCCTCCGCGCAGGACGGATCCTCGGGAGGAGGGCGGGTCAGCCGCGTTCGGCGGCGGGAGGGGCAGGTCACGTCATGCGGACCGGATCCGGGCGCGGCGCCGCCCGAGGAAGAGCGGCCGGCCAGGTCGTCGAGGCGGGGAGAGAGCGGCATGTCGCCGAGGGCTGTCTCGACGGCCGGTGGCTCGTCCTGGGCAAGGACGGCAGGCTGACCGCCTACGCCCGCTCCCGGGCCGGCCTGCTGCGCTGGACGGAGACCAGGCCCGGCGGACCGCACTGGTCGGAGCCGGAACTCATCCCGGTGCCGGACCTGACGGACCTTTCGGTGACGCAGGGCGCCGACACCTATGTCCACTTCCTGGGCCGGCGTGCCCGCGGGGGCGACGGGGCGCAGCCCACCGTCGACGTCGTCCACGCCATCCAGTACCAGACCGCCCGCCCGGTCACCGAGTGGCGGTCGTTGGGAAATCCGCACCCGCAGCAGGAGAAGGCCGTCCGCCTCGGCGCTCCGGTGGCCGCGGTGAGCTCGACTGGACGAGTCCATGTCATCGTGCGCAATGCCGGGGGCGGGCTGATGCTCCGTCGGGAGGGCCCCAGCGGCCGATGGGACCGCTGGCTGGACCTCAAGGGCAGCGGGGTGCGGGACGGGTTCGCCACGACGGTCCACTCCTCCGGGCGGATAGAGGTGCTCGCGGACAGCTCGCAACACGCGATGCGGTGGTGGCAGTCCGATGCCGACGCGGACTTCGGGCGGGAGCCGAACATCCCCCTGCGCATCACGCCCGGCACCGCCTCGCTGCTGGAGACCGCGCCGGACCGGTCGACCTTCTACTGGGCCGACGGAGACACCGGGCAGATCGTCGCCCACCGCCTCGGCGGCTGGGTGGTCCCCCTAGGCGGGGCGTCCACCGGGGACCGGATCGCGGTGCTGCGCGCGGTGCTGGACGGCTACGACTGCACGGTGCTCGCCCACCGCGGACTCGACGGCGAGGTCATGGTGGCCGCGTGCGGCACGGAGAACGAAGGCGCGGGCGTGTGGTGGTCGCCGGCCGGCGGGCCGAGTGCGGGGGCGCCCGCGCTGGCCCTGGACGGACACGGCCGGATCGTCCTCGCGCTGATCGGTCCCGACGGCACGCTGCGCGTCGCGCGGCAGGGTACCGGCCCGGGGCTGGCGCTCGATCCACCGGTACGTGTCTGAGGCGCGTGCCGCCGTCTGCGGCCCGGCAGGGTGACGTAACGTTTCGTCACCCTGTCGGAGCGCACCGGGCACCTGGCCCACGGGTCAGGCGGAACCGCCGCCCGTGGCGGGAGACTTCTTCGCCGACTCCGGGATGTCCGCGTCCTTGCGGAGCGCCTCCCACAACTGCTCCGCCTGCGGCTGGGCCGCCACCACCCGGTTGCGGTCCTGGGTGTCGTAGGCGACCGGCAGCATGATGGTCTCCATCGCGGCCGGATCGACGCCGTTGAGGCTGCGTCCGAACTCGGCGAGCTTGGTCAGGGAGGCCAGGTCGGAGTCGGTGGTCAGGGCCGCCGTGAGCTGGTCGGCGATCTTGTAGGTCTTGGTGGGGCTGCCGAGCAGGTCCTGGCGCTTGATCTCGCTCAGCAGAGCCAGCATGAACTGCTGCTGAAGGCCGATGCGGCCGAGGTCGCTGCCGTCACCGACGCCGTGCCGGGTGCGGACGAAGGCGAGGGAGTCGGTGCCGTTCAGCCTGTGCGTGCCCGCGGTCAGGTCGAGACCGCTGGACGGGTCGTGGATGTCCTGGTCGACGGTGACCGTCACGCCCCCGATGGCGTCGACCAGGTCCTTGAAACCGGCGAAGTCGATCTCCACGTAGTGGTCCATGCGGATGCCCGACATCTGCTCCACCGTCTTGACCACGCAGGCCGGACCCACCTGCGCGTAGATGGAGTTGAACATCACGCGCTCGGCGGAGGCGGCCTCGGTGCCGTCCTGCTTCCTGCACTCGGGACGGGTGACCAGGGTGTCCCGCGGGATGCTCACGGCCACGGCCTCGGTGCGGCCCTCGGGTATGTGCATCACCATCGCGGTGTCCGAGCGCGCCCCGGCCACCTTGCCGGTGCCGAGTCCGGCGTTGTCCCCGGAGCGTGAGTCGGACCCGAGCACCAGGATGTTCTGGCCCGAGGTGGGCAGCTTCTCCGGGCGGTCGTCGCCGATCGCCTCGTTGATGTCGACGCCCTTGATGTTGCCGTTGAGGTCGCTGTACAGCCAGTACCCGACACCCCCCACGACCAGGAGCAACAGGACGAGGCTCAGGCCGACCCAGCGCCAGACTCGGCGCCGTCTCGGTGGACGGGGCGACCGGCGGCGGCTGGGCGCGCGCCGGGACCGGCGGGGGCTCGTCTCCGTCGGGGCGTGCGTCATCGACCTCGGTCCTCTCTTGTCACCGGCTCGCTGGTCCGGACGTGCGTGCAGGCCACGAGTGGGGGGAGAGGCCGGGCCCCGCCGCGGCGACGGTCGCCGAAGCGTTTCCGAACTATAGACCGACTGGCGGACGGGCCGGTTGGCGGGACTGGACATCTGCCCGATGTCCGATGTTCAAGGGCATGTCAGAGAGCTGTGTATTTTCCGTCATAAGTGACTGCTGTTGACAGCAATCGGGACCTTGGTGAAGATGTGTCGGTCCTGTGAACGTTAAAGTTTCGGTGTGGACGGCACTGGCCGGTCGGTCGGTGCCTGGCGTGGTCGTGATTCGAGCCGGGGGGCACGAGGGCTCACGGTCACTGGTACTCACTCCGGCGTGTCCCGAGT
Source organism: Streptomyces rubrogriseus (assembly GCF_027947575.1). Lineage (NCBI taxonomy): Bacteria > Bacillati > Actinomycetota > Actinomycetes > Kitasatosporales > Streptomycetaceae > Streptomyces > Streptomyces rubrogriseus. The sequence continues at coordinate 6,186,338 of NZ_CP116256.1, read as the reverse complement.
GAGGAGAGGGAGGGTGGCTGTGCCGCTGCGTGCGTCGTCCTATGGGGTTCAGTGGCATGACGACCGTTTCTGACTTCACCGCGCATCAGACCGCCACGGCCGTTGTGGCCCCGAAGGGCACCGCGGGCCCACGGCCTTCCGCCGTGGACGCGCCGGCGACGCTCACGGACGAGCACGGCGACGTCTACGTCGAGCCGGGGCTGACTCCGCTGGCCGCGCGCGAGGCCAACCGCTCGGCACTCGTCGCCCTGCTCGACGCGGCCGGCGTCGGCCACTTCGCCGTACGCGGCACGGTCGACCACGGCACGGTCGTGGGCGTCGCCGAAGAGGACCGTGAGCGTGCGCTCCAGGCGGTGTTCCGCGGGCTGGGCCAGTACCCGGGACACCTGAGCGTCGTGGACCCGGACGCGCCCCGGCCCGCCAAGCCGGTCTCCTCGCGTGACCCCCGCGCCTGGCGCGAGGTCGTCGGCGCGCGGATCCTGCAGGTCAGCTGGTACCGCACCGACCCGGGCCGGCACCTGCTGCTCGGGCACGAGTACGGCTGCGCCCTGGAGTTCTGGCGGCGGCAGGGCAGCTGTCTCGTCGCGCCGCGGGCCAACCGGGCCACCTGGGCGGTGGCCGTCGGCGGTCCGAACGTCATGGGCGCCGCCCGGCTGTTCAGCCGCTTCGTGTCGGACTGGACCCCGGGGTACCTCGCACCGGCGCTGCCGACCCGGCCCGAGTTCCTGGTGAACTGCGCCGACGACATCGCGTTTCCCGTCGACGCCGTCTACACGTGGGTCGACGGAAACGACCCGGCCTGGAAGCAGCGCAAGGCGCAGGCCAAGGGTGAGGTCTACCACGCCGAGTCGGCGAGCGACGCCAGGTTCATCAGCCGGGACGAACTGCGTTACTCGATACGCTCCCTCCACCTGTTCGCACCGTGGATCCGGAACATCTACGTCGTCACCGACGACCAGGTTCCCGGCTGGATGCGCGAGGACGTGCCCGGGGCCCGCATCGCCACCCACCGGGAGATCTTCCGCAACCCGGAGGACCTCCCCACCTTCAACTCGCACTCGATCGAGAGCCAGCTCCATCACATCGAGGGGCTGGCCGAGCACTTCCTCTACTTCAACGATGACATGTTCATGGGGCGACCGGTCGCCCCGCACTCCTTCTTCACCCCGAACGGGACGGCGCGCTACTTCCCCTCGCGCAATCGCATCCCGCAGGGAGCGGTCGCCGAGACCGACAGTCCGGTGGACGCGGCGTGCAAGAACAACAGAGCGCTACTGCATGAACGTTTCGGCAAGGTCATCACGCAGCCCATGGAGCACATCCCCTACGCCTTGCGGCGTTCGGCGATGACAGAGGCCGAACTGGAGTTCCCCGAGGCGTGGGCGCGCACCTCGGCCAGCAGGTTCCGGGCCATGACGGACCTGTCGCCCACCTCGTCGTTCGCGCTGTACTACGCGGCGCTGACCGGCCGGGCGCAGCCGGGATCGATGCCCTTCACCTACATCCAGCTGGCCGTGCCCGACCTGGCGGACCGACTCCAACGGCTGCTCGACGGCCGCGACCAGGACTCGTTCTGCCTCAACGACGCCTTCTCCACCCCCGAGGACACGGAGGCCCAGCAAGAACTGCTGGACGACTTCTTCACCTCGTACTTCCCCACCCCAAGTCCCTACGAACGATGAGACGGAGTTCATGACGTGGCCAATCCGACGTCGATGAGTTCCGCGGTGCACGTCTACCGAAGGTTCGTCCCCCAGCCCGTCCGCTCCGCCGCCGCGACCACCGTGCCCGCGGGCGTGCGGCGCAAGGTGAAGGGCGGCCTCGCGCGGACCCTGAGCCGCCGAGAAGCCCGCCTGCACCGCAGGGCCCTGCGACGCGTCCGCCGCGCGGGCCTCGGACAGTCCGAGCGCCGTACGACCGCACCGGACGGCAGGATCGCGCACGTGCACACCGGGCTCACCGTCGACCTCGCCCGCCGGCTCGACCACGACCTGGTCACCCAGGCGCTGGACGCCGCCGAGGTGCCCTGGTTCGCGGTGCCCGCCCTCGACGACCGCCGTCTGTGCCTCGCCGTGGAGGTGCGGGACAAGGGCACCGTGCGCCGGGTGCTGCGCGCCCTGCTGGAGGAGCACACCGGCTACGTCGTCTCCGTGTCGCCGTCCGCCGCCGACACCCGCGAGACACCCGGCAGCCACATCAAGGCGTGGAAGCACTACGGCCGGGCCCGGGTGATCCGCCTCACGTGGCTCCGTACCGACCCCACGGAGCGCCTGTGGGTGGGGGAGGACCAGGGCATCGAGATCGAGTTCTGGACCGCCAACACCGACCTGCCCCACGAACGGCTCATCGGCCCCCGCCCCAACCGGGTGCAGCGCGCCGTGCCCGCCGATGCACTCGGCATCGAGATCGGTCTCGACCGGCTGTCCGGCTACTGCGACATCGACGGCGACCTGGGGCCGACGGTCACCCTGGAGAACTTCGACGTCGTACGGCTCGAGGAGATCTCCTTCCCCGTCGACGCGGTACTGCTGTGGCAGCACCCCACGCCGTGGGGAGAGGAACTGCTGCGCGCGGCCCTGCGCTCGGTGCACCAGTACGCGCCGTGGACCGACGTCGTGCACGTCGTCGCCCAGGCGGAGCCGCCGGCCTGGCTGGAGGCGGACGAACGGATCAGCGTCGTCCGCGCCGTGCCCGGGGCCGAGTGGCGACTCGACCAGCTGCCCGACCTCGCCGAGCACTTCCTGCTCATGCGGCCCGGTGCCCTGCTCGGCCGGCCGGTGCGGCCCTTCGACTACTTCACGCCCAGTGGCGGAACCCGTCCCCGGCGCGGCCCCTGGAGCGCGTCGGAGTCCTTCGCGGAGTGGGTCCGCGCCGCCTACTCCGTCACGGGCCGGGCCACCGGCCACGGCTACGCGGCCGGGCCCCAGCCGTACCGGGCCGACACCCTCACCCGGCTCGGGGAGGCGGGGGCGCGGTCCCTGCCCGTACCGGACGAGCAGGTGCTGTCCGGCGTGCCCGGCACCCACCCCATGGACGGGATGGCCCACCACTTCGGATACGTCGCCGGACTCGCCGACCCCTCGGGGGAGGCGTCGGTGGCGCTGCACGCGGCACTGCCCGGGATCGGCACCCACCTGCAACGGCTGCTCGTCCGGCGTGACGTGCAACAGCTCCAGTTCTTCGGTCTCGGCACCGGGGAGGCGGGTTCCGGAGGAGGGACCAACGCCGTCGTGCGCTTCCTGCACCAGTACTACCCCGTCCCCAGCGTCTTCGAGTGCGACCGCCCGCAGACCGACACAGAGCCGGACAGACATTCGTGAGCACAGGCAACCCTGAGGCCTCCGCCGCGGTCGGCGCGTACCGCAGCCTGGTCCCGGCGGGCCTCAGGCGCCGTATCGCACGCCGTGTCCCGGCAGGTCTGCGTACGGTGCTCAAGCACCTGCTCCGCCGGCTGCACGTCCTCTCCCTCGCCTCCCGGCTGTTCCGCGGCTTCCGGGCCCGCCGCCGCTGGCCGCACCTCTTCCGCGAGGGGGAGCGGCTCGCCGCACTCGCCGGACACGGCGACCGGATCGCCCTGGTCCGGCCCACCGTCTCGCCGCTCGGCCTGCGCGAGGCCAACCTCGAACTGGTCGTGACCGCGTTGGAGGAGGCGGGCGTCGACTACTTCGCCGTCCGCGGGACCTCCGACTTCCGCTCCGTCCTCGCCGTCGCGGAGTCCGACCGTGAGCAGGTGGGCAGGGCGCTCGAACGCTGTGCCGGGCACGGCCCCCTCTATCTGCGCGCATGCCGGGGCGAGACCCCACAGGCCCGTCCGGCACTGGCGGGCTCCCGGGCCGGCAGACAGCAGGCCCGCCATGCCGCGGTCCTTCGGACCGGCATGGTCTGGAGCGATCCCACCGGCTCCCTGGTGCTCGGTCTCGAGCACAGCTGCGACATCGAGTTCTGGAAGCCCGAGGCCGGCCGCCTCGTGGCGCCCCGCCCCAACCGCGTCACGGAGGACGTGTCACTGCGCGAGGCCCGGGTCACCGTGCCGGTCAGCCGGCTCACCGGCTTCGCCGCGCTGCACACCCGGCGCACCCGCTCGGTGCGCACCGTACCGGCCTGCGCCGACGCGCTGCCGGAGGACGTGCGCTTTCCGATCGACGTCGTCTACACGTGGGTCGACGGCAACGACCCCGCCTGGCGGCGACGCCGCAGTGCCTACGACGGCGGATACCACGCCGAGTCGGCGAACGCGGCCCGCTACATCAGCCGCGACGAGCTGCGCTACTCCCTGCGGGCCCTGGAGCAGAACGCCCCCTGGGTCAGACACGTCCACCTGGTGACGGACGGGCAGCGTCCGGCATGGCTCAACGACAGCCACCCGCGCCTGACCGTCGTCGACCACTCCGAGATCTTCGCCGATCCGGCCGCCCTGCCCACCTTCAACTCGCACGCCATCGAGAGCCGGCTGCACCACATCAAGGGGCTGGCCGAGCACTTCCTCTACCTCAACGACGACATGTTCCTGGGCCGGCCCGTCACTCCGCAGGACTTCTTCCTGTCCAACGGCATGACCCGGACCTTCTTCTCGCCGTCCCAGGTGCCCCGCCCGGACCCCAGCCCCGCGGACCGTCCGGTCGACGCGGCCGGCAAGAACAACCGGCGGCTTCTCCTGGAGAACTTCGGCTCGGTCATCGTCCAGAAACTCCGGCACGCGCCCTACGCCCTGCGGCGGAGTGTGCTGGCGGAGATAGAACGCGAGTACCCCGAAGCGCACTGGGAGACCTCCCACAGCCGGTTCCGCAGCCCGACCGACATCTCCATCCCGTCGTCGCTGTACCACTACTACGCCTACTTCACCGGCCGCGCCGTGCCGTCCGACATCCGGTTCGCCTACCTGGACCTCGCCAGGCCCGAGGTCGCACGGAGGCTGGGCATCCTGCTGGCCCGCCGCGACCGGCAGGCGTTCTGCATCAACGACACGCTCTCCGACGGCCACGACGTCGACCGCCAGACGGAGATGCTCGCCACCTTCCTCAGCGCCTACTACCCGGTGCCCAGTCCCTTCGAGCGCAAGGAGCGCGAGGCCCGGTGAAGATCTCCTTCCTGATCAACAACATCTACGGCATCGGCGGCACCAACAGGACCGTCATCAACCTCGCCGAGGCCCTCTCCGTCCACCACGACGTGGAGATCGTCTCGGTCTTCCGGCGTGCGCACGCGACCAAGTTCGAGATCTCCCCGCGCATCACCGTCCGGGCCCTCGTCGACCTGCGTCCCGGCTCGTCCGACCGGGGTGCCGCCGGCAGCGACGAGCCGAGCGCAGTGGTGCCGCGACAGGAGGAGTTCTTCGCGCAGTACAGCCGGTTCACCGACGAGCGCATCATCCGGGACCTGCGCAGGACCGACGCCGACGTGGTGGTCGGCACCCGGCCCAGTCTCAACCTCTTCGTCGCCGCCCACACCAAAGAGGGCGCGCTGCGCGTCGCCCAGGAGCACATGACGCACCTCGCCATCCCGCCGGCGGTGCGTGCCGAGATGGCCCGGGTGTACCCGCGGCTGGACGCGATCACGACGGTCACCGAGGCCGACGCCGGGTCCTTCATGGAGAACACCCCGATCCCCGGCATCACCGTGGTCGGCATCCCCAACAGCGTGCCCCGGCCGTCCGTGCAGCCCTCGGACTGCACCCGCAAGATCGTGGTGAGCGCGGGCCGCATGCACCACATCAAGCGCTACGACCTGTTGATCCGCGCCTTCGGCAGCCTCGCCGACGAGTTCCCCGACTGGCAGCTGCGCATTTACGGCGACGGCGGGGAGGCCGGAAAGCTGCGCACGCTCGTCACCGAACTCGGACTGTCCGGGCGGGCGTTGCTCATGGGCGGGTTCTCGCCGATCGATTCCGAGTGGGCGAAGGGGTCCATAGCGGCCGTCACCTCCAGCGCGGAGTCCTTCGGCATGACCCTGGTGGAGGCGATGCGCTGCGGACTGCCCGTGGTCTCCACCGACTGCCCGGTCGGGCCCCGGGAGATCCTCAGCGACGGCGAGGACGGCTTCCTGGTGCCCAACGGGCAGGTGTCGGGCATCGCCTGGGGGCTGCGCCGCCTCATGGCCGACGAGGTGCTGCGACGCGACATGGGCGAGGCGGCCCTGCGCAACGCCGCCCGCTACGATCCGGCCGCCGTCGCGGACCGCTATGTGCGGCTCTTCGAGGACGCCGCCCGCCGCCGGGCCGCCGCCGTCCGCGGCTACCGCGCACCGGCCGCGTCCCGGCGGACGGGGGCCCCGGCCACCGTCCCCCCGGTGGGCATCGGCGCGGCGACCGTGGACGTCGTCGCCGACGGCGCGGGCTGGCTGCGCTTCAGCACCGAGGGCCCCGGCGACGGCCGTCACCGCTGGCAGTTCGTACTGCGCCACAAGCCGTCCGACGGCAACCGGCGCCCCGATGTGCCCGTGCGCACCTCGCGGACGGACCTCGACAACGGAGGCACCCGGTACACGGCGGCGCTGGGCCCCTCGGCCCTGGACGAACTCGGCGACGGACGCTGGCAGGTGACGATGCGTTCGGCCAGGTCGAAGACCGTGCACATGAAGGCGGGCATCCGGGACACCCGGGCGCTGATCGACGCCCGGGCCGACCTGGTGGGCCGTCCGCCGACCGGGCCGGTCACCTGGAACCTGCCCTACGCCCAGCCCAACGGCCGGCTCATGCTGCGCACGGTGCTGCGCGAGGAACACGTCGAGTGCGCGACCGTCGAGCTGGGGGACGGTGCCATCACGCTGCGGGGCGTCCTGTGCGGCGGCCGCCGGATCGAACCGGGCGCGTTGTTCGTCGTGAGCCGCCGCGGTCCGCACGGCAAGAACTTCACCGTGCCCGTGGAGGTCCTCGGCCGCCACGCGTTCCGGGCGCACGTGCCGGTGCGACGCGTCGTCGACCACCGCCTGGAACGCTGGGAGGACTGGGACTGGTGGCTGCAACCCGACCCGCACGACCGGCGCAAGGTGCGGGTGTGCCACCTGCTGGAGGACTTCCCGGACGTCAAGGGCGCCTACGCCTACCCGTCCCTCCCGCTGACCGGGGACGGGATATCGGACCTTGCCGTGATCCACCCGGCCCGGCCGGTCTGGGTGCGGCCCTACTGCTCGGCCTCCGGGGCCATGGCCATGAACGTGGTGGACCGATGATCCGACGACGACCGACCACTTTGGAGGACCGGTGACCGCGACGGCCCGTTCCGTCCTGCACATCATCGCGCACCAGGACGACGACCTCTACTTCATGAACCCCGACCTGGCCCGTTCCCTCCAGGACGGCGATCAGGTCACCACGGTGGTGGTGACCGCGGGGGAGGGCGACGGCATCAACGCCGACACCGGCGATCCGGGGCGCGGCGGGACGGCGCCGGACTTCGCCCGGTACAGCACCGAACGCGGCTGCGGACTCCGGTCCGCGTACGCCCTGATGGTGACCGGTGACCGCGACCACCCCTGGCGGCGGGAGCCCGTGGACCTCGTCCCCGGCTTCGCCGCCGAGCGGTTCGTGCTCACCGGCCACGACAAGGTGTGCCTGTACTTCCTCCAGCTGCACATGGGCGCCCCCGGGCCGCGGGGTGTCCGCACCCGGCTGCACCAGTTGTGGGGCGGCACGCTGCACACCCAGGCCACACTGCCGGTGCACGGCTGCACGGTCGGCGAGGTCCAGCACGTCACCCGCGAGCAGGTCATCACGGGGCTCGCCGCGCTGCTGGGTCACCTTCGTCCGACGTCCGTGCGGACGATGGACCCCGACCCCGAACACGACGGCGGAAAGACGGAGTTCGTCTGCTCCGACCACGTCGACCACACGGTCACCGCCGAGTTCGCGCTCGCGGCCCTCGCCCGTCACCGCGAGGCGGGGCACAACCCGGTCGTCGAGTGCTACCGCGCCTACGCCAACCGCTTCTGGGGCTACAACCTCGACTCGGCGGCCGCCACGGAAAAGGCCGCGTACCTGGCGACGTACGCCGGCATCGACGCACCCGCGACCTGTCGGCACGGCACCTGCGGCACCTGCGGTGACCGGCAACTGGGCGGCAACCCGTACCGCAGTACGCACATGCTGAGCTGCGCCTACCGCTACTCGCCCACCACGGACTGGCTGCGGCTGGGGCCGGGCGGGCGGCTGAACGCCTTCGGGGTGCTGGCCGGCCGGCTCGCCTTCTGGACCGAGACCGCTCCGGCGAGCGGTGAGTGGAAGGGCCCGTACGTCCTGGGCGACGGCTGGCTCGCGTCCACGCTCGCGGTGGCCGGGCTGCCCGGCGGTCCCGCGGAACTGGTGGGCCTGCGCCGTCAGGTGGTCGCGGGCGGCACGGTCACCGCCGACGTCGTGCACACCGTGCAGGATGCCGACGGCAACGGTTTCAGCGGCTGGCACTCCCTGGAGAACCCCGACTGGACCCAGGCCGACGGGCGCCGGCAGCGGGAGGTCGGCGTACCGTCGGCGGCCGTCGACGGGGCCGGCCGGCTGCACGTCTTCGTCCGCGACTTCGACCAGGGCATCTCCCACCGCGGCCGGGACACGGACGGCAACTGGACTGCCTGGACCGGCATCGGCGGCAACTTCGTCCAGGACGCGGGCACCACGCTGACCACCTCGCGGGGCACCGTGGAGCTGTACGTGCCGGGGAAGAACTCGGTATGGCGCTGGTACCAGGCCGAGCCCGGCGGTTCCTTCCTGCTCGACGACACCCTGCGCACGGGCCGGCCCGCGACGGGCGGAATCACCGCGGTGGACTCGGGCGACGAGCGCACCTGCCTGTACTTCCGGGAGGCGGGCACCCAGCAGGTCATGGCCTACCGGCAGCACGCCGACGGCCGCTGGCCCGGTTCCGGCGCCGGGGTCGGCGGCCACGGCGGCACCGGCGCCGTCGCGGCGCTGTGGGCTCCGGAACGGGGTGCCCGCGAGGCGTTCCTCGCGCACCGCGGCAGCAGTGGACGGCTCGTGGTCTCCCTGCCCGACCGGGACAAGGACCACTCCGGCGCGCACTGGCACGAGTCGGGCGAGACGTTCGCGTACGCCCCGGCCATGGCGTACGACGCACAGGGCGCGTTGGTGGTGGCCGTCATCGGCGTGGACGGCCGGCTGCACGTCCGCCGCCAGCTCTCCGCGTCCGTGAGCAGTCCGCTCGGCCCCTGGCTCTGCTGAGCGCGGCTCCGAACGCCGAAGTGGGCCCCGCCGTCGGCGGGGCCCACTTCACCTGCTCCGGGAGGTCACGCCGGTACCGACGCCACCCCCGCCTCCAGGAACCGCTTCCCGTTCACCCGCTCCGAGACCCCCTCGCGGTCCAGGTACGGCGTGATGCCGCCCAGGTGGAAGGGCCAGCCGGCGCCGGTGATCAGGCAGAGGTCGACGTCCTGGGCCTCGGCGACGACGCCCTCGTCGAGCATCAGGCCGATCTCCTGGGCCACCGCGTCCAGGACGCGGTCGCGGACCTGCTCTTCGGTCAGGACGGAGTCGCCCTGCTTGAGGAGCGCGGCGACCTCCGGGTCCAGCTCCGGCTTGCCGCTGTCGTAGACGTAGAAGCCGCGCTTGCCCGCCTCGACGACCGCCTTGAGGTTCGGGGAGACCGTGAAGCGCTCCGGGAAGGCGCGGTTGAGGGTCTCCGAGACGTGCAGGCCGATGGCCGGGCCGACCAGCTCCAGGAGGACCAGCGGGGACATCGGCAGGCCGAGGGGCTCCACCGCCTTCTCCGCCACCGGCACCGGGGTGCCCTCGTCGATGACGTTCTGGATCTCGCCCATGAAGCGGGTCAGGATGCGGTTCACCACGAACGCCGGGGCGTCCTTGACCAGGACCGCGGTCTTCTTCAGCTTCTTGGCGACGCCGAACGCCGTGGCCAGCGAGGCCTCGTCGGTCTGCTCGCCGCGGACGATCTCCAGCAGCGGCAGGATCGCGACCGGGTTGAAGAAGTGGAAGCCGACGACCCGCTCGGGGTGCTTCAGCTTCGAGGCCATCTCCGAGACGGAGAGGGAGGAGGTGTTCGTGGCCAGGATCGCGTGCGCGGGGGCCACCGCCTCGACCTCGGCGAAGACCTTCTGCTTGACGCCCATCTCCTCGAAGACGGCCTCGATGACGAAGTCGGCGTCCGCGAAGCCCTCGGCCTTGTCCAGGACGCCGGTCACCAGGGCCTTGAGGCGGTTGGCCTTGTCCTGGTTGACACGGCCCTTGCCGAGCAGCTTGTCGATCTCGGCGTGGACGTAGCCCACGCCCTTGTCGACGCGCTCCTGGTCGATGTCGGTGAGGACGACCGGGACCTCCAGGCGGCGCAGGAAGAGCAGCGCGAGCTGGGAGGCCATCAGACCGGCGCCGACCACGCCCACCTTGGTGACCGGGCGGGCCAGCGACTTGTCGGGCGCACCCGCCGGGCGCTTGCCGCGCTTCTGGACCAGGTTGAAGGCGTAGATGCCGGAGCGCAGTTCGCCGCCCATGATCAGGTCGGCGAGGGCCTGGTCCTCGGCGTCGTAGCCCTGCTGGAGGTCGCCGTTCTTGGCGGCGGCGACGATGTCCAGGGCGCGGTAGGCGGCCGGGGCGGCACCGTGCACCTTGCCGTCGGCGATGAACCGGCCGCGCGCGACCGCCTGGTCCCAGGCCTCGCCGCGGTCGATCAGCGGACGCTCGACGGTGATCTCGCCCTTGAGGACGGACGCCGTCCACAGCAGCGACTGCTCCAGGAAGTCCGCGCCCTCGAAGATCGCGTCGGCGATGCCGAGTTCGAAGACCTGCTCGCCCTTGAGCTGCTTGTTCTGGTTGAGGCTGTTCTCGATGATCACCGAGACGGCTTTGTCGGCGCCGATCAGGTTCGGCAGCAGCGTGCAGCCGCCCCAGCCGGGGACCAGGCCGAGGAAGACCTCGGGGAGGGAGAAGGCCGGGAGGGCCGCCGACACCGTGCGGTAGGTGCAGTGCAGGCCGATCTCCACGCCGCCGCCCATGGCCGCGCCGTTGTAGTACGCGAACGACGGCACCGCGAGGTTCGCCAGGCGCTTGAGGACGTCGTGGCCGCCCTTGCCGATGGCCAGCGCGTCCTCGTGCCGCTTGAGCAGCTCGACGCCCTTGAGGTCGGCGCCCACCGCGAAGATGAACGGCTTGCCGGTGACGCCGACGCCGACGATGTCGCCGTCCGCGGCCTCCTTCTCGACCTGGTCGAGCGCGGCGTCGATGTTCGCCAGCGACTGCGGGCCGAGCGTGGTCGGCTTGGTGTGGTCGTGGCCGTTGTCCAGGGTGACGAGGGCGAAACGCCCGGCGCCCAGGGGGAGGTCGAAGTGGCGCACGTGGGCGCTGGTGACGACCTCGCCGGGGAACAGCTCGGCCGCACCCTTCAGCAGCTCTGCGGTGGTGCTCACTTGTCCCCCTCGAAGTGCGGGTTCTCCCAGATGACCGTCGCGCCCATGCCGAAGCCGACGCACATGGTGGTCAGGCCGTAGCGGACGTGCGGCTGCTCCTCGAACTGGCGGGCCAGCTGCGTCATCAGCCGGACGCCGGAGGAGGCCAGCGGGTGGCCGAAGGCGATGGCGCCGCCGTACTGGTTGACGCGCGCGTCGTCGTCGGCGATGCCGTAGTGCTCCAGGAACGCGAGGACCTGGACGGCGAAGGCCTCGTTGATCTCGAACAGGCCGATGTCCGAGATGGACAGACCCGCCTGCGCGAGGGCCTTCTCGGTGGCCGGGATCGGGCCGTAGCCCATGACCTCCGGCTCGACGCCCGCGAAGGAGTACGCGACCAGGCGCATCTTCACGGGGAGGTTGTTCTCGCGGGCGAAGTCCTCGCTCGCGATGAGGGAGGCGGTCGCGCCGTCGTTCAGACCGGCCGCGTTGCCCGCGGTGACCCGGCCGTGCACGCGGAACGGCGTCTTCAGGCCCGCCAGGTTCTCCAGCGTGGTGCCCGGACGCATCGGCTCGTCGGCGGTGACCAGGCCCCAGCCCGTCTCACCGGCCTCTTCGTTGGTGCGGCGCACCGAGACCGGCACCAGGTCGGCCTGGATCTGGCCGTTGGCGTAGGCCTTGGCGGCCTTCTCCTGGGAGCGCACCGCGTACTCGTCGGCGCGCTGCTTGGTGATCGAGGGGTAGCGGTCGTGCAGGTTCTCCGCGGTCATGCCCATGAACAGGGCGGACTCGTCGACCAGCTTCTCGCTGACGAACCGCGGGTTCGGGTCCACGCCCTCGCCCATCGGGTGGCGGCCCATGTGCTCGACACCGCCCGCGATCGCGACGTCGTACGCGCCGAAGGCGACCGAGCCGGCCACCGAGGTGACGGCGGTCAGGGCGCCCGCGCACATGCGGTCGATGGAGTAGCCCGGGACCGAGGTGGGCAGGCCCGCCAGGATGCCGGCGGTGCGGCCGATGGTCAGGCCCTGGTCGCCGATCTGCGTGGTCGCGGCGACGGCGACCTCGTCGATCTTCTTGGGGTCGAGACCGGGGTTGCGGCGCAGCAGCTCCCGGATCGCCTTCACGACCAGGTCGTCGGCGCGGGTCTCGTGGTAGACGCCCTTCGGGCCCGCCTTGCCGAACGGGGTGCGGACGCCGTCGACGAAGACGACGTCCCTGACGGTACGAGGCACGATGGCTCTCCTCCAGGGTGCGGGATGGCACTGCTGCGGCACGCATGCACTGAGCGCGCGCTCAGCCCCATGCTACTTATGAGTAACGTAGCTGCCCAGTCCCCCCGGCCGGAGCGGCGAAGGTCACACCGTCCGTCACACCACCGGAGGAAGTACCGCACCCACGACCTTGGCCGGAATCCGCCGCTCCCGCTACGCCGCCTCCCGGCTCAGCGCCGCCACCAGTACCGGTGTCACCTGCTCCACCTGCCAGGGCCGGGCCCCGTGTCCGGCGAGGGCCGCGCCCACGGACTCGGCGTCGACCACCGCGGGCGGCTCCCAGCAGACCCGGCGCACCGTGTCGGGCGTGATCAGGTTCTCCTGGGGCATGCCCAGCCGCTCGGCCAGCGCCGTCACCGCCGCGCGTGCCGCGGTCAGCCGGGCCGCGGCGGCCGGGTCCTTGTCGGCCCACGCCCGCGGCGGCGGGGGGCCGGTCACCGGCTGGCCGGGCTGCGGCAGCTGCGACTCGGACAGCGCCCTGGCCCGGTCGACCGACAGCTGCCACTGCTCCAGCTGCCGGCGGTTCACCCTGCCGAACCCGTTCAGCGCGGCCAGCGCGTGCGCGTTGGGCGGCAGCGCGAGGGCGGCCTCGACGATGGCCGCGTCCCCGAGCACCTTGCCGGGGGAGACGTCCCGGCGCTGCGCGATCCGGTCCCGGGCCTGCCACAGCTCCCGCACCACGGCGAGCTGGCGGCGCCGGCGCACCTTGTGCATGCCGGACGTACGGCGCCACGGGTCCTTGCGCGGCTCGGCCGGCGGGGCGGAGGCGATCGCGTCGAACTCCTGCCGGGCCCACTCCAGCTTGCCCTGGCGGTCCAGCTCCTTCTCCAGGGCGTCCCGCAGGTCGACCAGCAGCTCGACGTCGAGCGCGGCGTAGCGCAGCCAGGGCTCGGGCAGCGGGCGCGTCGACCAGTCGACGGCGGAGTGGCCCTTCTCCAGGACGAAGCCCAGGACGTTCTCCACCATCGCGCCGAGGCCGACGCGCGGGAAGCCGGCGAGCCGCCCGGCCAGCTCGGTGTCGAAGATGCGGGTGGGCACCATCCCTATTTCCCGCAGGCACGGCAGATCCTGGGTGGCCGCGTGCAGCACCCACTCCGCGTCGGCGATCGCCGCACCGAGGCCGGAGAGGTCGGGACAGGCCACCGGATCGATCAGCGCGGACCCCGCGCCCGCACGGCGCAGCTGCACCAGGTACGCGCGCTGGCCGTAGCGGTAGCCGGAGGCGCGCTCGGCGTCGACGGCGACGGGGCCGCTCCCGGCGGCGAAGGCGGCGGTCACCTCGGCGAGGGCGTCCGCGTCGGCGATCACCGGCGGAATGCCCTCGCGCGGTTCCAGCAAGGGGATCGGCGCCTGACTCACAGAAGATCCGGCGTCTTCCGGAGGGGCGCCTCCGGTGGTTCGCAGTGGACGGTCTGCTGCGGTTTCGTGGGCGTCGGTCACCTGTCAAGGGTATCGGTGGATCGACGGAGCCCGCCGACGGAACGTTCCGTCGGCGGGCTCCGGGGGGTCGTAAACCAGTCAGGTCAGTGAAAGACCGGCTTCACGGGGCGTTGTCGGGGGAGTGGGGAGCGGGAGTGGAGTGCGGGGGAGCGGGGGACCGGGGAGCGGGGAATGGAGATCGGGGGAATCGGGGATCGGGGCGGTCAGTGGATGATGCCCGTGCGCAGGGCCACCGCGACCATCCCGGCGCGGTCGCCCGTGCCGAGCTTGCGGGCGATGCGGGCCAGGTGGCTCTTGACGGTCAGGGCGGACAGGCCCATCGAGACGCCGATCGCCTTGTTCGACTGGCCCTCCGCGACCAGCCGCAGCACCTCGACCTCGCGGCCGGAGAGCTCGCGGTAGCCGCCCGGGTGGCTCGGGGCGCCCGGGGGGCGGCGGTGCAGACGGGCGGCGGCCGCGCCGATGGGGGCGGCGCCCGGCCGGGTGGGGAGCCCGACGTTGGTACGGGTGCCGGTGACGACGTAGCCCTTGACGCCGCCGGCCAGGGCGTTGCGCACGGCGCCGATGTCGTCGGCGGCGGACAGGGCGAGCCCGTTGGGCCAGCCCGCGGCACGGGTCTCCGACAGCAGGGTCAGGCCCGAGCCGTCGGGGAGGTGGACGTCCGCGACGCAGATGTCGCGGGGGTTGCCGATGCGGGGACGAGCCTCCGCGACGGACGAGGCCTCGATCACGTCGCGCACACCGAGCGCCCACAGATGGCGGGTGACGGTGGAACGGACGCGCGGGTCGGCCACGACCACCATGGCGGTCGGCTTGTTCGGGCGGTAGGCGACCAGGCTTGCAGGCTGCTCGAGGAGAACGGACACCAGGCCTCCTGGGGTGCGGGGACGGGGCCGGCTCATGGGGTTTAAGCCGGGACGAACCGTGCTTTCAAGGTCACAGTCGTCTTCGGCACCGAACGCGTCCTCCTTTAGAGAATGATCACGATCTGGTGAGTAACAATCCGAGCAATTCGGACACGCTGTCGATCATTCGAAGATCGAACGGTTCCGCACTTTGTCGATACGAGGCCGAAAGTGGCCGTGTCGACAAAGTGACGGAACCTCCTCCGGGCATGCGGACCCCCTGCCCGGAACGATGAACGACGGCTGGTGACGGGTCAGCGCGACTGCGGGCCGCGCCGCTGCGGCAGCGTCACGACCGAGGCGTCGCCCGGCGCCGCCGGCGGCAGACCCGCGACCTGGGCCAGCAGGTCGCACCACGAGGAGAGGTGCGCCGCGGTGTCCGGGACGCCGCCGAGACCCTCGCGCGGCGTCCAGGACGCCCGGATCTCGATCTGCGAGGCGGACGGGCGCGCCGAGAGCCCTCCGAAATAGTGGGAACTCGCACGCGTGACCGTGCCGCTGGGCTCCCCGTACGTCAGCCCGCGGGCCTGGAGCGCGCCGGTCAGCCAGGACCAGCACACGTCCGGCAGCAGCGGATCCGCCGCCATCTCCGGTTCCAGCTCCGCCCGCACCAGCGTCACCAGCCGGAAGGTCCCGTGCCAGGCGTCGTGCCCGGCCGGGTCGTGCAGCAGCACCAGCCGCCCGTCCGCCAGGTCGTCGTCCCCGTCCACGACCGCGGCCTCGAGGGCGTAGGCGTGCGGGGCGAGCCGTTTCGGGGCGGGGGTCGCCTCCACCTCGATCTGCGGCCGCAGCCGCGCGGTCCGCAGCGCCTCCACGGCGGCCGCGAAGGGCGGCGGCACGGTACTCCCGTTGCCCCCGCCGCTTCCGTTGCTTCCGTTGTGGCCCCCCTTGTGCCGGGCCTCTTCCTCGGTCCCCTTCGCCTCGTCCATTCCGCCAGCGCCGTCCGACAGTCGTCCCTGAGCCGCAGCCATGCGGGGAACATTAAGCGGAACGGCGGCCCGGCGCAGGGAGGGACACCCGCGGGCGGACGCGATGTCCGGATCACGCGGCCCCGCGGGGGCACGCGGGAGCCGCCCCACCCGTGGTCCGGTGCCGTTCCGGGGGCATGCGAGACTTGCCGGTGTGAGTGCCAACCAGAGCCCCGCGGGCCAGCCGCCGACCGCCACGTACGACTCCGCGTTCCTCAAGGCGTGCAGGCGTGAGCCGGTGCCGCACACCCCGGTGTGGTTCATGCGGCAGGCCGGGCGCTCGCTGCCGGAGTACCTGAAGGTGCGCGAGGGCATCCCGATGCTCGAGTCCTGCATGCGGCCGGAACTGGTCGCCGAGATCACCCTCCAGCCGGTGCGCCGGCACGGGGTGGACGCGGCGGTCTACTTCAGCGACATCGTGGTCCCGCTCAAGGCCATCGGCATCGACCTCGACATCAAGCCCGGCGTCGGCCCGGTCATCGCCGACCCGATCCGCACCCGCGCGGACCTGGCGCGGCTGCGCGACCTCACCCCCGAGGACGTCGCCTACGTCACGGAGGCCTTCGGCCTGCTCACCCGCGAGCTGGGCGCCACCCCGCTGATCGGCTTCGCGGGCGCGCCGTTCACCCTCGCCAGCTACCTCGTGGAGGGCGGCCCGTCCCGCAACCACGAGCACACCAAGGCCCTCATGTACGGCGACCCGCAGCTGTGGGCCGACCTCCTGGACCGGCTCGCCGGCATCACGGCCGCCTTCCTGAAGGTGCAGATCGAAGCGGGCGCGAGCGCCGTCCAGCTCTTCGACTCCTGGGTCGGCGCGCTCTCCCCCACGGACTACCGCCGTTCGGTGCTGCCCGCCTCCCGCAAGGTCTTCGAGGCCGTCTCCGGGTACGGCGTGCCGCGCATCCACTTCGGTGTCGGCACCGGCGAGCTGCTGGGCCTGCTCGGCGAGGCCGGCGCGGACGTCGTCGGCGTCGACTGGCGCGTCCCGCTGGACGAGGCGGCCCGCCGCGTCGGCCCGGGCAAGGCGCTCCAGGGCAACCTGGACCCGGCCGTCCTCTTCGCCGGGCGGGAGGCGGTCGAGACCAAGACCCGCGAGGTCCTGGACGCGGCGGCGGGCCTGGAGGGCCACGTCTTCAACCTCGGCCACGGCGTCCTGCCGACCACCGACCCGGACGCGCTGACCCACCTCGTGGAGTACGTCCACACGCAGACCACCCGCTGAGGGCACCCGCCCGGGGAGGGGCTCCGGCTCAGAGCACCGATGCCTGAGTCAGGGCCTCCGCCGCGGCGACACCCGAGGCCGCGCTCGCGCCGTGGGTGAAGATCTGCGCCGCCGCGGCGGGGCCGGCGCCCGGCAGGCCCATCTCCACCACGATCGCGTCCGGGCGGGCGGCGGTCAGGCCGGTCACGGCGCGGCTCATCCACGCGTGCCGGGCCGCGTCGCGGGCGACGATCACCAGGGGGCGCCCCACGGCCGGTTCGAGGGCGCAGCTCTCCAGCGCCACCGTCCCCTCCTCCAGCTCCTGCCCGCGCACCCGCACGGAGGTCGTACCCGGCAGGCGCTCCCGCAGCGGTTCGGCCACGCCCCACGGGGTCTCCTTGCCGATGGCCATGTTGGTCACCGGGGCCAGCTCGACCACGTGCGGCGCGGCGGTCAGCGGCAGGGCGGCCCGCGCGGCACCGGTGAGCCGTACGGCCCGGCGGGCGGCGACGTGGCCGATGCCGTCCCCGGCGGCCTCCCCGGCGGCGCCGGACGCCCGCAGCCCGGCCGACCAGCGGGCGAACTCCCGTACCCGGCCCGCCGCTTCGGCCAGCCGCTCCTCGGCCAGCTCCCCGCCGGTCACCGCGGCGGTCAGCGCCTTGACCAGGAGCGCGACGGTGGCCTCCTCGGCGCTCTCGCCGCCCACGCAGACGGCGTCCACCCCGGCGGCGACGGCCTTCACGGTGGCGCCGTCGATGCCGTAGCGGCGGGTGACGGCGCCCATCTCGATGGCGTCGCTGACGACCAGGCCGTCGAAGCCCAGCTCCTCGCGGAGCAGGCCGTGCAGGATCCGCCGGCTCAGCGTGGCCGGCAGGTCGGGGTCGTAGGCGGGCACCAGCAGGTGGCCGCTCATGACCGCGCGCACGCCGGCCGCGAGGGCGGCCCGGAACGGGGGCAGCGCCTGGGCGGCGATCTCGTCCCGGCCGGCCGGGTAGGCGGGCAGGTCGTGGTGGGAGTCGACGGCGACGTCCCCGTGGCCGGGGAAGTGCTTGGCGCAGGCGGCGACGCCGGACGACTGGAGGCCGCGGATCCACGCGGTGGTGTGGCGCGCGACCACCTCGGGGTCCGAACCGAAGGAGCGTACGCCGATGATCGGGTTGTCCGGGTTGGAGTTGACGTCCGCGCTCGGCGCGTAGTCGAGGCTCACCCCGGCGGTGCGCAGCTGCCGGCCGAGGTCGGCGGCGACCGCCTCGGTCAGCGCCGGGTCGTCGACGGTGCCGAGGGCGAGGTTGCCCGGCCGGGACGACCCGGTGGCGGACTCGATGCGGGTGACGTCGCCCGCCTCCTCGTCGATCGCGACGATCAGGTCGGGGTTCTCGGCGCGCAGTCGCGCGGTCAGCCGGGCGACCTGCTCGGTGGAGACGATGTTGCGGGAGAAGAGCACGACGGAGGCCAGTCCGTCGCCGATGTCGCGCAGGATCCAGTCGGGGGCCTCGGTGCCCACGAAACCCGGCTGCAGAACGGAGAGCGCGAGCCGACGCAACTCGCTGCTGTGCTTGCTGGAGGACATCGGCCGCGCCTTTCGGGTGGATTCTTGGTATAGACCAAGGAGGTGCGCGTTCAGGTTAACCAGGCGTGTCAAGAGTGCCCCTCGCCGAACTCGGAAGTAACAACTCGCCTAGTCGGGAGGGGTGTTGACACCCCGCCTTGGTCTAGTCCATTGTGAGGCGCAAGTTCGGCGAGGGACGGATGTGACGTCAGTTTCCGCGCCGGGCACCTGCCGCGACCGGACCGCGAAGTCCGCCGCCGCGGCGACGACTTCCGTACGACGACTTCCGTGACGACCACCCCGGACCTCGCCCCGCTCCCGCCCCGTGCCGCGAGCGGGCCCGCTGCCACCACCCGACCTCATGTGCGACGGCCCGACCACCGTCGTGCACACCGCCGTTGCCCGCACGGGGCGACGGCGAGGATCTGGAGCACCACATGGCGACGCCCGATTCCTACCTCCACCGAGCCCCGTCGGACCTGCCCTACTTCAGCGCGGACGCCGACACCTACCTGGCCCGCACCCAGCTGCGCGACCTCGACAAGACCCGTCCGCTGCGGGTGCTGTCCGAGGAGGACTTCGCCCACTGGCAGACGTACGGCTACGTCGTCGTGAAGGAGGCGATACCCGCCGACTCCGCGCGCCGACTGCTCGACTTCGCCTGGGAGTTCCAGGGCCTCGACCCCGAACGCCCCGACACCTGGTACCAGGACCGCGAGTACCGCTCCGACCTCGACCGGGAGCTGCACATCTACGGCTTCGTCGAGGCCTACCACCACCAGCTCATCTGGGACAGCCGCCAGACGCAGCGCGTCTACGACGCCTTCGTCGACGTGTGGGACTGCGAGGAGCTGTGGGTCACCCTGGACCGGCTCAACCTCAACCCGCCCAACACGGGCAACCGCGACCGCGCCCTGATCAACAAGCCGGACCGCGGCTTCGACATCGACCTGCACTGGGACGTGGACACCACGCTCGGCGTCCTGCCGCAGCGCGTCCAGGGCATCATCGCGCTCAACGACACCAAGCCCGACCACGGCGGCTTCCAGTGCTGCCCCGAGCTGTTCCGCCGCTTCGACCGCTGGAAGGCCCTCCAGCCCGACGGCCGCGACCCGATCAGGCCCGCGATCGACCGCGAGGACATGCCCGTCGTACGGCCCGACCTGGAAGCAGGCGACCTGCTGATCTGGAACGGCCTGCTGGCCCACGGCGTCGCCCCGAACGTCTCCGGCGAGGGCGTGCGCGCCGTGCAGTACCTGTCGATGATGCCCGCGCTGGAGTCCCACCGCACCCTGCGCGACTCCCGGATCGACTCCTGGCGCACCCTCGCCACCCCCGACTGGAACGTCACCCTCCTCGGCGACGCCCACCGGCACGAGTCCGAGCGCTACGGCCCCGCCGAACTGACCGACCTCGGCGCCAGGCTGCTCGGCCTGAAGTCCTGGCACGCGGACGCCGGCGCCGAGAGCGGCGACCAGAACAGCGACCGGAACGAGGCCACCGGGGACGGCGCATGCGCGGCATCTGCCTGACCCTGCCCACCAACCGGCACTGCCCGGACACCGTCGCGGCCCTGGGCGAGGAAGCCGCCTACGCCGCCGACCACTTCGACATCGATGTCCATCTGCTGGTCCTCGACTCCTGCCCGCCCGCGGAACGCGCCGCCCACGCCGCCGCGTTACGGCGCCTGCCGGCCCACCCCCGGATCACCGCGCACCACCTCGACGAGGCGGCCCAGCGCGACTTCCTGACCCGGGTGGCGGCACGCTCCGGGAGCGCCAAGCCCGAACTGCTCCTCGACCTGATGCTCCCCGACGGGCTGTCCTACGGCGCCTGCACCAACCGCGCGTTCCTGATCGCGGCCGCGCTCGGCTGCGAGTCCGTCCACCGCAGGGACTCCGACAGCCGCTACCAGAGCGTGGACGGCCGTACCGTCTACCCCGTCCACCACGAACTGCTGTCGCTGGGCCAACGCGCCGCCGACGCCGCGGCCGGCGTCACCGAGCCGGTCGCCCTCCCGGACCACCTCCGGGAGCGGCGGGTCGCCATGGTCGGCAGCTCCTTCGTGGGTGAACTCTCCGTCGACATCGCGCAGATACGGGACACCGACCCCGACGTCTACCACGACGTCGTCTCCCTGTGGGCGCCCGAGGACTGGTCCGCCGAGCAGAAGCGCGCCCTGGTCGAGGAGTCCTTCACCGGCGCGGGCACCGAACCCTTCACGGCGGACCACTCGCTGCTGACGGTGGTCGACCCGATGCGCGTGGACATGTGCAACATCGCCTTCCACGGCCCGACGGTCAGCGAACGCGTGCCGCTGCCGCCCGCCCGGGACACCATCGGCAGCGACTACTTCCTCATCCACCTCGTGCACGACGCGCGGCTGCCGGGCGTGCTGCACAACCGGAACATCGTCAACTACTACACCGGTGAACGCCGGACGGGACCCGGCTTCCTCGCCTACCAGACCCGCTTCGCCAAGTTCCTGCTGTCGATGCTCTACTTCCACCACGTCTACGACCGCATGGCCGAGGCGGGCGACGCCCTGCTGGACGAGCACGGCCGGGTCCGCCCCGACACCGTCGCCGCCCTGGCCCGCGAGAGCACCGGCCTCGACACCGCGGAGAACGTCCGCCGGCTCGACGCCCTGGACGCCGCTTACCGAAGGCTCGGCGGCAGATACGCCGACTTCGCCGACCTGCTGGCCGGGCGACGCGCCCGCCTCCTGGACGAGGCACGCGGCGACATGGCCGACTTCGCACTGCTGACGGAGGCGTGGGAGTCCATGGTGGCCGCGGCCAGGACCACCCCGGTCCGCCTGCCCGAGGGGCAGCAGCGGTGAGCCCCCTGACGGCCGCGGACCTCGGCGAACCCCTGGCCGCCGCGCTCGCCGCCGCCACCGAGGACCGGCTCGTGTACGACCTGGCCGGCATCGAGCGGCGCCACGACACGCTGCTCGAGGAACTGCCCGGCGTACAGGTGCGGTTCGCGATGAAGGCCTGCCCGGTCGACGAGGTCCTCGCCGCCCTGGCCGGCCGGGGCGCCGGTGCCGACGCGGCGAGCCCCGGCGAGGTCGAGCAGGCGCTGCGGGCCGGGGTGCCGGCCGGGCGCGTGCACTACGGCAACACCGTCAAGTCCGACCGGAACATCGCCGAGGCCCACCGGCTCGGCGTGCGCACCTTCGCCACCGACAGCCTCCAGGACGTCGCCGCCCTCGCCGCCCACGCCCCCGGCGCCCGGGTGTTCTGCCGGGTGGCGACCGGCGGGGCGGGCGCGCTGTGGGGGCTGAGCAACAAGTTCGGCTGCCCGCCCGGCGACGCCGTCCGGGTGCTGGTGGCGGCCCGGGACGCCGGGCTGGTGCCGGCCGGCCTGTCCGTGCACGTCGGGTCCCAGCAGATGACGAGCGAGGCCTGGCACGGCGCCGTCGACGACCTGGGCGACGTGCTGCGCGCACTCGGCCGGCGCGGCATCCGCGTCGACCACGTCAACCTCGGCGGCGGCCTGCCCGCGCTCGGCTACCGCGACCGGCACGGCGCCCCCCTCGACCCACCGCTGGACAAGATCTTCGCGGTGATCCGGGAGGGCATGGACGAGCTGCGCCGGATCCACGGCGGCCACCTGGACTTCGTCGTCGAACCCGGGCGGCACCTCGTCGCCGACCACGGCGCGATCCGCGCCCACGTCGCCCGCCTCACCGAGCGCCGGGCGGCCGACGGCGAGCGGCAGCACTGGCTCTACCTGAGCTGCGGCAAGTTCAACGGCCTGTACGAGATGGACGCCCTGCAGTACCGGCTGGTCTTCCCGGGCCACCCCGAGGGCCCGTACGTCCCGGCCGTGGTCGCCGGACCCACCTGCGACAGCGACGACGCCTACTCCCACGAGGAGGGGCTGGTCCCGGTGCCCGCGGCGCTGGCCTCGGGCGACCCGGTCTGGGTGCTGTCCTGCGGCGCCTACGCGACCAGCTACACGACCCGGGGCTTCAACGGCTTCGCCCCGCTCCCGTACACCTTCGCGGGCCGCCCGGAGGGGACCGGCGCCGATGACTGAGACCGTGCGCGTACGCCCCCTCGCCGACGGGGACTGGGACGCGGTCGTGACGCTGGAGCGGGACGCCTACACCGGCCTCGGCCTGTCGGAGGGCCGGGCCGCGCTCCAGTCCCGGGCGGCGGCGTCGCCGGACACCTGCTTCGTGGTGGACGTCGGCGCCCGTACGGCGGGCTACCTGCTCGCGCTGCCCTATCCGCCGCACCGCTACCCGGACCTGACGCGGACGGAGGCGGCCCGGGACGCGTCCGAGCCCGGGAACCTCCACCTCCACGACATCGTCGTCGCCCCCGGGCTGCGCCGCCGGGGGCTCGGCCGGCACCTCCTGCACCACCTCACCGCCACCGCCGGGGCGCGCGGGGACGAGCGGATCTCCCTGGTCGCCGTGGGCGGCACCGAACGGTTCTGGTCGGCGCGCGGCTTCGTGGCCGAGCCGGGGGTGGTGCCGCCCGGCGAGTACGGCGGCGACGCCGTCTACATGTCCAAGCCGGTGGCGGCCGCCCGGCGGACCCGGGGCCGCCCGTCCCTCTCCCCGCCCGCCCCCACCCTGCGCGAAGTGAGCTGATTGCGCGTGACCCGTCTCCACGACCCCTTCCGGCGCGGCCAACTGGCCATCGCCGCGCTCTTCCTGTCCCTCGGCTTCCAGTACGCCACGTGGGCCGCGCGGATCCCCGCCATCAAGGCCGACCTCGACCTGAGCGCGGCTGAGGTGGGGGTGCTCCTGATGGCCGCGGGGGTCGGGGCGGCGGTCTCCTTCCCGGCGGTGGCCTGGCTGATGCGCCGGATGGGCTCGCGGCGGCTGGCCCTGCTGTCCCAGCTGGGCCTGGCCCTGCTGCTGCTCGCCCTGGCGGCGGCGCCCAACTACCCGGTGGCGCTGCTGGTGATGTGCGCCGACGGCGTCCTTGTCGGCTGCCTGAACGTGGCCATGAACGCGCAGGGCGCGGCCCTGGAGACCCGGCACGAACGCAACACGATGGCGAGGCTGCACGCCGTCTTCAGCGCCGGCTCGCTGCTCGCGGCCCTGCTCGCCTCCGGCATGACCGCCGCCACCGGATCGGTCGCGGCGCACTTCGGTGTCGCCGTCGTCCTGCTCGCCGCGCTGGGCGTGACGGCGCGCACCGGACTGCTCGACGAGGACGCCCCGGCCGACCGGCCGGACCCGGCCGACGACGGGGCCCCGGCCGACGTCCCGGCCGACGCCGGCCCGAAGCCGGGCCGCCGCCGCTGGACCGTGCCCTCGCGCCTGACCCTGTGGATGTGCTGCGCCATGGTCTTCGGCACGGTGGCCGAGGGCGCCATGAACGACTGGTCCGCCCTCTACCTGAAGGACATCGCCGAGGCCTCGGCGGAACTCGCCCCGCTCGGCATCGCCGTGGTGTCCGGGATGATGGTCGTCGCCCGCCTCTTCGCCGACGGCTGGCGCGGCCGCTGGGGCGACGGACGGGTCGTCCTGCTGGGCAGCGCCGTGGCCGCCGCCGGTCTCGCCGTCGCCCTGGTCAGCGGCGGCGTCGCCCCGGCGCTGGCGGGCTTCGCCTGCATGGGCCTGGGCATCGCGGCCGTGACCCCCTGCGTCTACGCCGCCGCCGCCCGGCAGGGCTCGGACGCGCTGACCCTGGTCGCCGCCATGGGGACCACGGGGCTGCTGGCCGGCCCGCCGCTCATCGGCTTCATCGCCGGCGCGAGCAACCTGGCGTGGGGCATGGGCGCCGTGGCCGCCTCGGCGGGCGCCGTCGCCCTGTGCAGCACCCGGATCAGCTGGACCGAACCGGCCTCCGTCGCGCAGAGCGAGGCGACCCCCGCCTGAGCACGCCCCGCCCGCCGATCACCACCCGGCCCGCCGTTCACCACCCCGGCCGTGCCCGCCGCCCGAACAGCAGCCCGGGCGGCTCCGGCGGGCGCGGGGTGCCCCGCCGCAGCGGCCAGGCGATCAGCATGCCGACGACGAAGCCGACGACGTGCGCCACGTACGCCACCGTGCCCGCGTCGGACACGGCGCCGCCGGAGGAGTAGACCGCCTGGAGCCCGAACCAGAAGCCCAGCACCAGCCAGGCCGGCAGCCGCAGCGGCAGGAAGATCAGGAAGGGCACCAGCACCCAGACGCGGGCCCTCGGATACAGCACCAGATAGGCGCCGAGCACCCCGGCGATCGCGCCCGACGCGCCGATCAGCGGGGCGCCCGAGTCGGCGTTGAGGAGGGCGAAGCCGTAGGTCGCCGCGTAGCCGCAGACGCCGTAGAAGAGCAGGAAGGGGACGTGGCCCATCCGGTCCTCGACGTTGTTGCCGAAGATCCACAGGAAGAGCATGTTGCCCAGCAGGTGCAGCCAGCCGCCGTGCAGGAACATCGCCGTCAGGACGCTCAGCTCCGGCGACTTGTCGTAGCCGGGTGGCGCGACCACGCAGCCCGGCCCCTGCGGGCCGACCCCCACGGCGCCGGTGGGCACCAGGCGGGGCATCCGGTGCTGGAGCAGCTCCTGGGGCACCGCCGCCCAGTGGTCCAGGAAGGCCTGGAGGTCGCACATCTGCGCGAGGCTGCCGTCGCCCGACGCGGACCCGGCCATACCGGGGGTGAAGAGGAACACCAGGATGTTCGCGAGGATCAGGGCGTACGTCACCCACGGGGTGCGGCGCGCCGGGTTCACGTCATGGACGGGGATGACCACGAGACAGTACTGCCCGCCCGGCCGGCGGTGAACCGGTCCGCCCCGTTGAACGCCCCCGTCCGTGTGTACGTATGCCCTCTCAACCGCCCGCGGCCCGGGGAAGGCGGGACGCGGGGACGACGTGAGGAACAGGCGATGAACGAACGGGTCACACCGGCTCCGGCGATGCACGCCCTGCCCGACGGCGAGGCCGAGGTCGCCCTCGTCCTCCGCCTCCCCTGGGAGGACGTCGCCCGCCTCGGCCAGGAGGCGGGGCGGCTGGCGGCGCAGATGCAGCGGCCGGTGACGCTGGACGAGGCGGTGAGCCACCGGCTGCGCTCCGCGCGCGGCGCGTCCCACGCCAAGCCGGCCGGTGAGCAGCCGCCCGCGGTACGCACCCCGGTGCCGGCGACCGCCCCGGCGTCGATGGGCGCCCCGGCGTCCGTGTCCTCCCTGCCGGCGCGGCCCCCGGCCGAGCAGGCACGGCAGGCCATCGACCGGATCAACGGCACGGCCTGACCGCGGGCGCTCCTCAGCGCTGCCGCTCGACCTCCCTCGCCGCCTTGCGGGCGGCCACCAGCACCGGGTCCCACACCGGCGAGAAGGGCGGCGCGTAACCGAGGTCCAGGGCGGTCATCTGCTCGACCGTCATCCCGGCCGTGAGGGCCACCGCGGCGATGTCGACCCGCTTGCCGGCGCCCTCACGGCCGACGATCTGCACGCCGAGCAGCCGCCCGGTGCGCCGCTCGGCCAGCATCTTCACCGTCATGGGGGACGCGTTCGGGTAGTAGCCCGCCCGGCTGGTGGACTCGACGGTCACCGTCACGAAGCGCAGCCCCGCCCGCAGCGCGTCCTTCTCCCTCAGGCCGGTCCGCGCGATCTCCAGGTCGCAGACCTTGCTGACCGCCGTGCCGACCACGCCCGGGAAGGTCGCGTAGCCGCCGCCGACGTTGGTGCCGACGACCTGCCCGTGCTTGTTGGCGTGCGTACCCAGCGGAATGTGCCGCTCCTGGCCGGAGACCAGGTCGAGCACCTCCACGCAGTCGCCGCCCGCCCAGATGTTCTCGTGGCCGCGCACCCGCATCGCGAGGTCGGTGAGCAGCCCGCCGTGGGCACCGAGCGGCAGCCCCGCCGCCGCGGCGAGCCCCGTTTCGGGGCGCACCCCGATGCCGAGCACCACCACGTCCGCCGGGAACTCGGCGTCCCTGGTCGCCACCGCCCGGACCCGGCCGTCGTCCCCGGTCAGCACCCCGGTGACCTCGGCGTCGTTGACCATGGTGATGCCGAGACCCTCCATCGCCCCGTGCACCATGCGGCCCATGTCCGGGTCCAGCGTCGACATCGGCTCCCGGCCGCGGTTGACGACCGTCACCTCGTAACCGCGGTTGATCAGCGCCTCGGCCATCTCCACGCCGATGTACCCGGCGCCGACGACCACCGCGCGGCGGCCACGCGTGCGTGCCAGCGTGTCGAGCAGCGCCTGCCCGTCGTCCAGCGTCTGCACCCCGTGCACGCCGGGCGCGTCGATGCCCGGCAGCTCCGGCCGGATCGGCCGCGCTCCCGTCCCGATCACCAGCTTGTCGTACGACGTCCAGGACTCGGCGCCCGAATCGACGTCACGCGCGTGTACCCGCCCGCCGGCCACGTCGATCTCCGTGACCTCGGTGCGCATCCTGAGGTCGATGTCCCGGGCGCGGTGCTCCTCGGGCGTGCGCGCGATCAGCGCGTCCCGTCCGGTCACGTCGCCGCCGA
Organism: Streptomyces rubrogriseus; assembly: GCF_027947575.1. NCBI lineage: Bacteria > Bacillati > Actinomycetota > Actinomycetes > Kitasatosporales > Streptomycetaceae > Streptomyces > Streptomyces rubrogriseus. Next base: position 6,159,226 of record NZ_CP116256.1, on the reverse strand, counting down.
CCCAGTACGGGATGCCGCACGCCGAGTACGAGCTGAAGTGACCGCGCTCGAACGCCACGATCTCCAGCTCGTCCGGGCCCTTCAGCCGGCGCGCCTGCGACGCCGCGGACATGCCCGCGGCGTCGCCGCCGATCACCACCAGCCGCTCGCTCTTCCCGTCCCCAGCGCTCATGTTCATGCGAACACGCTACGTGGGCGGGATCTTTCAGTCCCGCGCCCCGGGCTCCGCACCGCGCGGCCCCTGCGGACGGCGCGGCAGCCGGGGGCGTACGACCCGCAGCCACACCAGCGCGAGCAGCGCGGCCACCGCGGCGAACGGCGCCACCGCGCCCAGCACCACCGCCACCCAGCGCAGCATCGTCACGAAGGCGTCCCAGCCGCCGGCCAGCGCGTCCGTGAACCCCGGGTCCTCGTCCTCCTTCTTCTCCTCGTGCTTCACCGGCGTCTCCGACAGGGAGAGGGTGATGGTGGCCAGGCTCGTGCGGTCCTTCAGGGCCGCCTGCCGGGCCAGCAGCGCCTCCAGCTCCGCCTGACGGGTGCTCAGCTCGCCCTCCAGGCTCACCACGTCGCTCAGCCGCGTCGCCCGGTCCATCAGCTCGCGGACCCGGGCCACACTCGCCCGCTGCGACTTCACGCGGCTGTCCACGTCCACCACCTGGTCGGTGACGTCCTCCGCCTTCGCGTCGCGCCGCAGCAGCTTCCCGGCGCCCTCCAGAGCGTCGAGCACGTCCTCGTAGCGCTCCACGGGCACGCGCAGCGTCACCTCGGTCCGCTCGTGGCCCTCCGCGTCGCGGGTGGTGGACTCGTCGCCGACGTATCCGCCGGCGTTCTCGGTCACGGTGCGGGCCGCGTCGAGCGCCTTGGGCGTGTCCTTGACCTGAACGCTCAGGGAGACGGTGCGGATGATGTGGGCCGGGGTGAGCTTCGGCGGCGCGCTCGCACCGGCGCCGTCGGACCCGCCCTCACCGGCCGCGCCCGTCGTGCCGTCGGCCTGCGAGTCCTGCGCCTGCGAGCCCTGCTGCGGCGCGGCCGCCTTGGCGTTGCCGCCCGCGTCGGAGCCGGCGTCCGAGGCGCTGCATCCGGTGAGGGCGAGCGCCGTGACCAGCAACAGGCCGGCCAGGGCGCGGGCGGGTGGCACGGACCTCGGCGCCGCGGTTCTTCCTGTCGCCTGCTGTCGTACCTGCATCGTGGATCCCCCCAGGTTGGTGGCAACTGATGTCTCTACGACGCGCGGAGGGGCGCGCACGACGGCGCGGAACGGTTCCGAAGAGATCACGGTCCGGACTCGCGGCCGGCCGGGCGCCGGACGGGGCCGGACGGACGGGCGGACGCGCGGGTCGCGCGGATCGCGCGGGACCTGTGGGCCCGGGGCGGGGGCCGTCCGGCCCCGGGGCGGTGTCGGTGGCGTCTGAGACGCTGGGGCCATGAGCGCAAGTGAGACCCCGGCGGGCGAGTTCCCACCGGAAGAGGCACCCGGACACGTAGTCGTCGTCGGAGCCGGCATCGCCGGACTGGCCGCCGCCCACCGTCTCCTGGAGGCCGGCGCCCGGGTGACCGTCCTGGAGGCGTCCGGCCGGGTCGGCGGCAAGCTGCTGCCCGGCGAGATCGCCGGAGTACGCGTCGACCTCGGCGCCGAGTCGATGCTGGCCCGCCGCCCCGAGGCCGTCGGCCTGGCCCGCGCGGCCGGACTCGGCGACCGTCTCCAGCCGCCGTCCACCGCGACGGCCTCCCTGTGGACCCGCGGCGCCCTGCGCCCCATGCCCAAGGGCCACGTCATGGGCGTCCCCGGCACCGCCGCCGCCCTGTCCGGCGTGCTCTCCGAGGAGGGCCTCGCCCGCATCGAGCGCGACGCCGAGCTGCCCCGCACCGAGGTCGGCGACGACGTGGCCGTGGGGGAGTACGTCGCCGCGCGCCTCGGCCGCGAGGTCGTCGACCGCCTCGTCGAGCCGCTCCTGGGCGGCGTCTACGCGGGCGACGCCTACCGCATCTCGCTCCGCTCGGCCGTGCCGCAGCTCTTCGAGGCCGCCCGCACCCACACCTCGCTCACCGAGGCGGTCCGCGCCCTCCAGGGCCGCACGGCCACCTCACCGCCGAGCGGTCCGGTCTTCATGGGCATCGAGGGCGGCATCGGCACCCTCCCGCCCGCCGTCGCCGACTCCGTCCGCGCGCGCGGCGGCGAGATCGTCACCCACGCGCCCGTCACCGAGCTGCGCCGCACCGCGTCCGGCGGCTGGCGGATCGTCGCCGGCGACCGGGTGCTGCACGCCGGCGCGGTCGTCGTCGCCGTCCCGGCCGGGCCCGCCGCCGAGCTGCTGCGCGCCGAGGCGCCCGCCGCCGCGGCCGAGCTGTCCGCGGTGGAGTACGCCTCGATGGCCCTGATCACCCTCGCCTACCGCCGCTCGGAGGCCGCCGCGCTCCCCGAGGGCAGCGGCTTCCTCGTACCGCCGGTCGACGGGCACACCATCAAGGCGTCCACCTTCGCCTCCCGCAAGTGGGGCTGGATCGCCGACGAGGACCCGGACCTGATGGTCCTGCGCACCTCGGTCGGCCGGTACGGCGACACGGAGATCCTCGGCCGCGACGACGCGGGCCTAGTCGCCGTCTCCCGGCACGACCTGGCCGAGGCCACCGGCCTGACCGCCGCGCCCGTCGCCACCCGCGTCACCCGTTGGCAGGATGGCCTGCCGCAGTACCCCGTCGGCCACCACGCGCGCGTGGCCCGCGTCCGCGAGCACGTCGCCAAGCTCCCCGGCCTCGCGGTGTGCGGCGCGGCCTACGACGGCGTCGGCATCCCGGCCAGCATCGCGAGCGCGTACGCCGCCGCCGACCAGATCCGGGGCGACCTCGGCGGTGTGGAGCAGCTCACGGCCCACCCGGTGCAGAGCCTGCACGGCGGAGCGGGAGAATAGGGCCATGAGTGACGACGCCTCCACCCCCGCCGCCGAGCGGATCCCGAACAAGGGCAAGCTGGCCAAGGACCTCAACGAGGTCATCCGCTACACCCTCTGGTCCGTCTTCAAGCTCAAGGACACCCTCCCCGAGGACCGCGCCGGGTACGCCGACGAGGTCCAGGAGCTGTTCGACCAGCTCGCCGCGAAGGACGTGACGATCCGCGGCACCTACGACCTGTCCGGGCTGCGCGCGGACGCCGACCTGATGATCTGGTGGCACGCCGAGACCGCCGACCAGCTCCAGGAGGCGTACAACCTCTTCCGCCGCACGAAGCTCGGGCGTGCGCTGGAGCCGGTCTGGTCGAACATGGCGCTGCACCGCCCCGCCGAGTTCAACCGCTCGCACATCCCGGCCTTCCTGGCCGACGAGACGCCGCGGAACTACATCAGCGTCTACCCGTTCGTGCGCTCCTACGACTGGTACCTGCTGCCCGACGAGGACCGCCGCCGCATGCTCGCCGACCACGGCAAGATGGCCCGCGGCTACCCGGACGTGCGCGCCAACACGGTCGCCTCCTTCTCGCTGGGCGACTACGAGTGGATCCTCGCCTTCGAGGCCGACGAGCTGCACCGCATCGTCGACCTCATGCGCCACCTGCGCGGCTCCGAGGCACGTCGCCACGTCCGCGAGGAGATCCCGTTCTACACCGGGCGCCGCAAGGACATCGGCGAGCTGGTCGCCGGGCTCGCCTAGTCAGGCCCTCGGCTCCGGCTCCGGGCGCGGGGCGCACGACGTGTCCCGCGCCGGGAGGCGGCCGTCCAGCAGGTACGCCTCCAGGTGGCCGTTGACGCAGTCGTTCGGTCCGCCCGCGATGCCGTGCGTCCCGGCGTCCCGCTCGGTCACCAGCACCGAGCCCGCCAGCCGCCGCCGCAGCTCCAGCGCACCCTCGTACGGCGTCGCCGCGTCCCGTTCGGCGGCCAGGACCAGCGTCGGCGGCAGCTCGCCCGGCGCGGTGCGCACGTCGAGCGGCCGCTGCCGGGGCGCCCGCCAGTAGGCGCACGGCAGGTTGGCCCACACGTTGTCCCAGGTCTCGAACGGCGCCCGGCGGGCCAGCCGGGTGTTGTCCCGGTCCCAGACCTCGAAGTCGGCCGGCCAGGGCGCGTCGTTGCACTCGACGGCCGTGTACACGGCGTTGGAGTTCTCCGACCGCACCGCGCCCTCCGCGGTCCGGGTGCCCGCCTGGTCGACCAGCGGCTGCGGATCGCCCTTCAGGTACGCCGACAGCGCCTCGGCACGGTGCGGCCAGTAGTCGTCGTAGTACCCGGCCTTCAGGAACGCCCCCTGCAACTGCGCGGGCCCCACCGTGCCGCCCGCCGGCTCCGCCGCCAGCCGCGCACTCGCCTCCTCGTAGCTGTCCTGCACCTGCCGCGCCGTGTCCCCGAGCCCGTACACGGCGTCGTGCTCGGCGACCCACTCCTTGAAGTCCTCCCAGCGGTCCTCGAACGCCTCCGACTGGTCGAGGTTGTTGCGGTACCAGACCTGCTCGGGGTCCGGGTTCACCACCGCGTCGAACACCATCCGCCGCACGTGCGAGGGGAACAGTTCGGCGTACAGCGCGCCGAGGTAGGTGCCGTAGGACGCGCCCATGAACGTGAGCCGCCGCTCGCCCAGCGCGGCGCGGACGACCTCCAGGTCCCGGGCGTTGTTGAGCGAGTGGTAGTGCCGCAGCGCGTCCCCGCCCCGCTCCGCGCAGTCGCGCGCGTACGCCTCGGCCTCCGCGGCGCGCTCCTTCTTGTACGCGTCCGAGGGCCGCGTCGGCGCCGGCCGCGGCCCCTTGAAGAAGTCCCCGGGGTCCTGGCAGGACAGCGGCGCGGAGGGCGCGACCCCGCGCGGGGCGTACCCGACGAGGTCGTAGGCGGCGGCGATGCGCTTCCACTCGGGCACCATGCCCACCAGCGGGAAGTACAGCCCGGAGGCGCCGGGGCCGCCCGGGTTGTAGAGGAGCGCGCCCTGGCCGGAGACCTCGCGCCCGCCGCCGTCCGGGTCCCGGTGGGTGGCCCGCACCCGGCTGACGGTGAGCCGGACCTGCTCGCCGTCCGGGTGGGCGTAGTCCAGCGGCACGGTCACGGTGCCGCAGCGGATGCCGTCCGGCAGCTCCTCCGCCTTCGGGCACCTGCCGAAGTCCACCCCGGCCGCCGCCGCGCGCCGGGCGGCCACGGCGGTGCCGAGCGCCTCGGCCGATCCGGGCCCGGCCGGCGGCGCCGCCTGGACGGGGGCGGCGGTGAGGGTGGCCAGCAGCAAGGACCCGGCGGCCGAGTAGAGGGCGGCAGCTCGCATCGCGTATCCCTTCGGTGCACGGTGTGACACAAGGGATGTTTGGTGCGGCGGCCGGACGGGGCAAGCACCGCCCGCGGGTGTCGGCGCCGAGTGCCCCCGTACGCCCCCCGGGCGTCAGGCCCGGCGCTCCCAGTGGTCCCCGGCGTACTTCTCGCGGTGGGCGAAGGCCGCACGCAGGTCCGGTTCGCCTATCGCGTGCACGCCGCGCACGGCGACCGAGGTGAGGAAGGTCCGGTCGTCCGCCGTGCCGTCGGCCTGCCGCACGAGGGCGCCGACCAGCCGCTGCCCGGCGGGGGAGGCCCAGCGCGCGTACGGATGGATCTCCATGCGCGTGATGGCGAGGCACCCGAGCGTCAGGGCGAGCGGCAGCGCGAACCAGAGGGCGATCAGGAGGCGCGGCTCGGTGGCGGGCAGCGGCAGCGCCAGGGCGACCAGGCCGAGCGCGCACACCGTCACCGCGGCGACCCGCACCCGGCGCACCCCGGCCGCGACGCCGCCGGTGCCGCCGTCGGGTACTGCGAGGCCCGCTCCCACCAGCCGGTCGGCCAGGCCCCGTACCGCGTCGGCGGCGGCCGCGGCGGCCCGTACCGGCGCTATCCGGGACTGGCCACCGGGTCCTATCGCCCCGATGACCGACCGCTCCATGTCGTCCCGGCCGCACGGGTCGACGACGGTCGCCCAGCCGGTGTGCGCGAGCAGCAGCCGCCGCTGGCGCGCCATCGAGACCAGCGTCAGGTCCGCCACCCGCCGCGGACCGCCGGACAGGAACGCCGCCTCGTACAGCGTCAGCGTGTGCTCACGGACGACGGCGCCCGGTTCCACGGCCGCCGCGCGTACGGCGGCCAGGCACAGCCGCAGGCACGCGAGGCCGGCGACGGCCCAGGCCGACAGGAGGAAAAGGACCCAGAACATGCCGTACTTCTATGCCAAAGGCTTTCGCCGGCGCCATGCCCTTTTCACATTCCGGGACGCAGCGTTGTGGGTATGTGACGTTCCGCTCGGCGATGTCCCCCCACGCCGCCCCCGGTTCAGCGGCGCAGCAGAACACGCCTGGTCGCACGGGCCAGCCGGGCCCCGGGACGCGCCGACCGCGGCACCGGTCCCGACCGCTCCAGCCACCACTCCCGCAACTCCCGCCGCACACCCGGGTCCTCGTCCCCGGGCGCCGTCCGCAGCACGTGTGCGACGAAGTCGAGGGCGTCCCGCCGGTAGCCGCCGGTCATCGGACGGTCCTGCGCGTAGGCGAGGAAGGCGGGCCGGTACCGCGCGCCCAGGATCACCGGCAGCTCGGGCGCGACCTTCCCGACCACGTCGGCCCGCTTCCCGGCCAGCGCCCGCGCCTGCACCCCCAGCCGCACCCGGTCGAACCCCTCGGGCACCGGCGCCCCCGCGACCAGCGCGGACAGCAGCGCGGCCTGCGCCAGCCCGAGCCGCTGCCGTACGGCGTCGTCGGCGCCGGAGCCCGCATCGGTACCGGTGCGCGAGGTGTGGGCGGCCGCTCCGGTCCCGGTGGCCGCCGCCCGCCCCTTCTCCACGGCGCCGCGGATCGCCTCCACCTCACCCCGCAGCTCGTCGCCGGAGGGGAAGTTCTCGTCGCGCTCCAGCAGCACGCCCGGCGGCGCGACGCGCGAGGCGAGGTCGGTCAGGATGTCCAGCACCGGCCGCGCGACGGGGTGGGCGTGGCTGTCGTGCCAGACGCCGTCCCGCTCGAAGCCGCCCGCGACGTGGACGTAGGCGATGGCCTCCAGGGGCAGTTCGGCGAGCGCCTCGGCCGGGTCCTGGCCGAGGTTGACGTGGTTGGTGTGCAGGTTCGCCACGTCGATCAGCAGCCGCACGCCGGTCCGGTCGGCCAGCTCGTACAGGAACTGCCCCTCCGTCAGCTCCTCGTCCGGCCACGGGACGAGCGCGGCGATGTTCTCCACGGCGAGCGGCACGGGCAGCGCGGCCTGCGCGACGCGCACGTTCTCGCACAGCACGTCGAGGGCGTCGCGCGTGCGCGGCACGGGCAGCAGGTGCCCCGCCTCCAGCGACGGCGACGCGGTCAGCGCCCCGCCCGCGCGCACGAACGCGATGTGCTCGGTGACCAGCGGCGACCCGAGCACCTCGGCCCGCTCGGCCAGCGCCGCCAGCCGTCCCGGGTCCGGCCGGTCCGCGCCGCCGAGCCCCAGCGAGACCCCGTGCGGTACGACGGTCACGCCGCGCTCGCGCAGCCGCAGCAGCGAGTCGGGCAGATGCCCGGGACACAGGTTCTCGGACACGGCCTCGACCCACTCGATGCCGGGCATCTCCTCGACGGCGTCCGCGATCTCCGGCCGCCATCCGATGCCGGTGCCCAGTCGTCGCATGGCCGATCCCTCCCTCCGCGTCGTCATGACCGGGGTATCGCCCGCGCGACCGGGCCCGAACCCCGCTCAGGACGCCTTCAGAGGAACATTTGAGGTTCGCGGGCCACCCCGGGCCCCGGCCGGTTCGCCCCCGCGGCTACGGGCGCGCCCGCCGCAGCGCCGGATGGTCCGCCACCACGGTGCACGAACCCGGCGCGATCTCCGTGAACCCGGCGTCCCGCACCACCGGCAGGGCGCCGGTGGTGAGGCCGGTCCAGCGGGCGGGGTCCGCGGTGCGCACCGACAGCGGGAAGCCCGCGTCGCGCCACGCCGTCCGCTCGTCCCCGGACAACTCCCACCAGGCGAGCTGCGCACCGTGGCCCGCCTGGGCCATCGCCTTGCCCGCCGACATGTCCAGGTCGGGGTTGAGCCAGAGCACCGGCGCGGTGGGGTCGGCGTCGACCGGCGGCTCGGGGTCGTCGAGGTCGGTGCCGGAGACCTGGAGGCGGGCCAGGTCCTTGGGCCAGCCGTCCAACGGGACCGGCGGGAAGACCCGTACCTCGGCGTTCTTGCCGGTGACCGTGATGCCCGGCAGCGCCTCGGCCCGCCGCCACTCCGCGCCGCGGGCCCGCCGGACGACCTTGCGGATACGCGCGTCCTGCCAGTCCCGCACCGCCCGCGCCCACGCGCCGTCGCCGGTCGACCGCTCGTCGGCGAGCATCACCAGCACCGCCCGGGCCGCGGTCTCCAGCGCGTCGGTGCGGGACGGCGGCGCCGCCCGCTCGATGCGCACCACGAGCGGCAGCACGAACTGCGGCGCGAGGTCGCGGTCGCCGGGCTCGGGACGGAAGGGGCTGTCGGGGACGGGAACGGGCGCGGGGACGGGTGTCGTCGGGTCGTTGCTCACGCCCTACAGTCTGCCAACCCGCGCGGCTGGGAGAGTATGGCCCCATGCGACGCGAGCTACGGCTGGACGGGGTGGGCCGCCGCTACGGTCTGCGCGGCCCGTGGGTGCTGCGCGGGGTCGAGCTGGGCGTGGAGCCCGGCGCCCTCGTCCGCGTCGAGGGCGCCAACGGCACCGGCAAGTCGACCCTGCTGCGCCTGGTCGCCGGGATCGACGCCGCCACCGAGGGCCGGGTCACCGGCCGCCCGCGCACCGCCTACGTCCCCGAACGCTTCCCGCCCACCCTGCCCTTCACGGCCGCCCAGTACCTGACCCACCTCGGCGCCGTCCACGGCCTGTCCCGCCGGGCGGCGGCCCGTGCCGCCGGGCACTGGCTGGAGCGGCTGGGGGCCGCCGGGTACGCCGGCACGCGGCTCTCCCGGCTGTCCAAGGGCAGCAGCCAGAAGGTGGCGGTGGCGCAGGCCCTGCTCGCCGAGCCGGAGCTGCTGGTGCTCGACGAGGCCTGGACCGGGCTGGACGCGGACGCGCGGGGCGAGTTGGAGCGGGCGGTCGCCGAACGGACGGCGGCCGGCGGCGCCGTCGTCTTCGTCGACCACGATCCGCGCCGCCTGGCCGGGGTGCCCGCCGCCGTGTACGCCGTGCGCGACGGCACCCTGCACCGCCGTACCGGACCCGCCCCGGTGTCCGCGGGGCCGCGGGTCGTCGTGCGGGTGCGGGGGCCGGCCGGTGCCGCCCTCCCCGCCGACGTGCACCGCGTGGCCTCCTCGGCCGAGGAGACCGGTCCCGGCTGCCACACGCTCACCGTCCCCGCCTCGCACTCCGACGTCCTGCTGCGCACGCTCCTGACCGCCCGGCCGCCCTGGCACGTGGTGAGCGTGCACGCCCCCGAGGACCGCCGATGACCGCTCTGCTGCGCTACCAGACCGCGCTCCTGCTGCGCTCCCAGCGCTGGCTGCCGCCCGTCGTGCTGTACGCCGCCGCGCTCGGCATCGGCGTGCAGGGCGGGCAGCCGGTGCTCGACTCGCTGGGCTGGGCGGCGGCCGTGCTGCTGCCGGTCGCGGCCTGGCTGGTGCGGATCTGCGTCACGGGCGAGCCGCCCGCCGCGCGGGGGTGCGTGTCGGCGGCGCGGGGTCCCGCGCGGTCCCACCTGGCCGCCGTGCTGGTGGGGCTGGCCGCCGCCGTCGTCCTGGCCGCCGTCGCGACCGTCGTCGTGACGCTGATCAGCGACCCCGTCAGCACCGGTCACGGAACGCGCGTGTCCCCGCTCCCGGCGGCCGGTGCCGGGCTGCTCGCCGCGCTGGTGTGCGCCCTGCTCGGCACCGCCGTCGGCGCGCTCACCGCCTGGCCGGTGCTGCGCTCGCCCGGCCGCGCGGTCCCCGCCCTGCTGCTGGCGGCCCTGCTGGCGCTGGTGGCGTCGGGGTCCCCGGCGCGGGCTGCGGTGAGCGGCCTGGTCACCGGGTCCAGGTCGGGCGCGGTCCCGCTGCCGCTGCTGCCGCTGGCCGGGGCGGCGGTCATCGCCGCGGGCGCGATCGCCGTGGCCTGTGCGCTCGGCCCGCGCAGGTCGTCAGCCTGAGCAGGCGGTGCGCTGGGCCTCCTGCCACTCGCAGACCGGGCAGAGCGTGATGCCCTTGTACGACTCCGGGTACTCCGTCGGCTCCCGGCACTGCACGCACTCCGCGAACGGCGGGCCGTCGGCCTTCGGCGGCCGGGGCGCGTCGATCAGGCAGTAGCCGCCGGGCTCGCAGCCGGCGCCGTCCGGCTCCGGTTCGTGGTCGTGGTCGCTGTCCATGTCTCCAGCCTAGGACGTCAGGCGTGTCCGTTCGCGGCGCCGACCAGCTCCGAGACCTTCACGAAGCGGTACCCCTGGCGGCGCAGCTCCGGCACCACCGCCCGCACCACCTCCTCGGTCACCGGGGCGGCGCTGCGCGTGCAGTGCATGACGACGACCGACCCCGGCCGCACCCCGTCGAGCACCTGCCGGGTGACCGCGTCGGCGTCCGTCGCGAAGGCGTCCCCGCTCACCACGTCCCACTGCACGGCGGTGACCCCGGTGGCCGACAACTCCTCGAGGGCCGCCTTGTCGTAGCAGCCGCCGGGGAAGCGGAAGTACGGCATCGGGTTGGGCACCCCGGCCTTCTCGAACGCCGCGTACGCCCGCTCCAGGTCCGGGCGCATGCGGTCCTTGGACACGGTGGGCAGGCCGTAGCAGTCGTCGGTGTAGGCGTAGTGGCTGTAGGAGTGGTTGGCGATCTCGAACCGCGGGTCCCGGCCGACGGAGCGGGCCTCGTCCGGGTACTCCTCCGCCCAGCGGCCGGTCATGAACACCGTGGCCGGCACCTTCAGCTCCCGCAGCGCCGCGATCAGCCCCGGGTTGTCGAACCGCTCGCCCGACGCCGCCCGCGGCCCCTGGTCGGCGGTCATGTCGGCGTCGAAGGTGAGGGCGACCGGCTTGCCGTCCTTGGTGCCGCCCGTGCGCGGGCCGTGCTCGAAGACGGGCGTCAGACCCGCGGGGCCGGGGGCGAGGGTGGGCGTCCGGGCGGACGAGGAGGAGGGGGACGGGGCGGGGGCGGAGGGTGCCGGGCGGGGGGTCTGCTCGGCCCCGGTGGTTCCGCAGGCGGCGAGGGCGGCGCCCAGGACACAGAGCGCGGTGGCACGTCGTACGAGAGTGATCACCGTACGAACGTAGGAGTGGGATGTTCGGTTTGTATGACTATGAGGGGTGACGTGCCGCCTCGGTCACCCGCCCGGCTCAGATCCAGGGCGTCAGATGTCCCGCCGCTCCAGCGGCTTGGTCGCCGGGCCCTCCAGCACCTTGCCGTCCGTGCCGAAGCGGGAGCCGTGGCAGGGGCACTCCCAGGCGCGTTCGGCCGCGTTGAAGTCGACCAGGCAGCCCAGGTGGGTGCAGCGCGGCGAGACGGCGTGCAGGGCGCCCTCCTCGTCCCGGTAGACCGCGACCCGGTCGCCGCCCGCCCGGACCACCGCGCCCTCGCCCGGCGGCAGCGCCTCCACCGGCGGGGTGGGCCGCAGCCGGTCGCCGACGAAGTGCCGGGCCACCTCGGCCTGCGTCTTGAGCAGCGCGGGCGCCTCACGCACCGCCGTGCGCAGTCGGCGCGGGTCGTACAGCCCGCTCCACGCGCACTCCTCGCCGGTGATCTGCGCGGTGAGCAGCCGGCCCGCCATCATGCCGCCGCTCAGACCCCAGCCGCCGAAGCCGGTGGCGACGTACGTGTGGTGCGCGCCCGGGTGCAGCGGGCCGACCATCGGCACGGTGTCGGTGGGGTCGATGTCCTGGGTGGCCCAGGCATGGGTGCGCTCGACGCCGGGGAAGTGCTCGTCCGCCCAGGCGGCGAGGGTCTCGAAGCGCTCGCGGGTGTCGCCCGTGCCGGGGGTGAAGTGCTCGCCGGTGACGACGAGCAGGCGGCGGCCCGCGTCGGCCAGCGGTGCCGTGCGCACCGAGCGGGTGTTCTCCTCCGGCGTGATGTACATGCCGTCGACGTCGCGGTCCGCCTCGACGGTCCCGGCGACGACCAGTTCGCGGCGCGGGGAGAGGCGGGCGAAGAGCAGGGCCCGGTCGAAGATCGGATAGTGGGTGGCCACCACGACGTCCCGGGCGGTGACCGTCGCCCCCGCCTCCGTCCTCACCCGGCACGGCTCGCCCTCGTCCAGACCCTGGACGGTGGTGCCCTCGAAGATCCGCCCGCCGCGCGCCTCCAGGTCCGCGGCGAGGGCCAGCAGGTACTTGACGGGGTGGAACTGGGCCTGCCCGGTCACCTTCACGGCGCCCGCCACCGGGAACGGCAGCCCGGTCTCCGTCACGAACGACGCGGGCAGCCCCGCCTCCTCGGCCGCGGCCGCCTCGGCGCGCAGCTCGTCCACGCGGCCGGGGTCGCGGACGTACGTGTAGGCGTCCCGGGTCTCCCAGTCGCAGTCGATGCCCAGCTCGGCGACGATCCCGGCGGCGTGCTCGATCGCCTCGGACTGCGAGCGGGCGTACAGCCGGGCGCCCTCGGGGCCGCGGGTGCGGCGCAGCCTGTCGTAGACCAGGGTGTGCAGGACGGTCAGCTTGGCGCTGGTGTACCCGGTGACCCCGGCGGCGGCCCGCCCGGCCTCCAGCACCGCCACGCTCCGCCCGGCCCGGCTCAGCTCCCAGGCCGCGCTGAGCCCGGCGACACCGGCGCCGATCACGGCGACGTCGACGTCGAGATCCTCCGCGAGCGCGGGGCGGGCCGCGCCGCCCGGTGCCGTCTGAAGCCAGTACGAGTCGCTGACCTGCACGTTCTGAGTCATGCGGCCCGGGTACCCCATGGTCGCGGCTTCAGTGACCGGACGGCGCGCCCCGCCCGCGTCCCCGGGCCGCTACCTGCGCCAGGGCCCGGTCACCGCGAAGGTGGTGCCCGGCGTGTAGCAGTTGACGTACATCGTGTCGCCGTCCGGGGAGAAGGTGACGCCGGCGAACTCGCCCCACTCCGGCTCCTCCTCCGTACCGATGTTCTGGGCGCCGCGGGCCATCGCGTACACCTCGCCGCGCCGGGTCACGCCGAAGACGTGCTGGGCGCCGTTGCCGTCCTCGCAGACCATCAGGCCGCCGTTGGGCGCCAGGCAGATGTTGTCCGGGGACTCGCCCGGCAGCTGCACGTCGGTGTCCGGGCCGAAGACGATCACCAGGGTGAGGCGGCGCCGCTCGGGGTCGTAGCGCCAGATCTGGCCGTAGTGGTCGGCCGCCGAGCCCTCGTCGCTGTGGGCGAAGGACGACACGAAGTACACGCTCCGCCCGCCCCAGTAGCAGCCCTCCAGCTTCTGCGCGTGGGTGATGCCGCCCCGGCCGAAGTCCTGGAAGCGGATCGGCGTACCGTCCGCCAGCGGGTCGGGCACGTCCACCCACTCGACGCGGTCGAAGGTCGCGCCCGTCTCCTGGATCGAGGACAGGTCGGGCACGCCGGGCACGCGCATCGCCTGGAGTCGGCCGCCCGCCCGCAGCGAGCCCAGGCCGCCCAGCGGCTTCTCCGGCAGGAACCGGTAGAACAGGCCGAACGGCCGCTCGAAGGCGTCCTCCGTCTCGTACACGACACCGCGCCGCGGGTCCACGGCGATCGCCTCGTGCTGGAAGCGGCCCATCGCGGTCAGCGGCACCGCCCCGGTGCGGTGCGGGTCGACCGGGTCGACCTCGAAGATGAAGCCGTGGTCCTTGGTGTAGCCGTTGGTCCCGGCCCGGTCCTCGGTCTCCTCGCAGGTCAGCCAGGTGTGCCAGGGAGTGGGACCGCCCGCGCAGTTGACGGCCGTACCGGCGATCGCGACCCGCTCGGACAGGACGTGGTTGCGGGAGTCCAGCGTCAGCGCCGTACAGCCGCCCTTGCCCTGCGGGTCGTAGGTGAGGCCCTCGACCGTCGGGACGGGGACGCGGCCGTCCTCGCGGTTCTCGTGGTTGCGGACGAGGTGGGTGGTGCGGCCGTGCCTGCCGGAGGAACGCCCCGGGAAGGCGGACATGCCGTCGTGGTTGGAGGGCACCGGACCCTCGCCGGAGCGCAGCCGGTCGCCCTCGCGGGACAGCACCCGGTAGCGGAAGCCCTTGGGCAGGTCCAGCAGTCCGTCGGGGTCGGGGACCAGGGGGCCGTAGCCGGTGTGGCCGAGGGACTGGGCGGCGGCGGTGCCGGCGAAGAGTTCGGAGAGGGCGCCGGTGAAGGCGATGCCTGCGCCCAGGGCTCCGGTACGCGCGAGCACCTGGCGGCGGGTCGCCGCGTTGCGGGACGTGGACATGGGGAAACCTTCCTGCTGGCGGACAGGACTGTGACCCCGCTGTGTCTATCACCTGCCAGGAGCCCCGGGAACCACGCGTGTGGCTCGTGTCACCGCTCCACCGGGTGATCGACCGGGTGCTCCTGCGCCTTCTCCAGGAACCGCAGCAGCTCCACGGGGAAGGGCAGCACCAGGGTGGAGTTCTTCTCGGCGGCCACCGCCACGACCGTCTGGAGCAACCGCAGTTGCAGCGCCGCGGGCGTCTCGGACATCTCCCGGGCCGCCTCCGCGAGCACCTTCGAGGCCTGCAGCTCGGCGTCCGCGTTGATCACCCGGGCACGTCGCTCCCGGTCCGCCTCGGCCTGGCGGGCCATCGAGCGCTTCATGGTGTCCGGCAGGGACACGTCCTTGATCTCGACCCGGTCGATCTGCACGCCCCAGCCGACCGCCGGGCTGTCGATCATCAGCTCGAGACCCTGGTTCAGCTTCTCCCGGTCGGACAGCAGATCGTCCAGGTCGCTCTTGCCGATGATGGAGCGCAGCGAGGTCTGGGCCATCTGCGAGACGGCGAACCGGTAGTCCTCGACCCGGACCAGCGCGTTGGCCGCGTCGACCACCTTGAAGTACACGACCGCGTCCACCCGTACGGTGACGTTGTCCCGGGTGATGCCCTCCTGGGCGGGCACGGGCAGCGTGATGATCTGCATGTTCACCTTGTGCAGCCGGTCCACGAACGGCACGATCATGGTGAACCCGGGACCGCGCGCCTGCCCCGCGAGCCGTCCGAGCCGGAAGACCACCCCGCGTTCGTACTGCTTGACGACCCGTGCTGCCGAGGCGACGTACAGGACGCCCGCGCTGCCGACGGCGGCGGCCGCGGTCAGAAGCTCCTGGACCATGACGACCTCCTCGCTCGGAGGACGGTTTTCACCCTTACTGTCACGATAGGCCCGCCGCCGGGCCGGGTGCCATGCCCGGAACCCGGCGGCGGACCCCCGCTACACCCCCGCCCGCTCCGGCTCCGTGACCTTCACCGGATCCGTGCCGGCGGCGCTGTGCCGTTCGGCCCAGTTCTCCAGGGCCGTGCGGCAGGCGTGGTCCAGGTGGTGCAGCCCGGACAGGTCCAGCTCGACCGGGCGGTCCTGCGGCAGCGCCTCCAGGGACTCCAGGATCTTCGGGAGCCGCAGGAAGGTCGCGTTGCCGCTCAGGTGGGCCTGGACGGGTCCCGCGCCCTTGTCGACGATCTCCAGCCCGAGGTGCGAGGCCTCCCAGGCGGTCTTGACCACGGACAGGGCCAGACCGATCAGCACGCCCTCGAACATGTTGACCGCGACGATCGAGACGGCCGTGACCACCAGGATCAGCGCCTCGCCCCGGTGGTCGCGCCACAGCGGCAGGATGCTGCGGAACGGGATCAGCTTCCAGCCCGCGTGCACCAGGATGCCCGCCAGCGCGGGCAGCGGGATCAGGCCCAGCACGGACGGCAGCAGCGCCGTGAACAGCAGCAGCCACACGCCGTGCAGCACCCGGGACGCCTTGGTGCGGGCGCCCGCGGCGACGTTGGCGGAACTGCGCACGATGACCGCGGTCATCGGCAGCGCGCCGAGCACGCCGCACACGGTGTTGCCCGCGCCCTGCGCCATCAGCTCCTTGTCGTACTGGGTGCGCGGCCCGTCGTGCAGCCGGTCCACCGCCGCGGCGCTGAACAGGCTCTCCGCCGAGGCGATCAGCGTGAAGGCCACGATCGTGCCGAGCAGGCCCACGCTCGCCAGCTCGCCGAACGCGTCGGCGCCGGGCGGCTGGATCACGTCCAGCAGGCCGCTCACCTCGACGGTCGCGACCGACAGTCCGAACGCCGCCGTGACCGCGGTGGCCAGACCGACCGCGGCCAGCGCCCCCGGCACGGTCCGCGCCCGCTTCGGCAGCCGCTTCCACAGCACCATCACCGCGACGGTGCCCGCGCCCAGGGCGAGCGAGGTCAGCGCCCCGGTGCTGCCCAGCGCGTCGGCGGCGGCCCCGGGCAGCCCGGTGAGCTTGTCGATGCCGGAGGCGGGCGCCTCGAGACCGGCGGCCGAGTAGAGCTGACCGGCGATGAGCACCAGGCCGATGCCGGCCAGCATGCCCTCGACGACCGACAGGGAGATCGCCCGGAACCAGCGCCCCAGCTTCAGGGCGCCCATCACGAGCTGGACGATCCCGGTGGCGAGCACGATCACGCCGAGCGCGGGCAGTCCGTACTGGTCGACCGCGCCGAAGACCAGCACGGTCAGCCCGGCGGCCGGGCCGGAGACCTGGAGGCTGCTGCCCGGCAGGAACCCGGTGACCAGACCGCCCACGATGCCGGTGACCAGGCCGAGTTCGGCCGGGACGCCGGAGGCGACGGCCACGCCCACGCACAGCGGGAGCGCGACCAGGAACACGACGAGGGACGCGGTGAGGTCCTGCCGCCAGTGCGGGAACCTCCGGTTCTGACCGGCTATGAGGGACATGCCGGCGCTCACAGGGTCTCGAACGCGTCGGTGTCCGCGCGGTGCGCGCGCACGAGCCCGGTGTGGACCTCGTAGTACCAGCCGTGCAGCCGCAGCCGGCCGTCCGCCAGCCGCCGCTCGACGCAGGGGTAGGAGCGCAGGCGCAGCAGTTGCGCCAGTACGTGGTGCTGCACGGCCCCGGCGACCGTCGGATCGGCGGGATCGCAGGGCTCCGGGTCGTCCGCCGCGTGCGCCAGCCAGTCGCGCACGGCGGGCACGGCGGTCAGGTCGTCGCCGCGCACCAGCGCGCCGACGGCGCCGCAGTGCGAGTGGCCGCAGACCACGATGTCGCCGACGCCGAGGACCTGGACCGCGTACTCGACGGTGGCCGCCTCGGCGGAGGGGTGCCCGGTTCCGTAGGGCGGGACGATGTTGCCCGCGGTGCGCAGTTCGAAGAGCTGGCCGGGCCGGGCGCCGGTGATCAGGGCGGGCACGACCCGGGAGTCGGAGCAGGTGATGAACAGGACTTCGGGCGACTGGCCTTCGGCGTGCCCGGTGAACTCCTCAGGGCGCTGTCCGAACGTGCGGGCGTTGTCGATGAGGGGTTGCATGATGCGGTTTTCCTCCTGGCGCGCCGTGGGGGCGCGTCGGACGGGTGGGACAGAGGTGGGGGATGTGCCGGTGGTCCGTCAGCAGCGGAAGACCTGGAGTGCCGCGGGGGTGTGGTCCGCCGCGGGTCTGGGCGGGTGCTCGGCGGCACGGCCGGAGGTGACGGAGCCGGGCGCCTGCGGGGCGGACTGCCGCGCCAGTGGGTGCCGAGGGGTGCTGGACTGCGGCGCGGCGGTGGTGCGGTGGCGGTCGCGGACGCGCGGCGCGGTGGTCGGCTCCCCCGGGCGGCCGCCCTCGCGGCAGGTGACGGTCTCGTCGTGCGGCACCGTGCCGGAGGGGATGGTTCCGGGACGGGCGTGGGCCACGGCGTCACCGTTTGTGTACGCGGATGCGAAGGAGCCGGAGGGAGCGAAGAACTGGAGCGCGAACAGGACTGGGGCGAGGACCGCGACCACGGTGCGGGCCGCCGTACGTCGGTGCACGTGGCCCCCTCCCAGGCAGTTCCTGCCGCCGGCACATGCCGAGGGGCAGGTCAACGCCCGGCAAAAGCATGGTCAACGCGTGGTCAAGAAACACGTTAACCCTGCAAAGAGCTTTGCAGGGTTAACGGGGCGTTACGTGCCGGAGAGAGCCTCAAAATGGCGGCTGGGTTGGCGGGAACCGACCGTTCCTCAGGGCGTGTCCACCAGCCGCGCCGCGTCCCGGGCCAGCGCGGTGAGCCGGGAGATCGCCCGGAAGTACTTCTTGCGGTACCCGCCCTTCAGCATCTCCTCGCCGAACAGCCGGTCGAAGGGCAGCCCGGAGGCCAGGACGGGCACCTCGCGGTCGTAGAGCCGGTCCGCGAGCACCACGAGCCGCAGCGCCGTCGACTGGTCCGGCACCGGGCGCACCCCGGTGAGGCACACCGCCGTCAGGCCGTCGGTCAGGGCGCCGTAGCGGCTGGGGTGGACGCGGGCGAGGTGGTCGAGGAGGGCGGCGAAGTCGTCCAGGGAGGCACCCTCGGTGGCCCGTGCCGCCAAGGTCACCTGCTCGTCGGAGTACGGCGCCGGGGCCTCGGGCAGACCGCGGTGGCGGTAGTCCTCGCCGTCGATGCGCAGGGCGCGGAAGTGGGCGGACAGTCCCTGGATCTCGCGCAGGAAGTCGGCCGCCGCGAACCGGCCCTCGCCGAGCTTGCCCGGCAGCGTGTTGGAGGTGGCGGCGAGCGCCACGCCGGCCTCCACGAGCCGGGCGAGCAGGCTGGAGACCAGGACGGTGTCGCCCGGGTCGTCCAGCTCGAACTCGTCGATGCACAGCAGACGGTGCCCGGACAGGGTCTGCACGGTCTGCTGGAAACCGAGGGCGCCGACGAGGTTGGTCAGCTCGACGAAGGTGCCGAAGGCCTTGCGGGAGGGCTCGGCGGGGGTGGCGTGCCACAGGGAGGCCAGCAGGTGGGTCTTGCCGACGCCGTAACCGCCGTCGAGGTACACGCCGCGGGGTCCGGCCGGGGTCTTCGGCGCCCTGCCGCGGCCCAGCCCGAAGAAGCCGCGCCTGCCGCCTCCCGTGCCGGGCGCCTCGCCCAGTCCGCCCGCGAAGTCCTCGAGGACCCGGACGGCCTCGCTCTGGCTGGGCTGGTTCGGGTCCGGGAGGTACGTGCCGAAGCGGACGGAGTCGAAACGGGGCGGGGGCACCATCTCGGCGACCAGGCGGTCCGCGGGGACTCGGGGCTCGCGGGCGCACAGGGAGACCGTGGCCGGAGCCGTCCCGGTTATCGGGGCGGGGACGGAGGTGGGAGAGGAGGACGACACGGTACTCAATGGTAGGGCCTGCGCGGAGGGCCCCCGGCGTCGGCCGGCGGGCGGGACGAGCGGGGCGTAGCCACCCGGCGGCGCGAGCGGGGCGGGGCGTGGCGCGAGCGGGGTGCGGCGAGGCGGGCGGGTGCGGTGCCGGGTGCCGGTGCGGTGCCGGGCGCCCGTACGGCGGAGTGCCGGGCGCCCGTACGGCGGGGTGCTGCGGTCGTGCGCCCGGCCCGGGGGTGGAAACCCGGCCGCCCGCGCGTGGCCCGGCACGGGCTCGGCATCGTGGGCGCGGTGCGCGGGGGCAGGGCCTCCGGCCTGCACGGTTGGGGTGGCGGGTGCGTGGAACACTGCACCCCATGCGACGCCTGTTCCCCGTGTCCCCCCTGACCGATCCGACCGCCGGCCCGGGCGGCGGCTCCGAGACCGACCGGGAGTGGAGCCTGGCCGAGCTGGCGGCCGCCTACGCGTACCCCGAGCCGGACGGGCACCGGCGGACGTGGCTGCGGGCCAACATGGTCTCCACCCTCGACGGCGCCGCCCAGCACGACGGCCGCTCCCAGCCCATCTCCGGCGCGGCCGACATGCGGGTCTTCGGCACCCTGCGGGCGCTGGCGGACGTGGTGATCGCCGGCGCCGAGACCGTACGGCAGGAGGGGTACCGCCCGGGTCGCGCGCGGGCGGATTTCGCGGAGGCGCGGCGGGCGGCCGGTCAGGCGCCCGTGCCGGTGATCGCGGTGGTCAGCGCGAGCCTGGAGCTGGACTTCTCCCTGCCGCTGTTCACCTCCCCGGTCGTGCCCACGCTGGTCCTGACCGGCGCCGCCGCGGCCCCCGACCGGATCGCCGCCGCGGAGCGGGCCGGGGCCCGGGTGGTGATCGCGGGGGACGGCGTCGGCGTGGACCCGGCCCGTGCGCTCGAGGCGCTCGCGGAGCTGGGGCACACCCGGCTGCTGACCGAGGGCGGTCCGCGGCTGCTGGGGCAGTTCGTCGCCGCCGGTGTGCTCGACGAGCTGTGCCTGACCGTCGCCCCGATGCTGACCGCGGGGGACGCGCAGCGGATCGCGGGCGGACCGGCCGTCGGGATGCCGCGGCGATTCGCACTGGCGTCCCTCCTGGAGGAGGAAGGTTTCCTCTTCAGCCGGTACCGGCGCGACTAGACACGTTCCGGCCCGGACGGACGGCGGCGACCGGACACGGGTTCGGTCGTTACCGCACATCCGGGAATCGGCGGAATCTTCCGTTCCGTTTAGTCCGCGCCGGGCACACTGATTCCGGCAGTACCCGTGCGATCACGGGGCAGGATGGTTTCCGCAGGGTCTGGTACGGCCTACGGAGGGTGGGCCCACGGGCCCTCGAAGGAGAAGGGGCGCCTGGTGTTCACAAGCGTTTTGATGATCGAGAAGGCCCTGACGTCCGCCGACGTGGAGTTCGTCACCACCTTGCACGGGGACGAGCAGGTCGGCTTCCACGTGCTGCTCCAGCCGCGCGGCGATCAGGCGGACCGCCTGCTGCGCGCCATCGACGACGTCGCGCTCGGCGAGCTGGACGACGCCGTACGCGAGGGGGAGACCCCGGAGGGCCGGGAGGCGCAGGGCGTCGGGGAGCGGGCCCTGGAGGTGTCCCTGACCGCCCTGCGCGCCTCGGGTGCGCAGGCCGACGGGCGACTGATCGAAGACCACCCGCTGGACGAGCTGAAGGCCCTGGTCATGGAGATCGGGGCCGACGAGGTGATCGTCCTGACCGACCCCCACTACGTGGAGGAGTTCTTCCACCGGGACTGGGCCTCCCGGGCCCGGCACAAGGTCGGCGTACCGGTCCTGAAACTCTTCTCCCACAGCAAGGCATAGGCTGGTGCCGCGCCCCCGCCGAGGGGGCGCGGCCTCAACGGATCACCAACGGACCACTCTGGGAGAACAGCGCATGGCACCCGGCCTTCCCACCGCCATGGACCGACCGCACTTCATCGGCATCGGCGGCGCCGGGATGTCGGGCATCGCCAAGATCCTCGCCCAGCGCGGCGCCGCCGTGGCGGGCAGCGACGCCAAGGAGTCCGCGACCGCCGACGCGCTGCGCGCGCTGGGCGCCACCGTGCACATCGGGCACGCGGCGGAGCACCTCGCCGACGATGCGAGCTGCGTGGTCGTGTCCTCGGCCATCCGCGAGGACAACCCGGAGCTGGTCCGCGCCGCCGAGCTGGGCATCCCGGTCGTGCACCGCTCCGACGCCCTGGCCGCCCTGATGGACGGCCTGCGCCCCATCGCGGTCGCCGGCACGCACGGCAAGACCACCACCACCTCGATGCTGGCGGTCTCCCTGTCCGAGCTGGACCTGGGCCCGTCGTACGCGATCGGCGGCGACCTGGACGCCCCCGGCTCCAACGCCCTGCACGGCGAAGGCGAGATCTTCGTCGCCGAGGCGGACGAAAGCGACCGCAGCTTCCACAAGTACGCCCCCGAGGTCGCCATCGTCCTCAACGTCGAGCTGGACCACCACGCCAACTACGCCTCGATGGACGAGATCTACGAGTCCTTCGAGACCTTCGCCGGCAAGATCGTCCCCGGCGGCACCCTGGTGATCGCGGCCGACCACGAGGGCGCCCGGGAGCTGACCCGACGGCTGGCCGGCCGGGTGCGGACGGTGACGTACGGAGAGTCCGAGGACGCCGACGTGCGCATCCTGTCCGTCGTCCCGCAGGGCCTCAAGAGCGAGGTCACCGTCGTCCTGGACGGCGCCGAGCTGACCTTCGCCGTCTCCGTCCCCGGCCGCCACTACGCCCACAACGCCGTCGCCGCCCTCGCCGCGGGCGCCGCCCTCGGCGTCCCCGCCGCCGCGCTGGCCCCCGCGCTGGCCGCCTACACGGGCGTCAAGCGGCGCCTCCAGCTCAAGGGCGAGGCGGCCGGCGTCCAGGTCGTCGACTCCTACGCGCACCACCCCACCGAGATGACCGCCGACCTGGAGGCCATGCGCGCCGCGGTGGGCGACGCCCGCATCCTGGTCCTCTTCCAGCCGCACCTCTTCTCCCGCACCCAGGAGCTGGGCAAGGAGATGGGCCAGGCGCTGGCCCTCGCGGACGCCTCGGTCGTCCTCGACATCTACCCGGCCCGCGAGGACCCGATCCCGGGCATCACCAGCGAGCTGATCGTCGAGGCCGCCCGCGCCGCCGGCGCCGACGTCACACCGGTCCACGACAAGGACGCCTCGCCCGCACTGGTCGCGGGAATGGCGAAGGCCGGTGATCTCGTTCTCACCATGGGCGCGGGCGACGTGACGGACCTCGGACCGCGCATCCTGGACGAGCTGTCGAAGTAAGGGGCTGAGACTCATGTCGTACGACGTCGAGAAGCCGGACGAGCAGTGGCGGGCCGAGCTGGCCCCGGCCGAGTACGCCGTGCTGCGCGAGGCCGCCACCGAGCCGGCCTTCACCGGTGAGTACACCGACACCAAGACCGAGGGCGTCTACTCCTGCCGCGCCTGCGGTGCGGAGCTGTTCACCTCCACGACCAAGTTCGAGTCGCACTGCGGCTGGCCGTCCTTCTACGACCCGAGGGACACCGACGCGGTCGAGCTGATCGAGGACCGCTCCCACGGGATGGTCCGCACCGAGGTGCGCTGCGCCCGCTGCGGTTCCCACCTCGGTCACGTCTTCAAGGGCGAGGGCTACCCGACCCCGACCGACCAGCGGTACTGCATCAACAGCATCTCGCTGCGGCTGGAGCCGAAGGCGGGCTGAACCGGCCGGTGAACCGAACGGCGGCCGGGAGCGGCACGGTGGACACCGTCGCTCCCGGCCGCCGTCGGTCGGTCGGGCGGGTTTCCGGTGTGAACGCCCGAGTGTGAACGCCCGAGCAGCGGGAAGGAGTCGCCCCGGAGCAACGGGGGCCCCGCGGACCAGCCGTCTACACTCGACCGGCGACGGCCCCACCGACCGCGGCCGGAGCGGGCAGCTTCTGCCAGACCCGAAGGGTATTCGGCGTTTTGATACGGATGGACTCAGTCACCAAGCGGTACCCGGACGGCACCGTGGCGGTCGACCGGCTGTCGCTGGAGATACCCGACCGCTCGATCACGGTCCTCGTCGGGCCCTCGGGCTGCGGCAAGACCACGACCCTGCGGATGATCAACAGAATGGTCGAGCCCACCGAGGGCACGATCCTGCTCGACGGCGAGGACCTCCAGCAGCAGCCCGTCACCACACTGCGCCGGTCCATGGGATACGTCATCCAGAACGCCGGGCTCTTCCAGCACCGCACGATCCTCGACAACATCGCCACCGTCCCCCGCATGATCGGCTGGGGCAGGCAGAAGTCCCGCGAACGGGCCGCGGAGCTGATGGAACGGGTGGGCCTCGACGCCTCCCTCGCCAAGCGGTACCCGTACCAGCTCTCCGGCGGTCAGCAGCAGCGCGTCGGCGTGGCCCGGGCACTCGCCGCCGATCCGCCCGTGCTGCTCATGGACGAGCCGTTCTCCGCCGTCGACCCCGTGGTCCGCAAGGGACTCCAGGACGAACTCCTGCGCATCCAGGACGAACTGGGCAAGACCATCGTCTTCGTCACCCACGACATCGACGAGGCCATCAAACTGGGCACCATGGTCGCGGTGATGCGCACCGGCGGCCGGCTGGCCCAGTTCGCACCGCCCGCCGAGCTGCTGTCCGACCCCGCGGACGACTTCGTCGAGGACTTCCTCGGCGCCGACCGCGGCATCCGGCGGCTCTCCTTCTTCCCGTCCGCCGGCCTGGAGCTGACCAGCGGCCCGGTCGTGCGCGCCGACGCGACCGCCGAACAGCTCGCCGCCGCCGGGGGCGCCCCCCACCTGCTGGTGACCGACGCGGACGACCGGCCGCTGGGCTGGGCCGAGCCGGGCGACCTGACGGCCGGGGACCTCGCGGCCGGGCGACTGCTGTCCCACGGGCGGCCGTTCGTGCCCGGCACCGACTCGCTGCGGGCCGCCCTCGACTGCGCCGTGCTCTCGCCCACCGGATGGGCCGTCGCCGTGGACGCCGACGGCCGGGTGACCGGCGTCGTCTCCCAGCAGACCGTCGGCGAGGCGATCCGCTCCGCGCACGGCGCGGGGGACCCCGGCGCGGGAGCCCCCGGCGACGCGCGGGCCGAGGAGCCCGCCGACGTCACCAAGGTCGCCCCGTGAACGGTTTCTTCGACATACCGAGCGACCTCGACAACACCTACTTCGGCCTGATCGGCCTGCATCTGCGCGAGGCGCTGCTGCCGGTCCTGGCCGGACTGCTCGCCGCGCTGCCGCTCGCCCAGCTCTGTGTGCGCTTCCGCTGGCTGTATCCGCCGGTGCTCGGCGTGACCACCGTCTTCTACGCCATCCCGTCGCTGGCCGTCTTCGTGGTCCTCATCGACTACACCGGGCAGACCGAACTGACCGTGATGATCCCGCTGGCCGTGTACAGCCTCGTGGTGCTCGTCCCGGCGATCGTCGACGGCGTTCGGTCGGTGCCCGAGGAGACGCTGGCCGCGTCCACCGCCATGGGCTTCGGGCCCGTACGGCGCTACGTCCAGGTGCAGTTGCCGATCGCCGTGCCCGCGATCCTCGCCGGGCTGCGGGTCGCCGTGTCGGCGAGCATCTCCCTGGTCAGCGTCGGCGCCCTCATCGGCAACCAGGGTGCCCTCGGCAACCTCCTCGCGGACGCCCAGAAGTACGGCCGCCCCGAACTGGCGGTCAACTCGGTCCTGACGACCGCCGTACTGGCCGTCCTGTGCGACGCGCTGCTCGTCCTGGCCCGCAACCTGCTGACGCCGTGGATGCCGCGCGGCAAGGGGCGGCGCGCCAGGGACAACGCCGCCGTGCGGCAGGAGCGGCCCGAACCGCAGGAGCTGCCCGAACCGCAGGAGGCGGCGACCCGGTGAACGTCCTCGACTTCGTCAACGCCTTCTTCAGCGACAGCGCCCACTGGCACGGCTACGACGGCATCCCCACGCGCCTGCTGGAACACGTCCAGTACACCCTGATGGCCCTCGGGCTCGCCGCCGCCGTCGGGCTGCCCGTCGGGCTGCTGACCGGACACACCGGACGCGGCGGCAACGCCGTCGCCTTCGTCGCCACCGCCGCCCGCGCCCTGCCCAGCTTCGGTCTGCTGGTGCTGATCGCCGTCGTCGTCGGCATCGGCCTGCTGCCCGTGATGGTCCCGCTCGTCGTGCTCGCGGTCCCGCCCATCCTCGTGACCACCTACGAGGCGGTCCGCTCCGTCGACCCCTCGCCGGTGGACGCCGCCCGGGGCATGGGCATGCACGAGTCGGCCATCCTCTTCCGGGTCGAACTCCCGGTCGCCCTCCCGCTGGTCCTCAGCGGGCTGCGCTCGGCCGCCATCCAGGTCGTGTCGACGGCGACCATCGCCGCCTACGTCAGCCTCGGCGGCATCGGCCGCTACATCATCGACGGGCTCTACCAGCGCGACTACGAGAAGGTCGTCGGCGGCGCCACCCTGGTGGCCGTCCTGGCCCTGGTCACTCTCGCGCTCTTCTGGGCGGCGGGACGGTTCGCGGTCTCGCCGGGGGTGCGCAGGCGTTGAGCGCCCGGACCGCGGAGAAACCGTAACCAGGCCGTACTTGACTCACCGGCAAGCGGATCGTTTGGATCGACGGATGAATTTCACCGCGAAGAGCAGCAGGTCCAGGACCAGGCACACCGGCGCGGCGGCCGTCGCGCTCACCGCCGCGGCGGCGCTGCTCGCGGGCTGTTCCTCCGACTCCGACGGCACCTCCGACAACCCGCTCGCGGGTGACAAGGCGGAGGCCGGCACCGTCGTCGTCGGCTCGAACAACTTCGCCGAGAGCACCCTGCTCGCCGACATCTACGGGGAGGCGCTCAAGGCCAAGGGCCTCAAGGTCACCTACAAGCACAACATAGGCAGCCGGGAGACGACCTACGGCATGATGAAGAACGGCTCCGTCACGGTGCTGCCGGAGTACAACGGCTCGCTGCTCGCCTACCTCGACCCGAAGGCCCAGCAGAAGTCCGTCGAGGCGGTGAACGAGGCGGCGAAGGCCAAGCTCGACAAGAAGCTGACGCTGCTGGAGTCGTCACCGGCCGAGAACAAGGACTCGGTGAGCGTCAACGCCGAGACCGCGAAGAAGCACGGCCTCACCGCCGAGTCGACCCTCGCCGACCTCAAGGACGTCGCACCGGACCTGGTGATCGGCGGCTCGCCCGAGTTCCAGACGCGGCAGCAGGGGCTCAAGGGCCTGGAGTCGGTGTACGGGCTGAAGTTCAAGTCCTTCAAGGCGCTCGACGCGGGCGGCCCGCTGACCCAGTCGGCGCTGACCAAGAACGACGTGCAGGCGGCGGACGTCTTCACCACCGACCCGACCATCATCAAGGAGAAGTTCGTCGTCCTGAAGGACCCGGAGAACCTCTTCGGCCACGCCAACGTGACCCCGCTGGTCACCAAGGATGGGCTGAACGAGGAGGGCGTGGCCACGCTCAACGCGGTCTCCGCCAAGCTGGACACCGAGACGCTCCTCGACCTGGACGCCCAGGTCCAGCTGGACAAGAAGGACCCGCTGGACGTGGCCAAGGAGTGGCTGAAGTCCGCGGGTCTCGTCTGACGGGCGCCCTGAGACGCCTCGTCACGCCCGCTACGACCCGCTAGGACGCCGCGGCCCCGGCCGCGGCGTCGATCAGCTGGTCGATCAGGGCGATGAGGACGTCCCGGCTGGAGGTCCGCTCCCGCGCGTCGCACAGCAGCACCTGCACGTGCTCCGGCAGCGCGAGGGCCTCGCGGATCTCCGCCGCCGGGTACGGGTGCCGGCCGTGGAAGCCGTTCACGGCGACGACGAACGGAATGCCCCGCCGCTCGAAGAAGTCGATCGCGGCGAAGCTCGACTCGGGCCTGCGGACGTCGACCAGGACCACCGCGCCGAGCGCCCCGATCGCCAGGTCGTTCCACATGAACCAGAACCGCTGCTGGCCGGGCGTACCGAACAGGTACAGCACCACGTCCCGGCCGATGGTGATCCGGCCGAAGTCCAGCGCCACCGTCGTGGCCCGCTTCTCCTCGATGCCGGCGAGGTCGTCGACGTCCAGGCCCGCCGCGGTCAGCGGTTCCTCGGTGCGCAGCGGGGCGATCTCGCTGACCGACCCGACCATGGTGGTCTTGCCGACGCCGAAGCCGCCCGCGATCAGGATCTTCACCGCCTCGGGCGCGGTGGAGCGTGCGGATGCCGTGGGCGTCTCGGCGACGCGCTCAGAGCCGGCCAAGGCCGTCCCTCACTTTCTGCAGCAGGTCCAGGTCGTCGGTGGCGCGGGAGACCGGGTGCGGCGGCCGCGCGGTGATGCGGCCGGCCTCCAGCAGGTCCGAGAGCAGGATGACGACCACGCTCACCGGCAGGTCGAGGCGGGCCGCGAGCTCCGCCACGGCCATCGGCTCGGCGCACAGCCGCAGGATCCGCAGGTGCTCGGGCTGTGGCCGCGCCGCCCGGGCGGGCTGCGGGTCGATCGCGGTCACCGTCGTGATGAGGGTGAAGTCGGCGCGGCTGGGCCGGGTCCGGCCGCCGGTCAGGGTGAACGGCCGTACGAGCCGGCCCGCAGCGTCGCCTCCGGTCACGTCACTCGCCGGGGCCGGCGGTGGCCCGCGGTGCCGCGCTCAGGTGCTCGCCGATCTTCTTCACCAGCATGTTCATCTGGTACGCCACCACGCCGACGTCGGCGTTCGGCCCGGTGAGCACGACCAGGTGCGCGCCGGGGCCCGCGGAGGTGAGTATCAGGTAGCTGTTGGCCATCTCGATGAGCGCCTGGCGCACCGGGCCGCCCCGGAAGTCCATGCTGACGCCCTTGCTGAGGCTCATCAGGCCCGACGCGGTCGCCGCCAGCCGCTCGGCGTCGTCCCGCAGGAACCCGGTGGACTTGCTGACGACCAGGCCGTCCTCGGAGAGCACCACGGCCTGGTTCACGTCGGCGACCCGCTCCACGAGTCCGGTGAGCAACTGGTCCAGCTCGGTGTGCGTGGCGGGGGAGGGTCGGGTCATCGCGTGTCCTTCGTGGGCGGTCGGCGGTCGGCGGTCGGGGTCGAGTGGGCGGCGGAGGACAGCGCGTGCCCCTCGGTGGCGCGGTCGCCCGCGCGACCGGCGTCCTCGTCCGCCTCGTGTGCTTCGGCTGCTTCGTGTGTTTCGTCCGGGTCGGCTGCTTCGGCCGCGTCGTCATCGGTCTGGGCCCGCAGCGTGCCGCGCTGGAAACCGGCGAGGGACGAGGCGGCGCGCTCGGCCGTGAAGTCGGCGTAGGCGTCGCCGGCCGCGTCGTCCGAGCCGTCCCGGCGGCCGCCCGGATCCTCGTCGCGCAGTTCGGCGGCGAGGCTGGTCTGCGGTACCCGGCGGGGCAGCGGCGCCAGTCCGCCGCGCCCGTCGGAGGCGCCGTGCGCGGAGTCGCCGGAGCCGCCGGGGAACCCGCCGCGGCTGCGGACGGGCCCGCGGGCGCCGGCCGGGACGACCGTACGGGGCGCACCGGCCGGGGGCCGCCGGCCGGGTCCCCGTCCGCTGCCGAGGCCGTGGCGGACCGTCCCGCCGAGGCGGACCGTCCCGCCGAGGCGGACCGTCCCGCCGAGGCGGACCGTCCGGCCGCGGCGCCCGGGGCTGCCTCGCCGGTGCCGGTGCTGATGCCGGTGCCGGTGGCCGGGCCCGCCGGGTCGGCCGAGTCGCGCGCGGTGGCCGCGGCGACCCAGGGGCCCGCGCGCCGTTCGCCGCGGCACCGGTGCCGTCCGCCCCGCCGGCCGGCTCCCGCACCACGATGTCGTGCGGGATCAGCACGATCGCCGTGGTCCCGCCGTACGGCGAGGGGCGCAGCGTGACGGTGATGCCGTGCCGGTGCGCGAGGCGGGCCACGACGAACATGCCGAGCCGCAGGTCGTCGGCGAGCGCCACCACGTCGAACTGCGGGGCCACCGCCAACTGGGCGTTGAAAGAGGCGTAGTCCTCCTCCGACAGGCCGAGCCCGCGGTCCTCGATCTCGACGGCCAGGCCCTTGGCCACCAGCGCCGCCCGCACGCCGACCGGGTTGGGCGCGGGGGAGTACGCGGTCGCGTTGTCGATCAGCTCGGCCAGGAGGTGGATCACGTCGGCCACCGCGGGCGGGGCGAGGGCCACCTCCTCGTCGGCGTGCAGCTCCACCCGCTGGTACTCGGCGACCTCGCCGACGGCGCTGCGCAGGATGTCGACCAGCGACACGGGCTCGCGCCAGGTGCGCCGGGGCTGCTCGCCGCTGATGATGACGAGGTTCTCCTCGTAGCGCCGCAGCTGACTGGCCGTGGAGTCCAGCTCGTACAGGCCCTTGAGGATCTCGGGGTCCGTGTGCTCCCGCTCCAGCGCGTCGAGCTTGCCGAGCTGCATGTTGACGAGGTTCTGGCTCTGCCGCGCGATGCCCAGGATGACCTTCTGGAAGCCGCGCCGGGTGTCGGCGAGTTCGACGGCGGTGTGCACGGCGGTGCGCTGCGCCGCGTTGAACGCCTGCGCGACCTGGCCGAGTTCGTCCCGTCCGTAGTCCAGCGGGGGCGTCGCGGACTCCACGTCGACCGTCTCGCCGCGCTCGAGGCGGGCCACCACGTCGGGCAGCCGTTCCTCGGCCAGGCTCAGGGTGGCCAGCCGCAGTCCGCGCAGCCGCCGGGAGAGCGAGCGGGTGATGCGCCAGGACATCACGATGCAGAGCAGCAGGGCGATCAGGCCGCCCGCGCTGAGGGAGGCGGCCGTGATCAGCAGCCCGCGCGCCTCCTCCGCACTGCGGTCGAGCAGCCCGTCCGTCTGCTGCCGGATGAGCTGACCGTACTGGGTGCGGATCTCGTCGAAGGCGGTGATCCAGCGCTGTCGTGCGTCCGGCAGGTCGATCCGGTCGTCCCCGCCCCCGGAACGGGCCTCGAGCACCTGGTCCTCGACGTCCTGCATGGACTTCCACTCGGAACTCGCGAGGATGCGCTCGGTCTGGGTCTTCGCGCTGCCGGTCAGCGAGGGGAGGATCTGGTCCTGCACGAGCCAGCGGCGGGTGTGCACCAGCTGGGCGAACCGGGACCACTGCTCCTCGTCCATCCGGCCGGCCGGCCAGGCCAGGGTGAGCTGGGCGTCCTCCTGGGAGGCCAGCTCGGCGGCGTGTTCGAGGGCGACCAGCGGACCGGCCTGCGAGGTGAGGTCGCCGTCGTCGACCTGGGACAGCTCCTGGAAGGCGTGGATCTGGTCGTCGACGATCGCGGTGTACTGGTCGAGTGCCTGCTCGGCGGTGATGTCGCTGGGGTCGTCCACCTGGTTGCGGTAGTACTCCAGGCTGCCCACCGAGCCGAGTACCGAGTACAACCGGTCCGAGACGCGGGCGGGAGCACTCTCGATCGCGTCGGACTGGCCGACCAGCTGCGCGACCGCCTCGTCCGTCTTCTTCCGCTGTGCGTCCAGTGCCTCCCGGTCGCCGTCCGGTGCGGCCAGCCAGGCGGCCGACAGACTGCGCTCCCGCTGCAGGGCCAGGGCGGCCTCGGTGCCCATGGCGCCGGTGTCGCGGCTCAGCTCCGTCTGCGCGCGCAGCCGCAGGCCCTCCGAGAACATCTGGATCGTCGTGACGCCCCACACGGCCGCGAGGGTGACGCCGGGGACCAGGGCCAGGAGGATCAGGGAGAGACGTATGGAGCCGAGGCGGCGCCGGGCACCCTTCTTCCGTGACTTCCGTGCAGGCATCGTCGTCCTAGGCGATCAGTGGGGCGGGGTGGCGGGGGTGCGGAGGTGCCGGCGGCCGCGGGGCCCGGTCACCGGGTGCCGCCCGCGGCGAACTCGGCGACCGAGTCGGCGTTGGTCCGGGTCACGAACGCGGGGCCGGTCAGCACGGGGGCCACGCCGCCCCCGCTGACGTTGCCGTTGGTGCGGTAGAGCCAGAGCGCGTCCACCGCGAGATAACCCTGCAGATACGGCTGCTGGTCCACGGCGAACTGGACGTCCCCGCGTTTGACGGCGGCCACCAGGTCGTCGTCGAGGTCGAAGGTGGCGACGTGGGCGTCGCTGCCCGCCGCGTCGACCGCCTCGACCGCGGTGAGGGCGAACGCGGCGCCGTTCATGACGACTTCGTCGATGCTGGGGTCCTGCCGCAGGCGCGCCGTGACGGCCGCGCCGACCGCCTTCATGTCGGTGCCCTCGACGTAGAGCATCTCGGTCTCGCCGCCGAAGGTCTTCTTCACACCGGCGCAGCGGGCCTCCAGGGCGACGTTGCCGCGCTCGTGGATGACGCACAGGGCGTGCTTCGCCCTGAGGTCGTCCAGCTTGTCGCCGACGGCCCGGCCCGCGACGCTCTCGTCCTGCCCGAAGTAGCCCAGGAGCCCGGTGGACCGCCAGGCGTCGATGCCGGAGTTGAGGCCGACCACCGGGATCCCGGCCGCCTTCGCCTCGGCGACCGGCGCCTTCATCGCCTGCGGTTTGGCCAGGGTCACGGCGATGCCGTCGGCCTTGTCACGGATGGCGTCCCGCACCAGGTCGGCCTGGTCGGCGGTGTCGGCGTCCCCGGCGTAGGTCAGGTCGACGCCGTCCTTGGCGGCCGCCGCCTCGGCGCCCTTGCGCACCCGGTCCCAGAAGGCGTCGCCCTCACCGCCGTGGGTGACCATGACGATCTTCATCCGGTCGCCGCCGGACCCGCCCGCGGCGTCCGCCGTCGAGCCGTCCTCGTCCCCGCCGAGGGCGGAGCAGCCGGCCACCAGCAGGCAGACGGCCGCGGTGAGGACCGCGGCGCGGGCGGGACCGGGGGAGTGGGTGGGCGGGGGAGCTGTACTCATGGGGGCGGGGGCACCTCGCTGTGCGGCCGAGCAGGAGGAACGGGGCGGGACGGCCCGGAGCCGCGGGTCAGTGCGCCAACCGGGTGAAACTCGCCTGGCCGGAGCAAACCGTGTGTGACCGCTGGTAGTCAAGTGACCAGCGAACTGCTCTGAGTTGTCGGTGCCGCATCGTGATGAACGGGGGTGGCGAAAGCGGGCCGAAGCGGAATGCCGCGCGGTATGCCCGGCGGTGTCCGTGGGTGATCGGGGCGCCGGGAAGCTGATCTGACGGACAGTTAGCCGGTGGGTTATCGTGTGCCGGGGGTAAAGACAGGCGGCACGGCCTGTTGAGTTCCAGCCCGGGAGAGTCCAGCCGATGGCGAGGCAGCTACGCGCCGAGCAGACCCGCGCGACGATCATCGGTGCGGCGGCCGACCTCTTCGACCGCCGCGGCTACGAGTCGACGACCCTGAGCGAGATAGTCGCCCACGCCGGGGTCACCAAGGGCGCCCTGTACTTCCACTTCGCGGCGAAGGAAGACCTCGCGCACGCCATCCTGGAGATACAGTCCCGCACCTCCCGCCGGCTGGCGAAGGACCTGGACGGGCGCGGCTACTCCTCGCTGGAGGCGCTGATGCGCCTCACTTTCGGCATGGCCCGGCTCTGCGTACAGGGGCCGGTGCTGCGGGCCGGGCTGCGGCTGGCCACCGCGGGCGTACCGGTACGGCCGCCCCTGCCGCACCCCTTCGCCGAGTGGCGGGAGATCGCCACGTCCCGGCTGCTGAACGCGGTGCGGCAGTCGGACGTGCACCGGGACATCGACGTCGACTCCGTCGCCCACACCCTCGTCTGCTCCGTCGTCGGCACCCGCGTCGTGGGCGGCACCCTCGAACCGGCCGGGCGCGAGCCCCGCCGCCTCGCGGAGATGTGGTACATCCTGATCCGGGGCATGGTCCCGGTGACCCGCCGCGCCCGCTACGTCACCCTCGCGGCCCGCCTGGAACAGGAGACGGGCACGGCCTGACCGCCCGGCACGGGGTGGCGCCCGGGCCGACCGGCGGGAATGGGGTCGCGCCCGGGCCGACCGCCCGGAATGGGGTCGTGCCCGGGCCGATCGCCCGGCATGGGGTCGTGCTCCGTTCGACTGCCCGGCACGGGGTCGTGCCCGGTCGATCGGCGGGAATGGGGTCGTGCCCGGGTCGACCGTCCGGCATGGGGTCGTGCTCCGTTCGACTGCCCGGCACGGGGTCGTGCCTGGTCGATCGGCGGGAATGGGGTCGTGCCCGGGTCGGCCGCCCGGAATGGGGACGCGCTGCGTCCGACCGCCCGGCACGGGGTCGTGCCCGGGCCGACCGCCCGGCACGGGGTCGTGCCCGGG
The DNA here is from genome assembly GCF_027947575.1 of Streptomyces rubrogriseus. Taxonomy (NCBI): domain Bacteria; kingdom Bacillati; phylum Actinomycetota; class Actinomycetes; order Kitasatosporales; family Streptomycetaceae; genus Streptomyces; species Streptomyces rubrogriseus. The sequence continues at coordinate 6,126,082 of NZ_CP116256.1, read as the reverse complement.
CCGACCGTCCGGAACCGGGGTCGCGCGCGGTCCGACCGGTACGGTGACGCGCATGCCCGACACCCCGTCCGTGACCGCCCCCGTCATCCTCGGCGACGAGCCCGGCTCCTTCCCGCACGGCGTGCTCGCCGAGCGGCACCCTGCCATCGTGCGGCAGGTGCGGGACGCCTTCCCCTTCGGCCCCGAACGGCTCCGCGCGCTCGACGCGTTGCTCGCGAGCTGCGCCGACGGCGTGGTCGAGCCGCTGCCCGCCGACGCCGACCCCACCGGCCGCGACCGGGACCGCTGGGCGCGGTGGGGCATGGACGCGTACGCCGGCCGCTCCTGGTACGACGTGCCCTGGCTGTGGGCCGAGAGCCACTTCTACCGCAGGCTCCTCGACGCCGTCGGCTACTTCGGCCCCGGCGCCTGGCAGGGCGTCGACCCGTTCCGGCCCGCCAAGCTGGCCGAACTCGACGCGCCGGAGACGGACGAGGAACTCGCCGCGCTCGACCGTCTCGACGAGTCGTCCACCGAGGAGCGGACCCGCGCACTGCTGCACGGCTCGCTGTGGGGCAACCGCGCCGACCTGGGCTTCCGCCTCTCCGACCGGGGCGCCGGCACCGAGGGCGCGGTGGAGGCACTCGTCGCCGACGACAGCGACACCCTCTGGTCCCTGCTCCCCGCCCCGGGGACGGGCCCCACGGGGCGGGGTCCGGCCACGCTGTGCCTGGTCGCCGACAACGCGGGCCGCGAACTCGTCCCCGACCTGCTCCTCGTCTCGCACCTCCTCGCCGAGGGCCGCGTCGACCGGGCCGTCCTGCACGTCAAGCCGTACCCGTACTACGTCTCCGACGCCACGCCCACCGACGTGCTCGACGCCCTGCGGCGGCTGGTCGCGGCGGGCGGCGCGGCCGCGGCCCACGGCGAGCGGCTCTGGACCGCGCTGACCGACGGCCGCGTCACCGTCAGGGCCCACCCCTTCTCCTGCGCCCCGCTGCCGTACGCGGACATGCCCGACGACCTGCGCGAGGACTTCGCCGCGGCCACCGTCACCGTCCTCAAGGGCGACCTGAACTACCGGCGCCTGGTGGGCGACCGGTGGTGGCCGCCGACCACCTCCTTCGCGCGGGTCACCGCGTACTTCCCCGGCCCGGTCGCGGCGCTGCGCACCCTGAAGTCCGACGTGGTCACCGGGCTCGACGCGAAGACCGAGGCCGCGTTGGAGGCGAGCGGCGAGCGGCGCTGGCGGACGAGCGGCACGCACGCCCTGATCCAGGTCAGGCGCTGAGAAGGAGCGGCGGGGAGCCGAGGGAGAACGGCGGGAGAAGTTCCCGCATTCCGGGCTGATTCACGCGATGGTGTGATCATGTGCGGCCCGGCGGATGCGGTCGAAAGGCCCTGGGTAGGGCCGGGCCATGACGCAACAGCCCTTCCAACTCCCGCACTTCTACCTGCCGCATCCCGCGCGGCTCAACCCGCATCTCGACGAGGCCCGCGCCCACTCGACGACGTGGGCGCGCGAGATGGGCATGCTGGAGGGCTCCGGGGTCTGGGAGCAGTCCGACCTCGAAGCCCACGACTACGGCCTGCTCTGCGCCTACACCCACCCCGACTGCGACGGGCCGGCGCTCTCCCTCATCACCGACTGGTACGTGTGGGTCTTCTTCTTCGACGACCACTTCCTGGAGAAGTACAAACGCAGCCAGGACCGCCTGGCCGGCAAGGCCCACCTGGACCGGCTCCCGCTGTTCATGCCGCTCGACGACGCCGCCGGGATGCCCGAGCCGCGGAACCCGGTCGAGGCCGGCCTCGCCGACCTGTGGACCCGCACGGTGCCCGCGATGTCGGCCGACTGGCGCCGCCGCTTCGCCGTCGCCACCGAGCACCTCCTCAACGAGTCCATGTGGGAGCTGTCCAACATCAACGAGGGGCGGGTCGCCAACCCCGTCGAGTACATCGAGATGCGCCGCAAGGTCGGCGGTGCCCCGTGGTCGGCGGGGCTCGTGGAGTACGCGACCGCCGAGGTGCCCGCCGCCGTCGCCGGGACCAGGCCGCTCAGGGTGCTGATGGAGACGTTCTCCGACGCCGTGCACCTGCGCAACGACCTCTTCTCCTACCAGCGCGAGGTCGAGGACGAGGGCGAGCTGAGCAACGGGGTGCTGGTGCTGGAGACCTTCTTCGGCTGCACCACCCAGGAGGCCGCCGAGCTGGTCAACGACGTCCTCACCTCGCGGCTGCACCAGTTCGAGCACACCGCGTTCACCGAGGTGCCCGCCGTCGCCCTGGAGAACGGCCTGACCCCGCCGGAGGTCGCCGCCGTCGGCGCGTACACGAAGGGCCTCCAGGACTGGCAGTCCGGCGGCCACGAGTGGCACATGCGTTCCAGCCGCTACATGAACAAGGGAGACCGGCCCCTGGCCGGCTGGCAGGCGCTGACCGGGCCCGGCACCTCCGCCGCGGACGTCGGCGCACTGCTCGCCGAGGCCGTCGCCCGCCGGGCCCGCTCGTACACGCACGTGCCCTTCCAGAAGGTCGGCCCGTCCGTCATCCCCGACATCCGCATGCCCTACCCGCTGGAGCTGAGCCCCGCCCTCGAGGGTGCCCGGCGGCACCTGTCCGAGTGGTGCCGGAGCATGGGCATCCTCGGCGAGGGCGTCTGGGACGAGGACAAGCTGGAGAGCTGCGACCTCCCGCTGTGCGCCGCCGGACTCGACCCGGACGCCACCCAGGACCAGCTCGACCTCGCCTCCGGCTGGCTGGCCTTCGGAACGTACGGCGACGACTACTACCCGCTGGTCTACGGCCACCGCCGGGACCTCGTCGCCGCCCGGCTGACCACCGCCCGCCTGTCGGACTGCATGCCGCTCGACGGCGAGCCGGTCCCGCCGCCCGGCAACGCCATGGAACGCTCCCTGATCGACCTGTGGGTGCGTACGACGGCCGGTATGACGCCCGAGGAGCGGCGCCCGCTGAAGAAGGCCGTCGACGACATGACCGAGGCCTGGGTGTGGGAGCTGTCCAACCAGATCCAGAACCGTGTCCCCGATCCCGTGGACTACCTGGAGATGCGGCGCGCCACCTTCGGCTCCGACCTCACCCTGGGCCTGTGCCGTGCCGGACACGGCCCGGCGGTGCCGCCCGAGGTCTACCGCAGCGGCCCCGTCCGCTCCCTGGAGAACGCGGCGATCGACTACGCGTGCCTGCTCAACGACGTCTTCTCCTACCAGAAGGAGATCGAGTACGAGGGCGAGATCCACAACGCGGTCCTCGTCGTGCAGAACTTCTTCGGCGTCGACTACCCGGCCGCGCTGGGCGTCGTGCAGGACCTGATGAACCAGCGCATGCGCCAGTTCGAGCACGTCGTCGCGCACGAACTCCCCGTCGTCTACGACGACTTCCAGCTCTCCGAAGAGGCGCGGACCGTCATGCGCGGCTACGTCACCGACCTGCAGAACTGGATGGCCGGCATCCTCAACTGGCACCGGAACGTCCCCCGTTACAAGGCCGAGTACCTGGCGGGACGCACCCACGGCTTCCTGCCGGACCGGATCCCGGCACCGCCCGTGCCGAGGAGCAGTCCCGTCCTGACGCGCTGACGGACGTTCAGTCTCACTCTTTCGTGGCTCGTCACGCGCCGGTGCGCCGGGTAGAGCACCTGCCGGAGGCGATCCATGGAACAGACAGCGTTGCGTCCCAAGCCGATGCCCGGCCGGGAGCCGGGGCCCGGCACCGACCCCGACGGTGCCCCGCGTGCCCACGCCGGCCGTCGGCGCCGTCGGCGGCTCACCACCGTGCTGCTCGGTGTGCTCGCCGCGGCCGTCCTGCTCCTCGCGGGCGTGGGACTCGGCACGGTGGGCGCCACGGTGATCGGCATGAGCAAGCTCGCCGAACTGCAGCAGCGGGCCGCGGCGCAGGGTCCGGGCGGGGCCGCGGGAGCGGGAGCGGGAGGAGAGGGAGCCACGGGGACGGTGACGGGCACCCGGGGTGACCCCGCGCACCCGTCGGCCGGTCCGTCCGCCGGCCGGTCCCCCTCCCCGGCACCGGCCGGCGCGACCCTCGGGGTGGAGGCCGTGGACGACGAGAAGCCCGGGGCCCGGGTCGTGGGCGTCCACGTGCCGGGCCCCGGGTACACGGCGGGCCTGGTGCGGGGCGACGTCCTGCTCGCCGTCGGCACGACCCGCGTCGACTCGGCGGCCGACCTGGCGCACGCCGTGGCCCGCGCCAGGCCCGGCAAGGAGGTCAAGCTCACCGTGCGCCACCGCAGCGGCGGCTACCAGCAGCTGACGGCCGTACCGGGCGTCGTCACATGACGGTGCCGCCGCACGAGGCTGCCGTCACGCGACGGTGCGGAAGTGGCTCGTGAGCCGTCCGGCGTCGTCCAGCACGTGGAAGGCGAGCCCGACCGGCGCGTCCCGGTCCGCGACCTGCTCGCCCTCCCAGGGAAGCCGCAGCGTCCATGTCACCCCGGGCCCCACCACCAGCGGCCGCCCGGCGAACACGGTGGCCGCGGGCGAGTGCGCGTGACCCGTGATCAGCCCGGCGATCCCGGGCCTGCGCTCCAGCAGCGCGGCCAGGCGCTCGGGGTGACGCAGTCGGTAGGAGTCGGGCAGGGGGTGGTGCACGGGCGTGGGCGGGTGGTGGAAGGCGAGCAGGGCCGGAAGGCCGTCGTCGAGACCGTCGAGCGAGGCCTCGATCCAGTCGTACGTCTCCCCGTCCAGCTCCCCCTCGTCGTCGCCCGGGATGCTGGAGTCGCACATCAGGACCGCGCCGCCGTCGAAGAGGTGCACCTCGTTGACCGGGCCGTCGGCGGCGGGGCGGCCGAGCAGCGCCTTGCGGTAGGGCGCGCGGCTGTCGTGGTTGCCCGGGCAGGTGAGCACGGGGAACGGCGCGGAGCCGTCCCGCAGACCCAGGACGCGGGCGGCCTCCTCGTACTCCGCCTCCGTGCCGTGGTCCGCGATGTCCCCGGTGACCAGCAGCGCGTCCAGCCGCCCCGGCAGCCGCCACAGCCGGTCGCGCACCCGCTCGGCGCGCTCCGTCGCCCGCGGGGTTCCGTCCAGGTGCAGATCGCTGATGTGCGCGAGTACGAGCACGGTGTCGGCCTCCTCCGGGCGCCCGGACCGCGACGCCCCCGATGCTAATGCTTGAGTGGCATACAACCATTAGTCACGGGGGTCGATCAATGCCAATCGGCTCGCGTCGCCCCCGTCCTGCGGGCAGGATGCTGCCCGTGGTCCTTTCACCCCTCCGCCCACTCTTCCGCCCCGGGAGGTCCGGATGACCGGCAGCAGTCCCGCCGCTTCCTTCACCGCCGACGACTACCGGGCCCGTATGGAGCGCGCCTCGCGTGCGGCCGCCGACGCGGGCCTCGCCGGGCTGCTGGTGGCCCCGGGCCCGGACCTGGTGTGGCTCACCGGCTACGCGCCCACGGCGGACACCGAACGGCTCACCCTGCTCGTCCTCGCCCCGGACCGCGACCCCGTGCTCGTCGTCCCGACGCTCGAGGCCCCCGACGCGGCGAAGGCGGCCGGCGCCCCCGCCCTGACCCTGCGCGACTGGACCGACGGCAAGGACCCCTACGCGGCCACCGCCGCCCTCCTCGCCGGCTCCGGACGCCTCGGCATCAGCGACAACGCCTGGGCGATGCATCTGCTGGCCCTCCAGCGGACCCTGCCCGACACGTCGTACGCCTCCCTCACCGAGGCACTGCCGATGCTCCGCGCCGTCAAGGACGCGGCGGAGCTGGAACTGCTGGCGGCGGCGGGCGCGGCCGCGGACGCCGCCTTCGAGGAGATCCGGCGGGTCCGGTTCGGCGGGCGCCGGGAGTCCGAGGTCGCGGCCGACCTGGCCGACCTGCTGCGCCGGTTCGGGCACTCCCAGGTCGACTTCACCATCGTCGCCTCGGGCCCCAACGGCGCCAACCCGCACCACGAGGTCGGCGACCGCGTCATCGAGGACGGCGACATGGTCGTCCTCGACTTCGGCGGCCTCAAGGACGGCTACGGCTCGGACACCTCCCGCACCGTCCACGTGGGCGCACCCACCGACGAGGAGCGCCGGGTGCACGACCTGGTCCGCGAGGCGCAGGAGGCCGGCTTCCGCGCCGTGCGCCCCGGCGCCGCCTGCCAGGACGTCGACCGGGCCGCCCGCGCGGTCATCGCCGACGCCGGGTACGGCGAGTACTTCATCCACCGCACCGGGCACGGCATCGGCGTCACCACGCACGAACCGCCGTACATGATCGAGGGCGAGGAGCAGCCCCTGGTGCCCGGCATGTGCTTCTCCGTCGAGCCCGGCGTCTATCTGCCCGGCCGGTTCGGGGTACGCATCGAGGACATCGTCACCGTCACCGAGGACGGCGGCAGGCGGCTCAACGACACCACCCGGGAGATGGTCGTCGTCGAGTGACCGGTGACGGACCGACCCCGAACGCCCCGGCAGACCCTTCAGGACGACGGCGCGACATGACCCAGGCACCGACACCCACCGCGGACATCGTCCGCCGACTGGTCCGCTCCCTGCTGGGCGGGAGCACGGAACCCGACGTCCGGCCGGTCGCCGAAGGCGTCGCACCCGACACCTGGTGGGTGGGCACCCGGCACGTACTGCGGCTGGCCCCCGACCGGGAGACCGCGGTGCGCGGCCGCCGCGAACTGCGCCTGCGCGAACTGGTCCGGCCGTACCTGCCGGTCGCGCTGCCGACCAGCGTGGCGCACGGGGAGTGGGCGCCGGGACTCGCCTACACCCTGGACGCCAAGGTGGCCGGCGGGTCGGGCGAGGACCACGACGTGTCCGCCCTGGGCGAGGCGGACCTCGCGGCGCTGCTCACCGGCCTGCGCGAGGTGCCGGTACGGCAGGCCGAGACGCTCGGCGTGCCGCGGGCGGCCCCGCGCTCCCTGGAGGCCCTGCGCCAGTCCGCCGAGCGTGCCGCCCGTCGCCTCGCGGCCGCCGACGAGTTCGACACCGCGCGGCCGGAGCGGCTCACCCGGGAGGCGGCGGCCCAGCTCGGCGTCCAGCCGGGCGCGGCGGTTCTGGTCCATCACGGGCTGACCGGCGGGCACCTCGTGGTCAGCGCCGACGGCCGGGTGCGCGGCGTCCTCGGCTGGAGCGACGCGGTCCTCGGCGACCCGGCCGAGGACATCGCCGGGCTCGCCCTCTCCGTGGGCTCACCGGCCGCCGTCCGCGCGGCCACCCTCGCCGGCTACGGCGCCCGGCCCTGCCTGCGCGGCCTGTGGCTGGCCCGCTGCGACGCGGTGGTCCACCTCGCGGAGGCACTCGACGGCCACCGCGGCGGGCCGCTGCCCGCGGCCGTGCCGCTGCTCAGGACCCGGCTGCGACGCGCCTGGGAACCGATCCTGCTGGAACGCGTGACCGAGCTGCGCGACGACGGCCGGGAGGACACCGCCTGAGCCCCTCGAACCCCCTGCTCACTGCTGGACCAGCACCACGCTCGACTCGCCCGGCACCCGCAGTATCCCGTTCGCGCCCGGCCCCTCGACCGGTTCCCATGCCGCGAGCACCCGGGCTGGCCGGTTGCCCAGCGGGATCGCCGCCGGTTCGGTGCCCAGGTTGACGGCCACCCGGATGTCGCCGCGCCGGAAGGCGAGCCAGCGGCCGGTGCCGTCGTAGGCCACCCTGGTGTCGGCCAGGTCCGGGTCGGTCAGGTCGGGCTGCTCGGCGCGCAGGGCGATCAGCCGCCGGTACCAGTCAAGTACGCGCGCGTGCGGTTCGCGCTCCGGCTCCGACCAGTCGAGGCAGGAGCGCTCACGCGTCGCCGGGTCCTGCGGGTCGGGCACGTCTTCCTCCCGCCAGCCGTGCGCGGCGAACTCCCGCCGTCTGCCCTGCCGTACCGCCTCCCCGAGCTGCGGGTCGGTGTGGTCGGTGAAGAACTGCCACGGGGTCCCCGCCGCCCACTCCTCGCCCATGAACAGCATCGGCGTGAACGGCGCGGTCAGGGTCAGGGTGGCCGCGCAGGCGGCGAGGCCGGGGGAGACCAGGGAGGCCAGACGGTCGCCCTGGGCGCGGTTGCCGACCTGGTCGTGGGTCTGGCTGTAGCCGGTCAGCCGGTGCGCGGCGACCCGGCCGCGGTCCAGCGCACGGCCGTGCGAACGGCCCCGGAAACTGGAGTAGGTGCCGTCGTGGAAGTAGCCCCGGGTCAGGGTCTTGGCGAGCGCCGCCAGCGGATCGCGCGCGAAGTCGGTGTAGTAGCCCTGCGACTCCCCGGTCAGCGCGGCGTGCAGCGCGTGGTGGAAGTCGTCGTTCCACTGCGCGTGCACACCCAGGCCGCCCTCCGCGCGCGGGGTGATGATCCGCGGGTCGTTCAGGTCGGACTCGGCGATCAGGAAGAGCGGCCGCTCCAGGTCGCCCGCCAGGCCGTCCACGGCGGTCGACAACTGCTCCAGGAAGTGGCACGCGCGGGTGTCGGCCAGGGCGTGCACCGCGTCCAGGCGCAGCCCGTCGAGCCGGTAGTCCCGCAGCCACGCCAGCGCGCTGTCCACCAGATACGCCCGCACCTCGTCCGAGCCGGGCGCGTCCAGGTTCACCGCGACGCCCCAGGGCGTGTGGTGGGTGTCGGTGAAGTACGGGCCGAAGGCGGGCAGGTGGTTGCCGGAGGGGCCCAGGTGGTTGTGCACCACGTCCAGGACCACGCCGAGCCCGAGGTCGTGCGCCCGGTCGACGAACCGTTTCAGCGCCTCGGGCCCGCCGTACGGCTCGTGCACCGCCCACAGCGAGACCCCCTCGTAGCCCCAGCCGTGCCGCCCGGGGAAGGGACACAGCGGCATCAGCTCGACGTGCGTGACGCCAAGCCCGGCCAGGTGTCCGAGGCGCTCCGCGGCGGCGTCGAGCGTCCCCTCGGGCGTGTACGTCCCCACGTGCAGCTCGTACAGGACGCCGCCGGGCAGCGGGCGTCCGGCCCACGGAGTGCGCCACGCGTACCGCCCGTGGTCGACCACCGCGCTGAGCCCGTCGGGACCGTCCGGCTGGCGGCGCGAGCGGGGGTCCGGCAGCACCGGACCGTCGTCCACCGCGAAGCCGTACCGCGAACCGTCCCGCGCCCGGGCCTCACCGCACCACCACCCCGGCCGCTCCGGATCGCGCTCCAGCGCGCGCGTGGCGCCGTCGCACCGCAACGTCACTCGGCCGGCCTGTGGTGCCCACACCTCGAACTGCACGGACGGTTCCCCTTCGTCTGCTCACCGTGATGTAGCGCGTCCATGTTCCAGCACGAGGGGATCATTCCGCTGAGGATTGCCCTCGCTCGCGGTGGGTGTCGTGACCTTCGCGCGCGGGGCGGTCGCCGTTTTCCCGTTTTCTGGACACTCCGGCTCCGCTGACCGACAATCAGCTGCGTGACGTCGTCCTTCGAGTTCCCCACGTACCCCGCGCGGTTGTCCGACGCGGAGCGCGACAAGGCGCTGAGCGTGCTCCGGGACGGCGTCGCCATGGGGCGCCTGTCGCACGACACGTTCATCCGCCGGATGGAGCTGGCGCTCGCCGCCCGCCGCCTGGAGGAGCTGGCCGTGCTCACCGCCGACCTGCCCACCGAGAACCGGCTGTCCCGGCTGGTGTTCGGCACCGTCGAGGCGGTGTCCGGATTCGGTGTACGACTCGGCCGGGCGTGGCGGGCCGAGCGGCTGCCCAAGCTGCTGCTGCCCCATCCCGGCGCCGGACATCCGCTGCGCATAGGGCGCGATCCGGCCAGCGGGCTGCGGCTGAGCCACGAGACGGTCTCCCGGGTGCACGCGGAACTCAGCCGTCAGGGCGGCATGTGGGTCCTGCGCGACCTGGGCTCCACCAACGGCACCACGGTCAACGGGCGGCGGGTCATCGGCGCGGCCGTCGTCCGCGAGGGCGATCAGATCGGCTTCGGCGGGATGTCCTTCCGCCTGGCGGCGAACTGACGCGGCCCGGCGGCCCGGAGGCTGCCCTCCGGGTGGATCCATGGCCCCCGCTTCACTCGGAGTCGTGACCGTCTCCGTGGCCGAAACCGCTTTGCTTTCCGTGGTGTTGACGTACCCCGCGAGTCGTGACTGACTGTGCGTACACCGCGCACACCAGGTGAATCGACGGCCCGCTTCGTGGAGGTGTGCCCTGCCGCCCCTCCTGCGCTACCCGACCGTGGACGAGCTGGGCGCCCGGGCCGCCGCACTCGTCGCCCGGTACCCCCGGCGCGCCCGGCTGCGGCGTGTCGGCACGTCCCGCGCGGGCAGCCCGCTGCTGCTGCTCTCCGTCGGCCACGGCAGCCGCCAGGTCCTCGTCGTCGGCGGCCCGCACGCGAACGAGCCCGTGGGCGGCGCCACCGCCCTGCGGCTGGCCGAGCGGGCCGTGGCCGACCCCCGGCTCACCGAGGGCGCCGACGCCACCTGGAACCTGCTGCTCTGCGTCGACCCCGACGGCCTGCGCCGCAACGAGGGCTGGCTCACCGGCCCCTACACCCTCGGCCGCTATGCCCGGAACTTCTTCCGGCCCGGCTTCCTGGAGCAGCCCGAGTGGCTGCCCGACGGCCCGGACCGCGCCACGCTGCCCGAAACCCGCACCCTGCTCGCGCTCCAGGACGAACTGCGGCCCTTCCTGCAGTGCTCCCTGCACGGCGTGGACGTCGGCGGCGGCTTCGTCGAGCTGACCCACGAGCTGCCCGGCCTCGCCCAGCGCATCTCCCACACCGCGGCCCGGCTCGGCATACCCCGTGAACTCGGCGCCTACGACACCCTGTACTGGCCGGACCTCGGACCCGCCGTCTACCGCATCCCGCCGCCCCGCCGCGGCGACCTGACCGCCGCCATCACCGAGGCGGCCGTCGACTCGACCTGGTGCCACCCGCGGCGCCACGGCACCGTCACCGCGGTCGTAGAGGCCCCCATGTGGGGCGTGGCGGCCGTGGCGGACGACTCGCCCCCCGTCGACCGCGACGGCGTCCTGCGCACCGTGAGCCGCACCCTGCGCCACGACACCCGCCGGCTGCGCCGCGTCCTCGCCCGGCTCAGGCCCCACCTCGCCGCCGTGCCGGAGGCGGCGCACCTGCTCGCACCGGTCGACGACTACCTGCTGGTCTGCCCCCGGCTCGCCGACGAGTGGGACCCCGACACCGACGACCGGACCGACCGCTCACTGCCGCCGATGAACACCTCCCACCTCGTGGCACTGCGGCTGGCCGGACGTCGCCTGTCGCTGCGTACCGCGGGGCTGCTGCACCAGTTGGTCACCCGTACCGGGGGCGATCCGGCGGGCGTCCTGTCCGAGCTGGACCGGCTCGTCGACGAGGGCTGCGCCGACTACCGCGACGGCTGCGGGGCGCACTGGATACCGGTCGGGCGCCAGGTGGAGTACCAGACCCGGGTCGTGCTCGCCGCCTTCGAACTGGCCGGGCGGCGTACCGCCGCGGGCGCCCGCCCGGGCGAGCCCGGCCGGGGTTCCGAGGCCGCGGTGCCGATGCACCGCGACTGACCGCGATCAGCCACCGTCCCCCCGTGTTCCCGCCTCCTCCACCCGCTCCAGGAGCGCCACCGGCGTGTCCGCGAAAAGGTCCGCCACGCGCGCGTGGCCCGCGAACTCCCGCCCGGGCGCCAGCGCGTCGGCCCATCTGCCGGGCGGCAGCGGCAGCGTCGTGCCGCGCCAGCCGCCCGCCTTCGCCAGCCGCAGCGACAGCCGGGTCACGGCGGTCACGGTCCGGCCGGACCTGGCGAACGCCACGCAGTGTGCCGCCGCCGGGCCCTCGGCGGACAGCGGCTCGTACGTTCCCGAGTCGCCGAAGACGCCGGGCCGCCGGGCCCGCAGCGCCAGCGCCGCCCGCGTCACCGCCGCCTTCGCCCCGGGGCCCCCGGCCCAGCCCTCGTCCCCGGCCGCGGGGAAGTCCACCGCGCGGCGGTTGTCCGGGTCCACCAGGGCCAGGTACTCGTGCTCGGTGCCCTGGTAGAGGTCCGGTACACCCGGCATCGTCAGATGGACCAGCGCCGTGCCGAGGACGTTGGCCCGGACGTGCGGCGCGAGCGCCTCGCGCAGGGCGGTCACCCGCGCGCCCGGCGCGCCGCCCGGCCCCGCCGCCACGAACCGGGCCACCGCCTCCTCGTAGGAGGGGTCCCGCTCCGTCCAGCCGGTGTGCGTCCCCGCCTCGCGCACGTGCTTCAGCAGCGCCTCCCGCATCCGTTCCGGGTCCGCCGGGCCCAGACCGAACACCGTCTGCCAGGCCGCCCACGCCACCTGCCCGTCCGGCGGGCCCTCGTCCGTGCCTGCGGCGGCCCCGGCGACCTCGGTCAGGACGTCCGCCCACCGCGCGGGGCACTGGGTGAGCACCGCCAGCGCGGCCCGGACGTCGGCGCTGCGCTTGGTGTCGTGGGTCGACACGACCGTGCCCGTGGCGGGCCAGTCGCGCTGCACGCGCGCGCAGTAGGCGTGGAACTCCTGCGGCGACACGGCCGGACGGCCCGGGTCCCCGCCCACCTCGGTCGCCGACAGCAGCGGCACGTAGCGGTAGAAGGCCGTGTCCTCGACGGACTTGGCGCGCAGCGCCGACGCGGTCTGCGCGAACCGCGTCCGGAACTCCACGTGGTCCGGTCCGTCCCCGTACCGCCCCAGCACCAGGCCCCGTACCACGTCCACCGCGCCGGCCTCCTCGGGCACCGTGAAGGCGAGCCGCGCCCCGGCCGCCGCCTCCTCGGTGACGACCGTCGCCGCGTCCACCGAGGTGTACGGCCGGTACACCTCCAGCCGGACCAGCAGCTCCACCAGCGCCGTGCGCAACGCCCAGGGCGCCCGGTCGCGCAGCGCCGGGTCCGGCGCGGCGGCGCACAGGCGGTGCGCCACCCGGGTCAGCCGGTCCAGCTCGGTGGCCAGCTCGTGCGTGAGCACCTCGTACGCCGCGCGCCGCACCGTCGCCGCCCAGTCCCCGCCCAGGTCCGCCTGCGGCGCGGCGAACCGGCGGTACCCGTCGAGCAGTTGCCCGTACCCGGTGGGGTCCGTGAACAGTCCGTCGACGTGCCGCAGGGCGTCGTAGCCGGTCGTGCCCGCGACGGGCCAGGCGGCGGGCAGCCGCTCCCCGTCCGCGAGGATCTTCTCCACCACCGTCCACCGGCCGCCGCTCGCCCGGTGCAGCCGTTCCAGGTACGCGTCGGGGTCGGCGAGGCCGTCGGGATGGTCGACGCGCAGTCCGTCGATCACGCCCTCGTGCAGCAGCCGCAGGACGGTGCCGTGCGTCGCCTCGAACACCTCCGGGTCCTCTACGCGCACGCCGATCAGCTCCGAGATGCTGAAGAAGCGGCGGTAGTTCAGCTCGGTGCGGGCCAGCCGCCACCACACCGGGCGGTACCACTGCGCGTCCAGCAGCCGGGGCAGCGGCAGGTCCGCGGTGCCGTCCCGCAGCGGGAAGGCGTGCTCGTGGTAGCGCAGCACGTCGCCGTCGACCCGGAGGTCGTCCAGCACCTCGCCGAGCGGGGCGCCGAGCACCGGCAGCAGCAGCCGGCCGTCCTGCGCCTGCCAGTCGATGTCGAACCACCGCGCGCAGGGCGACCGGGGCCCCTCGCGCAGCACCTCCCACAGAGCGTGGTTGTGGCGCGGCGACATCGCCATGTGGTTGGGCACGATGTCCACCACCAGGCCCAGGCCGTGCTCCCGCGCGGTGCGCGACAGCGCCCGCAGTCCCTCCTCACCGCCCAGTTCGGCGCGCACGCGCGCGTGGTCGACGACGTCGTAGCCGTGCTGCGAGCCCGGGACCGCTTCGAGGACGGGCGACAGGTGCAGGTGCGACACGCCGAGCGAGGCCAGATACGGCACGGCCGCCGCCGCGGCCTTGAACGGGAAGGACGGCTGCAGCTGGAGCCGGTAGGTCGCCGAGGGGACGGAGGCGGGGGAGGCGGGGCCGGGGCGCTCAGGTGTCATGGAACCCTACGTACCCGCCCCGCCGCCATTCCTGTCACCGTCCCCCGCACGGGTGCAGGGCGAGACCCCCTACACCGGCCGCTGCAGCACCGTCAGGCTCCGGTCCAGCAGGGTCAGCCGGTCCCCGGCCTGCACCTTCGGGCCCGTGCCCGCGGGCATCCCGGCCGTCAGGGCGGTGTCGACGACCACCTCCCACTGCCGGCCGTGGTCGACCGGCACCACGAAGTCCAGCGGCCTCGGCGCGGCGTTGAACATCAGCAGGAACGAGTCGTCGGCGATGCGTTCCCCGCGGGGGCCCGGCTCGGAGATCGCGTTGCCGTTCAGGAAGACCGTGAGCGCGGAGGCCCGTGCCGAGTTCCAGTCCCGCTGGGCCATCTCCGCGCCCTCCGGCGTGAACCAGGCGATGTCCGACAGCTCGTCGTGGGTGCCCTGCACCGGGCGCCCGTGGAAGAAGCGGCGCCTGCGGAGGACCGGGTGGTCCTTGCGCAGCCAGACCATCGCGCGGGTGAACTCCAGGAGGTCGTGGCCGTCCTCGGGCCACGCCACCCACGCCAGCTCGTTGTCCTGGCAGTAGGCGTTGTTGTTGCCCCGCTGGGTGCGGGCGAACTCGTCGCCGTGGCTGAGCATCGGGACGCCCTGGGAGAGCAGCAGCGTGGCGATGAAGTTGCGCATCTGCCGCGCCCGCAGCTCCAGCACCGCCGGATCGTCGGTGTCGCCCTCGGCACCGCAGTTCCAGGAACGGTTGTGGCTCTCGCCGTCCCGGTTGTCCTCGCCGTTGGCGTGGTTGTGCTTGTCGTTGTAGGCCACCATGTCGTGCAGGGTGAAGCCGTCGTGGCAGGTCACGAAGTTGATCGAGGCCAGCGGGCGGCGCCCGTCGTCCTGGTAGAGGTCGGAGGAACCGGTCAGCCGGGACGCGAACTCCGCCAGCGTGCGCGGTTCGCCGCGCCACAGGTCCCGCACCGTGTCCCGGTACTTGCCGTTCCACTCGGTCCACAGCGGCGGGAAGTTGCCCACCTGGTAGCCGCCCTCGCCCACGTCCCACGGCTCGGCGATCAGCTTCACCTGCGAGACCACGGGGTCCTGCTGCACCAGGTCGAAGAACGACGACAGCCGGTCCACCTCGTGGAACTGCCTGGCCAGGGTGGCCGCGAGGTCGAAACGGAACCCGTCCACGTGCATCTCGGTGACCCAGTACCGCAGCGAGTCCATGATCATCTGGAGTACGTGCGGGGACCGCATGAGCAGCGAGTTCCCGGTCCCCGTGGTGTCCATGTAGTAGCGGGGATCGTCGGCGAGCCGGTAGTACGAGGGGTTGTCGAGGCCCTTGAAGGACAGCGTCGGGCCCAGGTGGTTGCCCTCGGCGGTGTGGTTGTAGACGACGTCCAGGATCACCTCGATCCCCGCCTCGTGCAGCGCCTTGACCGCGGACTTGAACTCCAGCACCTGCTGGCCGCGGTCGCCCCAGGAGGCGTAGGCGTTGTGCGGGGCGAAGAACCCGACCGTGTTGTAGCCCCAGTAGTTGTTGAGGCCCATGTCCACCAGCCGGTGGTCGTTGACGAACTGATGGACCGGCATCAGCTCCAGCGCGGTCACCCCGAGCCCCGTGAGGTGCTCGATGAGCGCCGGGTGCGCGAGGGCCGCGTAGGTGCCGCGCAGCTCCTCGGGCAGGCCCGGGTGGCGCATGGTCAGGCCCTTCACATGGGCCTCGTAGATCACCGTGTGGTGGTACTCCGTCCGGGGGCGCCGGTCGTCGCCCCAGTCGAAGTAGGGGTTGACCACGACCGACGTCATCGTGTGCGGGGCCGAGTCGAGGTCGTTGCGCCGTTCGGGTGCTCCGAAGTGGTAGCCGTACACCTCCTCGCCCCACTGGACCTCCCCGCTGATCGCACGCGCGTACGGATCGAGGAGCAGCTTGGCGCTGTTGCAGCGCAGTCCGCGCTCCGGGGCGTACGGGCCGTGCACGCGGTAGCCGTACCGCTGCCCCGGCATCACGCCCGGCACGTACGCGTGCCGCACGAATGCATCGCTCTCCCGCAGCTCGACCGCCGTCTCCGAACCGTCGTCGTGCAGCAGACACAGCTCTACTCGGTCGGCGGCCTCCGTGAAGACCGCGAAGTTGGTGCCGGCGCCGTCGTACGTGGCACCCAGTGGATACGCCTCTCCAGGCCAGACCTGCATGAACACGACTCTTTCAGGTGTGGGGCGCCGGTGCGGACGCCTTGGCTCCGAGTCCCCCGGAAGTCTCCCCGAAAGTGAGGCGACCACCTAGCACGTACGTCCTCCTACCCACCCTCCGGCGTTCTGCTCCGGCCGGGCCCCGGGCAGGTGCCCGGCCCCCTGCGTCGTACCCCTCCCACGTCACCGCTATGAATCCGCTCACTCCCCGGTGTGAGCGCGGCCGGAACACCGCCGGGGATCAAGCAAGTTGGCAAAACCGGCCCGTCCATCGGGCTGCACCGCGGACCGCTACCGGAGTACCCTTCCTTGATCGTTGGGACGGGGTGTCCCCGGCAGTGTCCGGGGGAGCGGAAGGCGGTACTCGGGTGGGCTCGGGAGGGCTGGAGCTGCCTCCTGGTGACGACGGTCACCAGGGGAACTCCACGGACGTCCCGCCCGGCGCGGTGTCCCTGGCGCGGCCGATGAACGCGGGCGCGATCGGTCCGGAACTGGACTGGGACGCCGGGTCCTGGCACGAGGTGCGCACGCGTGCGCAGCGGGCGGGCCGGGCCTACATCTGGCTGAACCTGGTCGAGCAGCGGCTGCGCGCGGTCGTGGCCGCCGTCCTGCGGCCGGTCTACGAACCGGTCCACGGCGACGACTGGGTGGTCGCCGCCGCCGGGCCCGCCGGCCAGGAGTGGGTGCAGCGCGCCGTCGCGGTCCGCGAGGTCAGCCGCCGCAAGGGCTACCTGCTGGACCCGGCCGACGACAACGTCCTCAGCTTCCTCACGCTGCCCCAGCTGCGCGAGCTGATGGTGCAGCACTGGCCCTGCTTCGAGCCCTACGTGGACGAGCGCCGCGACGTCGAACTCGCCCTGGACGAGCTGGAGGTCACCCGCAACGTCGTCTCCCGCAACCGGGCCCTGTCCGAGGCGGTCCTGAACCAGGCCGAGCGGGCTTCGGCCCGGCTCCTCGAGGTGCTCGGCGCGGGCAGCGACGTGCCGTCCGCGCGCCGGCTCCCGGTGGACGCCGTGGAGGACCTGGTCGGGGACCGCTACGCCGACGTGGTCGCCGTGCACTCGGACCGGGTGCGGCTGCTGCGCCAGTTCCCGGCCGAGGACCTGTTCGGCAGCGCCCGCCGCGTGGACGCCCTCGGTATCGGCCTCAACCTGCTCGTGCAGAACTTCTCCGGCCGCCGGCTGCTGCGGATGGCCGAGGGCGGCGGGCGGGTGCGGCTGCTCTTCCTGAACCCGGCCTCCAGCGCGATCAAGCGCCGCGAGCGCGAACTGGGCATCAAGCGGGGCGAGCTGAGCCGCGCCGTGGAGATGAACATCCTGCACATGCGCCGGGTGCGGGCCCGGCTGCGGGACCCGGGCGCCTTCGAGATCCAGGTCTTCGACGAGACGCCCCGCTTCACGGCCTACCTCGTCGACGGCGACGGCGCCGACGGCATCGCGGTGGTGCAGTCCTACCTGCGCCGCACCCGGGGCATGGAGGCGCCGGTCCTGGTCCTGCGCAACGGGCGGAACGGGGGAAAGGTCGTGAAGTCGGACCGCGTCGACGAGGTCGGACTTTTCCCCACCTACCGTGAGGAATTCGAGCTGATGTGGGCGGATTCGAGGCCGGTGTCGTGAAGGCGGGCCCGGGGGCGGTGCGGGGATAAGCGGAATGCGATCCTCTGATTGTCAGTGGCCCGTGCGAGGGTGGAGACCACTGGGGGAACGCACCACCAAGAAGGGGGACCGCCCATGGGCTGGCACCGGGAGCTGCTGATCGGCTTCGACCTGGAGACGACGGGCACCGACCCGCGCGAGGCGCGCATCGTCACGGGAGCCGTGATCGAGGTCAGGGGCTCGGAGCCGCTCGGCCGGCGGGAGTGGCTGGCCGACCCCGGAGTGGAGATCCCGGCGGACGCGGTCGCGGTGCACGGCATCAGCAACGAACGCGCGGCCCGCGAGGGCCGGCCCGCCGACCAGGTCGCGGACGCCATCGCCACGGTCCTGGTGGACCACTGGAAGGCGGGCGTCCCGGTCGTCGCCTACAACGCGGCCTTCGACCTCACCCTGCTCTCCGCCGAACTGCGGCGCCACGCGCTGCCGTCCCTGCGCGAGCGGCTGGGCGGTCTGGACCCCGCACCGGTCATCGACCCGTACACGATCGACCGCTCCGTCGACCGCTACCGCAGGGGCAAGCGCAACCTGGAAGCGGTCTGCCGGGAGTACGGAGTCCGGCTCGACGCCGCCCACGACGCCACGGCCGACGCCCTCGCGGCGGCCCGGCTCGCCTGCGCGATAGCCGGCCGCCACCCCAAGGTCGCGGCCCTCGGCCCGGCGGACCTGCACCGCCGCCAGATCGAGTGGTACGCCGAGTGGGCGGCGGACTTCCAGAGCTTCCTGCGCCGCAAGGGCGACGCCACGGCCGTCGTCGACGGGACCTGGCCGCTGCGCGAGTTGGCCGGCGAGCCGGCCGACGAGCGGGTCTGACCCGGCCCGTCACCGCCCGGCCCGGCACACCCCCGGGTCAGAAGGGGTACCAGCGCACCTCGGGGTCCTCGTCGCGCAGCGACGCCACCCTGCGCTCGAACTCGGCCAGCGCCTTGGGGTTGCTCGGGGCGTGCTGGGCCACCCACGCGCAGCTCGCGGTCTCCCGGGCGCCGCGCAGCACCGCGCACCCGTCCCACTCGCGCACGTCCCAGCCGTAGGTCGCGGTGAAGGCGTCGTACGCCTCGGCGGGCAGCCCGTAGCGGTCCCGGCTCAGCGCCATCACCACGAGGTCGTGCTCGCGCAGGTCGGCGGAGAAGGTCTCCAGGTCGATCAGGACCGGCCCGTCGGGACCGACGTGCACATTGCGGGGCAGCGCGTCCCCGTGGATCGGACCCGGCGTCAGGTGGGGGGTGAGGGCCGCGGCCGCCGACGCGAAGCCGTCCCGGCGCCCGCGCAGATACGCGGCGTCCGCGGGGTCGATCACGTCGCCCGCCAGGCGCAGCCAGCGTTCCACACCGCCCAGCAGCTCGCGGGGCGGCAGCTCGAAGGAGGAGGGGAGGGGCAGCTCGTGGACGAGCCGGAGCAGCGCGGCCACGTCCCGGGGCTCGGTGGGCCGCACCGGTTCGGGCAGCCGCCGCCACACCGTCACCGGGTGCCCGTCGACGAACAGCGCCGTCGGCTCCGCCGCCCGCACCGCCGGGACGCCCGCCTCCTCCAGCCAGAGGGCGACGGCCAGTTCCCGGCGCGCCCGCCCGAGGAGTTCCGCGTCGCGGCCCACCTTGACCGCCAGGTCACCCGCGCCGAACACCGCGTTCTCGCCGAGGGCCAGCAGCCGCGCCTCCGACGCCGGACCGGGCAGCACCTCCGCCGCGGCCAGCACCTCCCGCGCCCGTGCCTCGTCCATCGTCTCGTGCCTCCGTGTTCATGCTGTTCGTGCCGGTTCCCGCCGTCCGCCGGTCAGTGTCCCATTCGCACAGGTGGGAGCATGTCGGGGGCCCTTGACGGGACGCGGTCACTTCACGACCATGACCAGGCCCGTCCGAGCCGCGCATAGGGGTTGATTACGTGACATTGGTGACCGAGCCGAGACGACCGGCGCGCCGTGCGCCCGGCCCGGACGCCCCGCGGGGCGCGCCGGACCACGGCGCCTGGTTCCTGGTGCTGCCCGCGCTGATCCCGATCCTGGTCCTCAGCGTCGGGCCGCTGCTGTACGGCGTCCTGCTGGCGTTCACCGACGCCCAGTCGGGCCGCACGGAGCCCACCGAGTGGATCGGTGCCCTGAACTTCCGGGACCTGCTGCACGACACCCTCTTCTGGGAGTCGTTCCGGATCGGCCTGCTGTGGGCCGTCGGGGTGACCGTGCCGCAGTTCCTGCTCGCCCTCGGTCTCGCCCTGCTGCTCAACCAGAACCTCCGGCTGCGCTGGCTGGCCCGGGCGCTGGCGATCATCCCCTGGGCGATGCCCGAGGTCGTCGTCGGCATCATGTGGCGGCTGGTCTACAACGCGGACGCGGGCATCCTCAACGAGACCCTGCGCGACCTCGGCCTCGGCAACGGCCACGACTGGCTCAGCGGCCTCGGCACCGCCCTGCCCGCCGTCATCGTCGTCGGCGTCTGGGCCGGCATGCCGCAGACGACGGTCGCCCTGCTCGCCGGACTCCAGAACACCCCGCGCGAGCTGCACGAGGCGGCCGCGGTGGACGGCGCGGGAGCCTGGCGCCGCTTCCGCACGGTCACCTGGCCCGCCCTCAGGCCCGTCGCGCTCGCCATCACCGCGCTCAACCTCATCTGGAACTTCAACTCCTTCGCCCTGGTCTACGTGCTGACCAACGGCGGTCCCGGCGGCCGCACCCGGCTGCCCATGCTCTTCGCCTACGAAGAGGCCTTCCGCTACGGCCAGTTCGGCTACGCGGCGGCCATGGGCTGCGTGATGGTCGCCGTGATCTCGATCCTGCTGGCGGTCTTCCTCGTCGGCCGGCTCCGGGGCGAGGCCAAGGGGGGTGACGAGGCGTGAGGACCTCGACCGCGGCCCGTACGGGCCAGTACGCGGCGCTGCTCGCCTACCTGGTCTTCCTGGCCTTCCCGTTCCTCTGGCTGATCTCCATCGCCTTCAAGCCGCCGCGCGAGCTGGCGAGTCTGCACCCCACCTGGATCCCCGAGGACCCCACCCTCGACAACTTCCGGCAGGCCTTCGACGAGCAGCCGCTGCTCCGGGCCGGGCTCAACTCCCTGCTCGCCGCGCTCGGCGCCGCCGTGATCGCGGTGCTGATCGCGACCCCGATGGCGTACGTCATGGCCCGCCGCCGCGGCCGGCTCGCCAAGGCGGCCACCGGGTGGGTCGTGGTCAGCCAGGCCTTCCCCTTCGTCCTGCTGATCATCCCGCTGTTCCTGGTCCTGAAGAACCTCGGCCTGATCAACTCCGTGCCCGGGCTCGTGATGGTGTACGTCGTGTGGTCGCTGCCGTTCGCGCTGTGGATGCTCACCGGATACGTCCGCGCCGTGCCGCGGGAGCTGGAGGAGGCGGCCGCGGTCGACGGCGCCGGACGGCTGCGGACCCTGGTCTCGGTGACCGCGCCGCTGCTCGCGCCCGGCATCGTGGCCACGGCCCTGTTCGCCTTCATCACCGCGTGGAACGAGTTCTTCTTCGCACTGGTCCTGCTGAAGACCCCGGAGAAACAGACCCTGCCCGTGATCCTCACCCACTTCCTCGGCGCCGAGGGCGTCGCCGACCTCGGACCGCTCGCCGCGGCCGCCTTCCTCGCCACCCTGCCCTCGCTGGTGGTCTTCGCCCTCATCCAGCGGCGGATCACGGGCGGCATGCTCGCCGGGGCGGTGAAGAGCTGATGACGCGGACGCGTACGAGGATCCTCACCCTGCTGGCCTGTGCCGTCCTGCTGCTCGCGGGCTGCTCGGACGGCGGCGACGGGGCGGACGACGGCCGGATCACCCTGCGCTTCCAGTCCCTGGCCTGGCAGGACGAGTCGGTGAAGGCCAACAAGGAACTGGTAAGGGAGTGGAACGCCACCCACCCGGACGTGCGCGTCGAGTACGTCCAGGGCAGCTGGGACAGCGTCCACGACCAACTGCTCACCTCCTTCGAGGGCGGCGAGGCGCCCGACATCATCCACGACGCCTCCGACGACCTCGCCGACTTCGCCTACGGCGGCTACCTCGCCGACCTCACCGAACTGCTGCCCGCGCGGCTGAGGTCGGACATACCGCAACACAGCTGGGAGACGGTCACCTTCGGCGACGGCGTCTACGGAGTGCCGTTCCTCCAGGAGCCGCGGGTGCTGATCGCCAACGCCACCCTGCTCGAGGAGTCCGGCGTCCGGATCCCGACGCCGGAACACCCCTGGAGCTGGGCGGAGTTCCGGCAGGTGACGAAGGAGCTGAGCGGCGACGGCAGGTACGGGGTGGCCTGGCCGCTCAAGGAGCCCGTCTCCGCCACGCTCAACCTCTCCCTGTCCACCGGCGGCAAGCTCTTCCACCGGGGCGCCGACGGCAAGGTGACCGTCCGCTTCGAGGAGGGCGACCAGGTGGTGCCGCGCACCGTCCACGACCAGGTCGACACCGACCACAGCGCCTCGCCGACCACCCTGGGCAGCGGCGGGTCCGACACCCTGCCCGGCTTCTTCGCGGGCAAGTACGCGATGGTGCCGCTCGGCTTCTCCTACCGCCAGCAGATCGAGCAGCAGGCACCCGAGGGCTTCGACTGGCAGGTGCTGCCCGCCCCGGCCGGCGCCGACGGGCTCGCCCAGGGGGTCAGCCCGCAGACCCTGTCCGTCGCCGAGGACAGCCCGCACAAGGAGGAGGCCGCCGCGTTCGTCGACTTCCTCCTCCAGCCGGACAACATGGTGCGCCTCGCGCTCGGCGACTGGATGCTGCCCACCGGGCAGCAGGCCCTGAAGGACCCCGCCCTGCACACGGCCGAGCGCGGCTGGGCCACCGGCACCGCGCTCGCCGCCCATCTGCGCCCGGCGCCCGCGCAGTCCGTACGGGGCTACGCCGAGTGGAAGGACAAGGTGGCGACCCCGGCGCTCCAGGAGTACTACAGCGGAGCGATCGGGATGGACGAACTGCGTCACAGGCTGGAGGAGGACGGGAACCTGGTGCTCGCCCGCTACCAGCGCTGAGGCCGCCGCGCGCCGGTGACGGCCACGCGCCGGCGACCACCGCGCGAAAACGGTTTGCCCGGCGGGCACCCGTCCACCTAGCGTCGCCTCCGTGGCAGCTTTCAACGCGATCATCAACTCCGGTCTCGGCCGGGGCTGCACGTACTCCATCAGGATGCGTCGCGGCCCCGGAGCCCTGACCGGCCCGGGGTCCCCCCGCCGCTGACGCGCCCGACGCGTACCACGCGTCCGACCCGCGTGCGGCGGGGCTGAGCCTCCGCATTCCCTTCTGCCTTCGTCTTCCGGTCAGGGCCTTCGGCTGCCCGTTTCCCCCTCCTGTCACGGAAGACAAGGACCGCAGGCCATGGCCCGCCCCACCCAGCGTGCCCGCACGCTCTCGCAGAACTTCCTCGCCGACCGCGCCACCGCCGAACACGTCGCGCGCCTCGCCGCCCCCGACCGACGGCGCCCGCACCTGCTGCTCGAAGTGGGCGCGGGCAACGGCGCCCTCACCGAGCCGCTCGCCCGCCGCAGCCGCGAACTGCACGCCTACGAGATCGACCCCCGGCTCGTCCCCGGGCTCCGCACCCGTTTCGCCGACACCCCGCACGTCCACGTCGTCGCCGGTGACTTCCTCGCCGCCCGGCCCCCGCGCACACCCTTCTCGGTCGCCGGGAACGTGCCCTTCTCGCGCACCGCCGACATCGTCGACTGGTGCCTGACCGCGCCCCGCCTCACCGATGCCACCCTCCTCACCCAGCTCGAGTACGCCCGCAAGCGCACCGGCGACTACGGCCGCTGGACCCTGCTCACGGTCCTGACCTGGCCGTACCACGACTGGCGGCTGGTGGGCCGGGTGGGCCGTCACCGCTTCCGCCCGGCGCCGCGCGTCGACGCCGGCATCCTGCGCATCCAGCGCCGCCCCGCCCCGCTGCTCACCGGCGCCGCCGCCCGCCGTACCTGGGCGGACCTGGTCGAGCTGGGCTTCTCGGGCGTCGGCGGCTCACTGCACGCGTCCCTGCGCCGTGCCCACCCGCGGCGCCGGGTGGACGCGGCGTTCCGGGCCGCACGGCTCGATCCCGGTGTCCTCGTCGGCGAGGTCGCCCCCGAACGGTGGCTGCGGCTGCACGAGGAGCTGACGGCGTGAAACGAAAGCAGTTGCACGAGACGTCTCGTCTCGCGTACGGTCGGCGCATGACCACTCGCCCCGCGCACATCGCCATGTTCTCCATCGCCGCCCACGGCCACGTGAACCCCAGCCTGGAGGTCATCCGCGAGCTCGTCGCGCGGGGACACCGGGTGACCTACGCGATCCCGCCCCTGCTCGCGGACAAGGTCGCGGAGGCGGGCGCCGAACCCAGGCTCTGGAACAGCACGCTGCCCGGCCCCGACGCCGACCCGGAGGCGTGGGGGAGCACCCTGCTGGACAACGTGGAGCCCTTCCTGGACGACGCGATCCAGGCGCTCCCGCAGCTCGCCCAGGCGTACGAGGGGGACGAGCCGGACCTGATCCTGCACGACATCGCCTCCTACACCGCCCGCGTCCTCGGCCGCCGCTGGGACGTGCCCGTGATCTCCCTGTCGCCCTGCATGGTCGCCTGGGAGGGGTACGAGCAGGAGGTCGGTGAGCCGATGTGGGAGGAGCCGCTGAAGACCGAGCGCGGACAGGCGTACTACGCCCGCTTCCACGCCTGGCTGGAGGAGAACGGGATCACCGACCACCCCGACCCCTTCGTCGGCCGCCCCGACCGCTCCCTGGTGCTGATCCCCAAGGCGCTCCAGCCCAACGCCGACCGGGTGGACGAGAAGGCGTACACCTTCGTCGGCGCCTGCCAGGGGGACCGCACCGGCGAGGGCGACTGGACCCGTCCCGAGGGCGCGGAGAAGGTCGTCCTGGTCTCCCTCGGTTCGGCCTTCACCAAGCAGCCCGCCTTCTACCGGGAGTGCGTCCGGGCCTTCGGCGAGCTGCCCGGCTGGCACACCGTGCTCCAGGTCGGCCGGCACGTCGACCCGGCCGAGCTGGGCGACGTACCGGACAACGTGGAAGTCCGCACGTGGGTACCGCAGTTGGCGATCCTCCAGCAGGCCGACCTGTTCGTCACCCACGCGGGCGCGGGCGGCAGCCAGGAGGGCCTGGCCACCGCCACGCCGATGATCGCCGTACCGCAGGCCGCGGACCAGTTCGGCAACGCCGACATGCTCCAGGGCCTCGGCGTCGCCCGTACCCTCGCCACCGAGGAGGCCACCGCCGAGGCGCTGCGCACCGCCGCCCTCGCCCTGGTCGACGACCCGGAGGCGGCGGGGCGGCTGAAGGAGATCCAGGCGCAGATGGCCCAGGAGGGCGGCACCCGGCGGGCCGCCGACCTCATCGAGGCCGAACTGGCCGCCGCGCGCGGCTGATCCGGCGCAACACAGCGCGGGGCCCGTCGGTTCCCCCGGAACCGACGGGCCCCGCGGCCGTGGTGCGACGGCGTGCCGGTCAGACCCCGACCCGTTCGCCCCGCTCCCCGCGCTCGCCCTCGCCGTCCCGCTCCGGCGACGCGATCGCCTCGGGCGACTCGTCGTGGGTCAGGTCGGGCAGCCGGTGCAGCCACTTCGGCAGGTACCAGTTGCGCTCGCCGAGCAGCGACATCACGGCCGGCAGCAGGACGCCCCGGATGATCGTCGCGTCGATCAGCACCGCCGCCGCCAGGCCCACGCCCATCTGCTTCATCGACTGCATGGACAGCGTGCCGAAGATGGCGAACACCGCGACCATGATGACGGCGGCGCTGGTGACGACCCCCGCCGTGGTGACCACGCCGTGCTGGATCGCGTCCCGGGTGGAGCGCCCGCGCAGCCGCGCCTCGCGGATCCGGGAGACCACGAACACGTGGTAGTCCATCGACAGGCCGAACAGGATCACGAAGAGGAACAGCGGCAGCCACGTGATGATGGCGCCCACGCCCTCGGCGCCCACCAGCGAGGCGCCCCAGCCGTGCTGGAAGACGGCGACCAGGATGCCGTACGCCGCGCCCACCGACAGCAGGTTGAGCACGATCGAGGTGAGCGCGACCGTCAGCGAGCGGAAGGACAGCAGCATCAGCAGGAAGGCGAAGACCACGACGAAGGCGAAGACCGGCAGGACCGATCCGACGAGCTGGTCGTTGAAGTCCTTGTTGCCGGCCACCTGACCGGTGATCGGCGCCTCGACGCCGTCGACCTTGCCCAGCGTCGCCGGCCGTACGTCGTCGCGCAGCTTGTCCAGGCTCTCGCCCGCCTTGTCCTGGTCGGAGCCGCCGACCAGCGGGACGTACACCAGCGCGACGTTCTGCCGGTCGTGCACGGTGATGTCCACGGGACCGCGCGAGGCCCCCGAACTGATCGCCCGCTCCCGGAAGTCGGCGAGCGCGGCCCGCACCTCGGGTGCGTTGATGTCGTCGGCCTTCACCACCACCTCGGCCGGGTCGGACCCGCCGGGGAACGCCTCGTTGACCCGGTTGTACGTCTGCACGATGGGCAGCGAGTCGCCGAACTCCTGGTCCAGCGTGAGGTTCTGCGTCTTCATGCCCAGGGCGGGCGCGGCGACCGCCAGCAGCGCGCCGACGGCGACCACGGCGGCGAGCAGGGGCTTGGCCAGTACGCGCTTGAGTACGGCCGTCCAGAACCGGCTGCCCTCACTCGCGGAGCCGCTCGGCCGGCGCCGGCGCAGGAACGGCACGCGGCCCTTCTCCACCCGCTCGCCCAGCAGGGACAGCAGCGCCGGCAGCACCGTCACCGAGCCGACCATGGCCACCGCGACCACCATCAGCGAGGCCAGGCCCATCGCCTCGAACTCGGCGATGCCGGTGAACAGCATGCCCGCCATCGCCACGCACACCGTGACACCGGAGACGACGATCGCCCGGCCACTGGTGGCGGCGGCGATCCGGAGCGCCGTCCGCGCGTCCCGTCCGGCGGCCCGCTCCTCGCGCTCGCGGCGCAGGTAGAACAGGCAGTAGTCGACGCCGACGGCCAGACCGACCAGCAGCATCACGGAGTTGGCGGTCTCGCTCATCGGCTGGAGGTGGCTGACCAGGCCCATCAGACCCATCGTCGCGATGATCGCGGTGATCGCCAGCGCCACCGGGACCAGCGCCGCCACCAGCGCGCCGAAGGCGACGAGCAGGATGCCCAGCGCCACCGGCACCGCCGAGTACTCGGCCTTCTTGAAGTCGTCGCCGAACGCGTCGTCGAACGTCTTCATCATGCTGGCGCCGCCGATCTCCTCGATCCGCAGCGACTCGTGCTCCTTCTGGACCCCCTCGACCGCCTTCAGCACCGGCTCGACCCGCTCGCCCGCGGTGTCCGCCTCGCCGCGCATGTCGAACTGCACCAGCGCGCTGCGGCCGTCCTCCGAGATCGTCTTCGCGTCGTACGGCGAGGTGACCCCGGTGACCTCCCCGGTCCCCTCCACCGCCGTGACGACCGCGTCGACCGCGGCCCGGAACTCGGCGTCCGTGGCCTTCACGTCACCCGACTTCGCCTGGATCAGGACCGTCTCACCGGCCGGCTCGTCGATCCCGGCGTCCTCGACGATCCGGGCGGCGGTGTGCGTCTCGCCGCCCATCTGGTCGCTGTCCTTGACGTCGACCCGGCCGGCCGCCGAACCGAGCCCCGTCGCCAGGACGACGAACAGCACCCAGATCCCGACGGCGGCCCATCGGTGCCGGGCACTCCAGCCGCCCGCCCGGGCGGCTATGCCCCGCACCCGTGTCTCTCGGTTCCGCATGACCGGCCTGCCCCCTCATGAGCGGTGCCGGCCCCCTGCCGCCACCTTGCGTTTCGAAGGTATGGGCCGCGTAAGGCCGTCGCGTCGTGCTCTTCGGTGACGTGCGGCGGCGCCGTCTCATCCCTCCGTACCGCCGCCCTCACCGCTGAGGAGGATCCCGGCCCCTTACATCTACCGGGCGGTCCCAGGGGCGTTGATCAGGGTGCGGTGGTGTGCCGGCACCTTTTGGAAGAGTTGTTGATTAAGTCACAGGGGTGTGTAGTGGTTGTACCCCGCACACCGCATCGGCGAGAGTGGCGCGCACGTCCGCCCGGCGCGGACCAGGCCGTCGTGCCCACCCCCACGGGGCACGACGGCCGTTCTATGGTGTGCGGATGACGACGATGTACGCGGCGCTGCTGCGCGGGATCAACGTGGGCGGCAGCCGGAAGGTCCCGATGGCCGACCTGCGCGCGCTGCTGACCTCCCTCGGCCACGACGCCGTACGCACCCATCTGCAGAGCGGACAGGCCGTCTTCGCCGCCGCGCACGGCGACGAGGACTCGCTGGCCGCGGAGCTGGCGGAAGCGATCGGGAAGCGGTTCGGCTTCCCGGTGGACGTGATCGTGCGCGACCACGCCTACCTGAGGTCGGTGGTCGAGGCGTGCCCCTTCCCGGCCGCCGAACTGGAGGGCAGGCAACTGCACGTCACGTACTTCTCCGCGCCCGTCGACGCGGACCGCTTCGCGGCGATCGACGCACCGGCCTTCCGTCCCGAGGAGTTCCGCCTCGGCGACCGCGCCCTGTACCTCTACGCACCGGACGGCCTGGGCCGCTCCAAGCTCGCCGAGGCCCTCGCCAAACCCCGCGTCAACAAGGGGCTGATCGCCACCAGCCGCAACTGGAACACGGTCACCAAACTCGTGGAGCTGACGGGCGCCTGAGGGGCCCGTGCCCTCAGGCCCCGACCGCCAGCGCCACCGGCACCCGCGCCGCGTCGTACCGCTCCAGCAGGACCCGCGCCACCTCAGGTGCGGGGCCCAGGACGTCCGCCAGCACGTCCGCCCCGGCCGCGCCGCGCGCGATGCGGTCCGGCAGGAAGCCCGGCGCCAGGACGTACGGGGCGACGGCGACGCGCGCACAGCCCAGCTCGCGCAACTGCCGTACCGCGTCCTCGGTGCGCGGAAGGGATGCGGAGGCGAACGCAGGCCGCACGGCGCACCAACCGGTGTGCCGCCACTCCCGCGCGATTTCAGCGATCACTGCGATCGCCTCCGGGTCGGAGGACCCCGCCGAGGCCAGCACGACCCCGGTCGAGGACTTGTCGGCGGGCGTGAGACCCGCCTCGTACAGCCGCCGCTCCAGTGCCGACAGCAGCATCGGCGAGGGACCGAGCACCTCGGCCTGCCGGATCCTCAGGCGCGGCGGCGCCGCCGCCAGGACCGCGGGGATGTCCGCCTTGGCGTGGAAGGCGCGGGTCAGCAGCAGCGGCAGGGCCACCACGTCCCGCACGCCCTCCGTCTCCAGGGACTCCAGGACGCCCGGCACGGAGGGGACGTTGAAGTCCAGGAAGCCGGTCTCCACCCGGACGTCCGGACGCAGCGCCCGCACCCGGCGGACCAGGGCGTGCACGGTCGCGGCGTGCCGCGGGTCGCGGCTGCCGTGGGCGACGACCAGGAGTACGGGGCGGCCCGGTGCGGACATATTGTGCCTCAGCCCTTCACCAGCAGACCGCGGCTGCGCAGCACCCAGCGCTCCAGCGGGCTGAAGATCAGCAGGTCGATGGCGATGCCGACGACCAGGATGAGCAGGATGGCCTCGAAGACCATGGCCATGTCGCTGGCGTTGCGGCCGTTCTCCAGCAACTGCCCGAGGCCGACGCCCAGGTCGGGGAAGGAGGCGATGATCTCGGCGGCCATCAGCGAGCGCCAGGAGAACGCCCAGCCCTGCTTGAGGCCGGCGACGTAGCCGGGGAGCGCGGCCGGCAGCACGATGTGCCAGGTGCCCTTCAGCCCCGTCGCGCCCAGCGTGCGCCCCGCCCGCAGGAAGATCGGGGAGACCTGGTCGACGCCGGACACCAGGCCGTTGGCGATGGAGGGCACCGCGCCGAGCAGGATGACGGCGTACATCATCGAGTTGTTCAGGCCCAGCCAGATCACGGCCGGCGGCACCCAGGCCACCGACGGCAGCGACTGGAGGCCGGACAGGATCGGGCCGATCGCCGCCCGCACGAACTTCACCCGCGCCACCAGCAGCCCCAGCGGAGTGCCGATGACCAGTGCGAAGCAGAAGCCGAGCAGTCCGCGCGAGACGCTGGTCCAGATGTAGCCGAGCAGTTCGCCCTGGAGCCAGGCCTGGTGGAGCACGTCCCACACGTCCGAGGGGGCAGGCAGCTTGGTCGGGTCGTCGACGATCTTGAACGAGACCAGTGCCTGCCACACGGCAAGGACCAGCAGGACCGCGACGGTGGGCGGCAGGATCTTCTCGACGAAGGTCTGCCGCCACGGCGTGCGCCCCTGCTGCACCGACTCCAGTGCGTCCAGGCCCGCCTCCAGACCGGCGAGGTCGCCGCCGTCCTTCGCGGCCGCGCTCCCGGCGGGACGCGTCGTGTCAGTGCTGGCCATGTCGGCGGATCTCCCCACGCAGTTCTTCGGTGATCTCGACGGACAGCTCCGCCACGGCGGTGTCCTCGATGCGGCGCGGCTGCGGGATGCCGACCGTCCACTCGCGCGCGATGCGCCCGGGACGGGAGGACAGCAGCACCACCCGCTCGGCCAGCCGCACGGCCTCGCGGACGTTGTGCGTCACGAACAGCACGGACACCTGCGTCTCGCGCCAGATGCGGGTCAGCTCGTCGTGCAGCACGTCCCGCGTGATGGCGTCCAGCGCCGCGAACGGCTCGTCCATCAGCAGCAGCTTGCTCTCCTGGGCCAGCGCCCGGGCCATCGCGACCCGCTGGCGCATACCGCCGGACAGCTCGTGCACCCGCTTGCCGTACGCGCCCTTCAGACGGACGAGTTCGAGCAGCTCCTCCGCCTTGTCGCGGCGCTCGGACTTGGGCACGCCCCGCAGCCGGAGGGCGAGTTCGATGTTCTTGCCCGCGGTCAGCCACGGGAACAGGGCGTGCTCCTGGAACATCAGGGCCGGCCGCCCGTCCGTGCTGATGCCGCCCGCGCTGGGCCGGTCCAGGCCCGCCACCAGGTTCAGCAGCGTGGACTTGCCGCAGCCGGAGGCTCCCAGGAGGGTGACGAACTCGCCGGGCGCGACATCGAGGGTGATGTCGTCCAGGACGAGCTGCTGCCCGGCGGGGCCCGCGAAGGACTTCGAGACGTGCTCGATCCGGGCGGCGTACGCGGCCGGCTCGGTGCCGTCTTCGGCCTTGGCGAGGGTCGTGGTCGTGGCCATGGTCGTCACCTCCTGGGTGGTCGGATCCGGGCTTTACTCGACGCCGAGCCCGGCGTCGTCGACCGCGGGCTTGCCCTTGGCCTTGAGGACCTTGTTCAGCGGCGTCAGGTCGTAGATGCCGTTCAGGTCGGGCTTGTCCAGCAGACCGGCCTTGACGGCGTGCTGCGCCTGGGCGTCGAGGGTGGACGCCAGCGGGTCGTCGGTGAGCTTGATCGACTCCCAGGCCGGGTCCAGCACGTCCGCCGGGAGTGCCTTGCCGGAGTCCTTCTCCAGCTGGGCGTTGGCCGCGGTCTTCGCCTCGTCCGGGTTGGCCGTGATCCACTCGTTGGTGTCGACCGACGCCTCGAGCACCGCCTCCACGGCCTTCGGGTGCTCCTTGAGGAACTTCTGCGACACGATGATGTTCGTGATCACGAACTTCTCGTCCGGCCACAGCGTCGACTCGTCGAGGAGCACCTTGCCGCCCTCGGCCACCAGCTTGGACGCGGTGGGCTCGGGCACCCAGGCGCCGTCCAGGGAACCCGACTTGTAGGCGTCCGGGGTGACCTTGTTGTCACTGCGGACGACCGTCACGTCGCCCTTGCCGCTCTGGGCGTCGACCTTCCAGCCCTGCTCGGCTATCCAGTTGAGGAACGCCACGTCCTGCGTGTTGCCCAGCTGCGGGGTGGCGATGCGCTTGCCCTTGACGTCGTCCAGGGACTTGATCTTGTCCGGGTTGACCACGAGCTTCACGCCGCCCGAGGCCGACCCGCCGATGATGCGCAGGTTCTTGCCGCCGGACTTGGCGTAGCCGTTGATCGACGGCGAGGGGCCGATCCAGCCGATGTCGATGGAGCCCGAGTTCAGCGCCTCGATCTCGGACGGGCCCGCGTTGAAGACCGCGTACTTGGCCTCGGTGGCGCCCAGCGCCTTCTGGAAGAAGCCCTTCTGGTTGGCGACCAGCGGGGTGGCGTGGGTGATGTTGCCGAAGTAGCCGATCCGGACGGAGTCGAGACCGTCGATCTTCTCGGCGCCCTCGGCGACCTTGGCGGTGTCGTCGTCCTTCGCCTGGGAGCCGTAGCCGCAGGCGGCCAGCGTCAGGAGGGGAAGGGCGGCTATGACCGCCAGCGTGCGGCGCAGGGCGGTGGTGGCAGGCACGGGAGGTGTTCCTCTCGTTGGTCCGGCACGCACGCCTGTCGGTTGGTCCGAGGTCTCAGGTCGTGGCCGGGAGGTCGGCAGGTCTTCGGCTGTGGGGGGTGAGGGCGCGCGAGCGGTGCGCGTACGTCACCGCGCACATCGCGCCACTCCGCCCTGCCCGCTGCCGAGGAAGCCGCTGCCGACGCGGCCGCCCTCCTTGGCGAACGTGGAGTAGAAGTCGGGGGAGGACATGCTCAGAAGTCCCACCCGTCGTCGTCGGCCGCGTCCTTGACCGGCTCCGGCGCGGCGAAGGACTCGCCGACCATGCCGGCGGTGAGCGTGGTGCCGTCGCTGGGGTCGATCAGGATGAACGATCCGGTGCGCCGCGAGTCGGCGTAGGAGTCGGCGGGCAGCGGCTCGGCGGTGCGGACCTTCACGCGGCCGATGTCGTTGGCGACGAGCTGCCCGGGGTGCGGGTGCAGCGACAGGTCGTCCAGCGTGAGCCGGGCCGGGATGTCCTTGACGATCGCCTTGACCGTGCGGGTGCCGTGCTTGAGCAGTACCCGGTGGCCCACGGTGAGCGGCGCGTCGGCGACGTGGCAGACGGTGGCCTCGACGTCCTGGCTGGTGGCCGGCGCGTCCTCGCTGGGCACGATCAGGTCGCCGCGCGAGACGTCGATGTCGTCCTCCAGGAGCAGCGTCACCGACTGCGGCGTCCAGGCGGCGTCGACCGGCTCGCCGAGCACGTCGATGGCGGACACCTTCGAGGTGCGGCCCGAGGGCAGCACGGTGACCTCGTCGCCCACCCGGAAGGTGCCGGCGGCGATCTGCCCCGCGTAGCCGCGGTAGTCGGGGTGCTCGGCGGTCTGCGGCCGGATCACGTACTGCACCGGCAGCCGGGCGTGGCAGTGCGCCAGGTCGTGGCTGACCGGGACGGTCTCCAGGTGTTCCAGCACCGTCGGGCCGCCGTACCAGTCCATGACCGCCGACGCCTCCACCACGTTGTCGCCCTCCAGGGCCGAGATGGGGATCGCGGTGACCTCCGGGACGCCCAGCTCGGTGGCGTACGCCGTGAACTCCTCGGCGATGGCCGCGAACACGGACTCCTGGTAGTCGACCAGGTCCATCTTGTTGACGGCCAGGACGACGTGCGGGACGCGCAGCAGGGCGGCGATCGCGGCGTGCCGGCGGGTCTGCTCGACGACGCCGTTGCGGGCGTCGACCAGGATCACCGTCAGCTCGGCCGTGGAGGCGCCGGTGACCATGTTCCGCGTGTACTGCACGTGCCCGGGGGTGTCGGCCAGGATGAACCGGCGGCGCGGGGTGGCGAAGTAGCGGTAGGCCACGTCGATGGTGATGCCCTGCTCGCGCTCGGCCCTGAGGCCGTCGGTGAGCAGCGCGAGGTCCGGGGCGTCCTGGCCGCGGCTCGCGGAGGCGCGCTCGACCGCCTCCAGCTGGTCGGTGAGGACCGACTTGGAGTCGTGCAGCAGACGGCCGACCAGCGTGGACTTGCCGTCGTCGACCGAGCCCGCGGTGGCGAACCGCAGCAGGGTCGTCTCCGACAGCTGCCAGACCGACAGCGGCTCGACGGGTTCAGTGGTGCTGGTCATGTCTAGAAGTACCCCTCGCGCTTGCGGTCTTCCATCGCGGCCTCGGACATCTTGTCGTCGGCGCGGGTGGCGCCGCGTTCGGTGAGCCGGGTGACGGCGATCTCGGCGATGACCTTCTCGATGCTGTCGGCGTCCGAGTCGACGGCGCCGGTGCAGGACATGTCGCCGACGGTGCGGTAGCGGACCCGCCGCTTCTCGGTCGTCTCGCCGTCCTTCGGGCCGCCCCACTCACCGGCCGTCAGCCACATGCCGGAGCGGGCGAAGACCTCACGCTCGTGGGCGTAGTAGATCTGCGGCAGCTCGATGCCCTCGCGGGCGATGTACTGCCACACGTCCAGCTCGGTCCAGTTGGAGAGCGGGAAGACGCGGACGTGCTCGCCCGGGGCGTGCCGGCCGTTGTACAGGTTCCACAGCTCGGGGCGCTGGCGGCGCGGGTCCCACTGGGAGAACTCGTCGCGCAGCGAGAACACCCGCTCCTTGGCGCGGGCCTTCTCCTCGTCGCGCCGCCCGCCGCCGAAGACCGCGTCGAACTTCTCCGCCTGGATCTTCTCGGTCAGCGGCAGCGTCTGGAGGGGGTTGCGGGTGCCGTCCGGGCGCTCCCTGAGCACCCCGCGGTCGATGTAGTCCTGCACGGAGGCGACGTGCAGCCGCAGTCCGTGCTTCTCCACCGTGCGGTCGCGGTACTCCAGGACCTCGGGGAAGTTGTGCCCGGTGTCCACGTGCAGCAGGGAGAACGGCACGGCCGCCGGGGCGAACGCCTTCAGCGCCAGGTGCAGCATCAGGATCGAGTCCTTGCCGCCGGAGAAGAGGATCACCGGCCGCTCGAACTCGCCCGCCACCTCGCGGAAGATGTGCACGGCCTCCGACTCGAGGGCGTCGAGGTGGGAGAGGGCGTACGGGCCCGCCGTACCCTCCCGCGCCGCTTCGGCGGTCGTCGTCATGCCAGTCCCCTTTCGGTGAGCAGCGCGTGGACCGCCGCGGCGGACTCCTGCACGGTCTGGTCCTGCGACTCGATGCGCAGGTCGGGCTTTACGGGCTCCTCGTACGGGTCGTCCACCCCGGTGAGCCCCGTCAGCTCGCCCGCGGCCTGCTTGGCGTACAGGCCCTTCACGTCGCGCACCGAGCACACCTCGACGGGCGTGGCCACGTGCACCTCGACGTACGCCGTGCCGTTCGCCCCGTGCCGCTCGCGCACCG
The DNA here is from genome assembly GCF_027947575.1 of Streptomyces rubrogriseus. Taxonomy (NCBI): domain Bacteria; kingdom Bacillati; phylum Actinomycetota; class Actinomycetes; order Kitasatosporales; family Streptomycetaceae; genus Streptomyces; species Streptomyces rubrogriseus. Next base: position 6,091,420 of record NZ_CP116256.1, on the reverse strand, counting down.
CGTCGCGGCTGTCCGCGTAGGGCGCGATCACCGGGACCAGGGCCGTGACGCCGTTGCGGGCGAGCAGTTCGGCGACGAAGCCGATGCGCTGCACGTTGGTGTGCCGGTCCGCGCGGTCGAAGCCGAGGCCCGCGGAGAGGAACTCGCGGATCTCGTCGCCGTCGAGCAGTTCGACGGGCCGGCCCTCCTCACGGAGGCGGTCGGCCAGCTCGCGGGCGATGGTGGTCTTGCCGGCGCTGGGCAGCCCCGTGAGCCAGACGGTGGCTCCGGTCGTCACGTGGTTCTCCCTGGATATCGATGGTCCGGCGGTGGCCGGTCCCGTGGTGGTCGTCGGTCCCGTGGTGGTCGGTCCGGTGGTCGTCGTCATGTCAGCCGTGCAGTCCGCACTCGGTCTTCGAGCGGCCCGCCCAGCGCCCGGCGCGGGCGTCCTCGCCCTCCAGCACACGACGGGTGCAGGGCGCGCAGCCCACGGAGGCATAGCCGTCCATCAGCAGCGGGTTCGTGAGGACGCCGTGCTCGGTGACGTACGTTTGCACATCTTCCTGTGACCACTTGGCGATGGGCGAGATCTTCACCTTGCCCCGCTTCTCGTCCCAGCCGACGACCGGCGTGTTCGCCCGCGTCTCCGACTCGTCGCGGCGCAGCCCGGTCGCCCAGGCCTGGTAGCCGGCCAGCCCCTCCTCCAGCGGCTTCACCTTGCGCAGCGCGCAGCACAGGTCGGGGTCGCGGTCGTGCAGCCTCGGCCCGTACTCGGCGTCCTGCTCGGCGACGCTCTGGCGCGGGGTGAGCGTGATGACGTTCACGTCCATCACGGCCTCGACCGCGTCGCGGGTGCCGATGGTCTCCGGGAAGTGGTAGCCGGTGTCGAGGAACACCACGTCCACGCCGGGCAGGGCGCGGGAGGCGAGGTGGGCGACGACGGCGTCCTCCATGGAGGAGGTCACGCAGAAGCGGCTGCCGAACGTCTTCGCCGCCCACTGGAGGATCTCCAGCGCGGTGGCGTCCTCCAGCTCACGGCCCGCCCGCTCGGCGAGCGCCCTGAGGTCGTCGGTCGTGCGTTCTTCCTGAACCGCCGTCATGTCGGTTCCCCTCCCGTGGAGTCGGACCGAAGACCCCGGGCGAGCAGCCCGAGGAACTTCAGCTGGAATGCGCGGTTGCACGCCCCGCATTCCCAGGCGCCGTGGCCCTGCTCGCCCGGACGCAGGTCCTCGTCGCCGCAGTAGGGGCAGTAGAAGGGCGCGGCGCGCTCGCTCACGACAGGGCCTCCTCGGAGGCCCGGGCCGCCCAGGCGGCGAAGCGCTCGCCGTCCTCGCGCTCGGCCTGGAAGCGGGTGAGGACGCGCTCGATGTAGTCCGGCAGTTCGTCGGAGGTCACCTTCAGGCCGCGCACCTTGCGGCCGAAGCTCGGCTCCAGGCCGAGGGCGCCGCCCAGGTGCACCTGGTAGCCGCCGACCTGCCGGCCCTCGGAGTCGGTCATCAGCTGGCCCTTGAGGCCGATGTCCGCGGTCTGGATGCGGGCGCAGGCGTTCGGGCAGCCGTTGATGTTGATGGTGAGCGGCTCGTCGAAGTCCGGCATCCGGCGCTCCAGCTCGTCCATCAGGTCGCTGCCGCGCTCCTTGGTCTCGACGATGGCGAGCTTGCAGAACTCGATGCCGGTGCAGGCCATCGTGCCGCGCCGGAACGGCGAGGGCTTGACCCGCAGGTCGAGCGCCTCCAGGGACTCCACGAGGGAGTCGACCCGGTCGCCGGGCACGTCGAGGACGATCATCTTCTGCTCGACGGTGGTGGACACCCGGCCCGAACCGTGGTTCTCGGCCAGCTCGGCGACCTTGGTGAGCACCGAGCCGTCCATGCGCCCCACGCGCGGGGCGAAGCCGACGTAGAAGCGGCCGTCCTTCTGGCGATGCACGCCGATGTGGTCGCGCCACTGCTGCGCGGGCATCTCGGGCGCCGGGCCGTCGATCAGCCTGCGGCCCAGGTAGTCGTCCTCGAGCACCTGGCGGAACTTCTCCGGGCCCCAGTCGGCGACCAGGAACTTCAGGCGGGCGCGGTTGCGCAGCCGCCGGTAGCCGTGGTCGCGGAAGATGGAGGTGACGCCCTCCCACACGTCCGGGACCTCGGACTCGGGCACCCAGGCGCCCAGCCGTACACCGAACTTGGGGTTGGTGGACAGGCCGCCGCCGACCCACAGGTCGAAGCCCGGGCCGTGCTCGGGGTGGACCACGCCGACGAAGGAGATGTCGTTGATCTCGTGGGCGACGTCGAGCAGCGGGGAGCCGCTGACCGCCGTCTTGTACTTGCGCGGCAGGTTGGAGAAGCGCGGGTCGCCGAGGTAGCGGCGGGCGATCTCGTCCAGGGCGGCCGTGCCGTCGATGATCTCGTCCTCGGCGACGCCGGCCACCGGGGAGCCGAGCATGCCGCGCGGGCAGTCGCCGCACGCCTCGGTGGTGGACAGGCCGACGGCCTCCAGCCGCTCCCAGATGCTGGGCACGTCCTCGATGCGGACCCAGTGGAACTGGATGTTCTGCCGGTCGGTGATGTCGGCGGTGCCGCGGGCGTAGGTCTCGGACAGCTCGCCGATGGTCCGCAGCTGCTCGGTGGTGAGCCGCCCGCCGGTGATGCGGACGCGCATCATGAAGTACTCGTCCTCGAGCTCCTCCGGCTCCAGCAGACCGGTGCGGCCGCCGTCGATCCCGGGACGGCGCTGGGTGTACAGGCCCCACCAGCGGAAGCGTCCGCGCAGGTCGTTGGGGTCGATCGAGTCGAAGCCCCGCTTGGAGTAGATCGTCTCAATGCGTGTCCGCACATTGAGACCGTCGTCGTCCTTCTTGAACTGCTCGGCGCCGTTGAGCGGGGTGAAGTGTCCGGCCGCCCACTGGCCCTCGCCGCGGTGACGGCTCACCTTGCGGCGCGGGGTCGCGGCAGCGGAGTCGGGCGGGGTGGCGGCCATGGGTGACACGTCCTTTGGTGACAGGCGAAATGCGGCTCTGACCTGCGCGCATGGCGCATGGCACTACGTGGGCGTACGTGAGACACGCGTGCGCGTCATTGCGCGGGAGCGAGATGAATGCGGGGAATCCGGAGGTGCTGGAGGGTGCTCTCAGCGGCCCGGACAGATGGCGCTGGACATGCGGCCGAGGTCGACGTGCCGCCGACTCACCAAGGCAATTCCAGTTCCAGGCATGACGGAAGCGTGGCACGGCGATCTGTGACTGGTCCAGCTTAATCCAAAATGTGGACACCCTTGTCTCGTGGAGCGAGACAAGGGTGTCATGGATCACACCTGCGGTGGGCGCTCGGCCGGACGGCCGAAAACAGACGTGTCGGCGCAGGTCAGGTGGGGAAGGCCCCGGGCCACGGTCCGGGAGTGGCCACGTCCGCCTCCTCCTCCACCTTGGTGTCGAACAGCCGGAAGCCGCGGCGCTGGTAGTTGTCCATGGCGTACTCGCCGTCCTTGCTGCACGTGTGCAGCCACACCCGCTTGGTGGTGGCCAGCCCCGGCCAGCGCTCCGCCAGGTCCCAGGCGCGGGCGGTGCCGTACGAGAGGAGGTGGCCGCCGATGCGCCGGCCGCGGAAGGCCTCGATCAGGCCGAAGTACTCGATCTCCACGACCCCGTCGTCGCCGGCCGTCAGCTCCACGTATCCGGCGGGCGTGCCGCGGTCGTAGGCGACCCAGGTCTCCACGCCCGGCCGCTCCAGGTGCTCCCGCCACCGCGCGTGGCTCCAGCCGAGCCGGTCCGTCCAGCGGATGTCGCCGCCGACCGAGGCGTACAGGAAACGGCTGAACTCGGGGGAGGGCACCTCGGCGCGGACGATCCGGACGTCCCCCTCCGGTGCGGCGGCCGGCAGCAGATCGGTGGGCGCCGTCTGCTCCAGGGACCACGTGGTCACGGCGATGTTGGTCATGCCGGTCAGGGAATCATCCGCTCCGCGGATCTGTCGATCCCCGCTCCGTGCGACCGGGTGGCGCCCGCGACGGCACCTCAGTCGAGCGCGTCCTCGATCGACGTCAGCGGCAGCGCGAACAGCATGCGGCCCGACTGGGACCAGACCTCGCCGGTCCGCTCCCAGTACGACATCGAGCCCGCCGGTCCGCTCCAGCACTGCTGCGATCGGTCCGCGCCGCACTCCGCGGCCCGGGCGCCCTCCGTGTCCTGGCGCCACAGCGTCCCGCGCCCGTCCTGCCCGCCGGCCGCGCGTCCCAGGTACCAGTCGGGCCGGGTCGCGCCGGGCGGCCGGTGCGACAGCACGCCCCCGACCTCGGCCGCCCCCGTCTCGTACGCCTCGACCGCGTCCACATGGCCGGAGGGGTCCGTGGCGGGCAGTCCGGTGCGGTCGGGATCCGTGGCCGTGCGCAGCGCGTAGCGCCACAGCCGGGTGGGCCGGTCGCCGTCCGCGGCCACGTGCTCCGTGGCCACCAGGCTGTCGGGGCTGGTGCCGCGGTCCAGGGAGATCGCGCCGGGGCGGGCCGCGCCGTCGGTGTCGGGCAGCCGGTAGGAGGCGATGGCGGGCAGTACGTACCGGTGGCCGCCCGCCGCCCAGCCGCCGGGCACCCGCCCGACGGCGTCCGCCGCGGTGGTGGCCCGCTGGACCCGCTCCACGTCGTACACGTACAGCGCCTCGCGGTCTCCGGCGGCGGAGGTGACCAGCAGCTTGTCCTGGTACCAGACCATGCCGGTGACGGGCGAGGCGAGCCCCCGGTAGTCGTGGCCGCCGTCGACCGGGACGGCGAGCAGCGCCGAGGTGTAGCCGAGCCGGCCGGGGTCGTCGGCGTCGACGAAGGAGACCCGGGCGAGGCCGCCCTGGGGTGTGCCGTCGTCGCGGGACCAGGCGGAGAGGACGACGCGGTGGGCGCCCCAGCGGCCGTCCTCGTCGGCGTCCCCGGAGGTGGTGACCGCGCCGGGGCGCCAGCCGTCGGTGTCGGTCTCGTCCCAGCAGTAGGCGCGGGTGGCGGCGGGGGAGACCGGCAGTGCCTCGCGCTCCCCGGCCGTGCAGTCGGCGGCGTCGCGCAGGGTGTGGTCGGCGGACTCGAGGACGGTGTCGACGCCCACCGGGTCGCCCATCGCGGCGGAGAGCCGGTCGAGCCAGGCCGTCGGCACCCGGTGCTCGGTCAGGCGCAGCGCGTCGGTCTCGGCGGCGGAGGTGAGGGGCTTGAGGGCGCCGGGGTCGTCGGCGACCGTGGCCTGCGAGGCGCTGATCAGCGTCGCCGCACCGGTCAGCGCGAGGGCGGCGCCGGTCAGGGCGGCGCGCAGCGCCCTGCCCCGTCTGCGCCGGCGGTGTCTGCCGCGCTGCTTCATCGAACCTCCACGGGCACCGGACCAACTGCGCTCGACGGTGGTCGCGTTGCCCGAGGAGCGGATGGGACGGTCCATCAAGGATGCTACGACAGACGGGCGGCCCGGCGGACGCAGACGATGCAAATATGCGGAATCAAGCCTCCTTTACGGCCATCCGGGGCGCCCCGGACGCCCGTCACGGCACCCCCGGACGCCCGTCACGGCACCCCCGGACGCCCGTCACGGCACCCCCGGCGACACCCGCCGCCGCGCCACCGCCGGAGCCGTGGAGTGGGGGAGCAGGTCCCGGAGGTCGGCCGGGAGCAGGACCTCCACCTCCGCGTCCTCGCAGAAACGATACGGCCGGTGTTCCAGATAGGTCCCGAGGTACCTCCGCACCCGTGACATCTCGGCCCGTACCGTCACCGTGCGGGCCGGGTCGCCGAACATGTCCTCGGCCAGCCCGGCGGCGCTGCGGCCACCCCGGTGCACCGCCAGCAGGTACAGCAACTCCGCGTGCCGCGGACTCAGTTCCCGCACCCAGTCCTCCGCGCCGCCCAGCACCCGTACCGACCAGCGGCGCGGCTGCGCGAGGTCCAGCACGATCCGGGTCGCGTCCTGCGGCACCGGCCCCGCCGCCGCCCGCACCAGCCAGCCGTCGCCCAGCGGCTCCACCGTGCACGCCCCGAACGCCGGCAGCCACCGGATGCCCGCCTCCGGCGACTTGGGCAGCACCACCCGGTCCAGGTAGGGCATCCCCGTCACGGCCGCCGTCCAGCCGTCCCGGTCCGTGACCAGCGCCCGCCCCTCCAGCCGGGCCAGCGCCGGAGCCGCCACCGCCCGCAACCGGTCCAGCGAGCGCGTGTGCAGCTCCCTCAGCCGGGCCTCGGCCAGCTTGGCCACCGAGTCGACCCAGGCCAGGGTCGCCGGGTGCATCGTCTCCAGCGGGCCGCTCACGTCGACCACGCCGAGCAGCCGCCCGCTGCGCGGGTCGGTGATCGGCGCCCCGGCGCAGGTCCAGGTCGCCTGCGACCGCACGAAGTGCTCGGAGGCGAAGACCTGTACGGGCCGCCGGGTCACCGCCGGCGTCCCCACACCGTTGGTGCCGACCACCTCCTCGCGCCAGTCCGCCCCGAGTTCGAACCCGAGCCCGTCGGCCCGGCGCAGCACCCGCGCGCTGCCCTCGCGCCACAGCACCCGGCCGTCCTCGTCCGCGACCACCATGATGTGCTGGGCCACGTCCGCGACCGACAGCAGCGCCTCCCGCAGCACCGGCAGGACGTGCCGCAGCTGGGAGCGCTCGCGCCGCCGCAGCACCTCCTCCGGCGTCAGCAGGCCGGACCGGAAGTCGTGTTCCGGATCGACGCCGCTGCGCAGCATCCGGTCCCAGGACTGCTCGATCACCGGGCGCGGCGCCACCGGAGCCCGCCCGCCCGAGAGTCTCGCGGTGCGGACCTCGTTGAGCATCCGGGCCGCCCGCGCCGTGTCGGCGGCGGCGAACCGTGTCACGTCCATGGGCGAGAGCGCCACGGGTCCTCGTCCTTCCGAATGTCGAATGTTCGTCTCATACCGACCGGTTGCCCATGCCCCGCGGGCACAGTCCGCACACAGCCGACCGCAAGTTGCAACCCCCTGCAACCCTGGTGGACCGCTTCGCGGGTGGCCAGACTTGAACCACGCCGTCCCGAGCGGCGTACGCGGCCTGAACGGGCCCGTGTGGCGGGGGTGGTGCCGTGTCGGCGCAGCACCACCCCCGCGCCACGCGGCCGGAATCAGACCACGGGCCGCGCCCGCTCCACCACCGCCGCCAGGTCCAGGGTCGGCGGCAGCGTGCCGAACGCCGCGCCCCCGTCGCCGCCCAGCCGCGAGGCGCAGAACGCGTCGGCGACCTCCGGCGGCGCGTACCGCACCAGCAGCGCGCCCTGCAGCACCAGTGCCAGCCGTTCCGCCAGCAGCCGGGCCCGTCCCTCGGCGGCCGCCAGGTCGGCCAGCTCCGTCAGCAGCCCGCGGATCGCCGCGTCCAGCCGGTGATCGGGCCCCGCGCGCCGCGCCCACCTCCGTCAGGTAGGCGTCCAGCGCCGCCGGTTCCCGGCCCAGCGCCCGCAGCACGTCCAGCGCCTGCACGTTCCCGGCGCCCTCCCAGACCGAGTTCAGCGGCGACTCGCGCACCAGCCGGGGCAGGCCCGACTCCTCGACGTACCCGTTGCCGCCCAGGCACTCGGCCGCCTCCACCACCACCGGCGCGCACCGCTTGGTCACCCAGTACTTGGCCGCCGGCACCGCGAGCCGCAGCAGCGCCCGCTCCCGCTCGTCGCCTCCGGCGGCGGCGTCGCAGGCCGCCGCGAGCCGCAGCCCGAGCGTCGTGGCCGCCTCCGACTCGATCGCCAGGTCCGCGAGGACGTTGCGCATCAGCGGCTGGTCGGCCAGCTTGGCGCCGAACGCCTCCCGGTACGCGCAGTGGTGCACCGCCTGCGCCACCGCCTGGCGCATCAGGCCCGCCGAGCCCAGCACGCAGTCCAGCCGGGTCGCCGCCACCATGTCGATGATCGTGGGCACCCCGCGCCCCTCCGTGCCCACCCGGCGCGCCCAGGTCCCGGCGAACTCGACCTCGGCCGAGGCGTTGGACCGGTTGCCCAGCTTGTCCTTGAGCCGCTGGATCAGGAACACGTTGCGGGTGCCGTCCGCCAGCACGCGCGGCACCAGGAAGCAGGTCAGCCCGCCGGGGGCCCGGGCCAGCACCAGGAAGCCGTCCGACATCGGCGCCGAGCAGAACCACTTGTGCCCGGTCAGCTCGTAGGTCCCGTCCTCGGAAAGCGGCCGCGCCGCCGTGCGGTTCGCCCGTACGTCGCTGCCGCCCTGCTTCTCCGTCATGCCCATCCCGAACAGCACCCCGGCCTTCAGGTGAGCGGGCCGCAGCTCCCGGTCGTAGACCCGGGAGGTCAGCCGGGGCTCCCACTCGGCGGCCAGTGCCGGGTCGGCGCGCAGGGCCGGCACCGCCGCGTGGGTCATCGACAGCGGACAGCAGTTGCCCGCCTCCACCTGGGTCCACATCAGGAACGCCGCCGCGCGCCGCACGTGCCCGCCCGGCCGGGACCAGGCGTCGGTCAGGCCCGCCGAGACGCCCTTGCCGAGCAGCCGGTGCCAGGCCGGGTGGAAGTCGACCTCGTCGACGCGGTGGCCGTATCGGTCGTGGGTGCGCAGCACCGGCGGGTGCGCGTTGGCCTGCGCGCCCCACTCCTGGGTCTGCCACGACCCGCAGCTCCGGCCGAGCCCCGACAGCTCGGCGAGCGCCTCCTCGCGCGCTTCCGCCGCCAGCTGCCGCCCGACCGCCTCCGTCAGGGCGCGGTCGGAGGTGAAGACGTCGTAGCCGGTCAGCGGCGGCGCCTGATTCGTCACGGTGTGGGTGCTGCCTGCCATGGACGTGAACCTACCGTGCCGGGGGACCGCGACGGGGCGGTACGCGATCACCGGGCGTCCGCGGACGAGTGCCGCCCTCCGCGCCGGATACCTTTAGGGCGTGCAGCCAGCAAGTGACTCTCCCGAACGGCCCTCGGGCCGGCTCCACCGTGCCCGGGTCCTGTACCGGAACGTCTCCAAACGCAGGACCGCCTGGCTGCTGCTGAAGGACACGGTCAACTCGTGCATGGAGTACCGCATCCTCGGCCTGGCCGCCGAGGCCGCCTTCTTCACCCTGCTCTCGGTGCCGCCCCTGCTGCTGAGCCTCCTCGGACTGCTCGGCTACGTCGACTCCTGGATCGGCGCCGACACCACCGAGAGCCTGCGTGACAACATCCTGGACGCCTCCCGCGCGGTGCTCTCCGAGAAGGGCGTCCGGCAGATCACCGAGCCGATCCTGGACGACGTGATGAAGGGCGGCCGGCCCGACGTCATCTCCATCGGCTTCCTCTTCGCCCTGTGGTCCGGATCCCGCGCGGTGAACGTCTTCATCGACACCATCACCGTGATGTACGGCCTCGACGGCGTCCGGGGCATCGTCAGGACCCGCCTGATGGCCTTCCTCCTCTTCATCGTGGCCCTGCTGATCGGGTCGATCGCGCTGCCGCTGATGGTGGCCGGACCGGACGCCGTGGTGCGGGTCGTGCCCTGGTCGACGACGGTCGTGCAGGTGCTGTACTGGCCGGTCGTCATCATCCTCTCCGTGGCCTTCCTGACCACGCTGTACCACGTGTCGGTACCGGTGCGCTCGCCCTGGATCGAGGACGTCCCCGGCGCGCTGGTCGCCCTCGCCATGTGGGTGCTGGGCAGCTTCCTGCTGCGCATCTACCTCACCAGCACCGTCGAGGGCCCCACCATCTACGGCTCCCTCGCCGCGCCCGTCGCCGTGCTGCTGTGGATCGGGGTGTCCGCGTTCGCGGTGCTCGTCGGCGCTGCGGTCAACGCGGCCATCGACCGGGTGTGGCCGGCCGCCGCGACCGCCGCCGCCCGCGAGGCCAACGAGCGACTGCGCCAGGCCCAGGTCGCCGAGTACGTGGCCCGTACGACCGCGAACGGCGAGGGCGACCCCGACATGCCCTCCGAGTTCCCCGAGCGCTGGTCCCGCTTCCTGCCCCCCGAGGACGTCACGGCCCGGCTGCGCACCCACCCGAAGAGCGCGCCCCCCGCGAACCACACCCACAACCACGACAACGGCGACGACGCTTCCTGAGGGCAAGGAAAAACGAAATACACGCCGCTTCATTCGAGGGCAATTTCTCGATGGCGGAAGAATGCGGCTTCCGGAAATTCGACGAGCAAGATCACACTCTATGTGGCAGTGATCCACTCCTTGGGCGTTGTGTCCGCTTCCAGGGGTAGTGCTGCATTTCATTCACATACCACGCAAGTTTTCCGTGAAGAAATCCTGGGCTGTCGGTGACTTTGCTGTGTAGCTGTTCGGGGCGGCTTGTGTACGATGCGTCACGTGTCAGGTATTTCCATTGCCAATTCGGAAGGCCCTTCAGTGGCCACGACGATTCCGAAGAAGGGAAGTACGTTGCTCAACAAAGGAATCCGCACGCGGCAGGCTCGCGGGGCCCTGGCCGGCGGCATGGTCCTGACGGCCGCCGCCGCCCTGCTCACCGCGGGGCCGGCCGCGCAGGCGATTTCCGGCGAGCCCGCGGCCGCGACCGACCACGCCTTCACCGCCCGGCTGCACATCGGCGAGGGCGACACCCTCCGCGGCTGCTCCGCCGCTCTGGTGCACCAGCAGTGGCTGCTGACCGCCACCAGCTGTTTCGCCGCCACGCCGGGCGGCGAGGTCAAGTCCGGCAAGCCCGCGCTGAAGTCGACGGCGACCCTGGGCGGCAAGACCCTCGGCATAGTCGAGGTCGTTCCGCGCGACGACCGGGACGTGGCCATGGTCCGGCTCGCCGAGCCCGTCACCACCATCGAGCCCGTGCGACTTGCCGCGGACGCCCCCGTGGCGGCCGAGACCCTGCTCGGTGCCGGGTTCGGACGGACCCGGACGGAGTGGGTCCCGGACCTGTTGCACACCGGTGAGTTCCGGGTGGACTCCGTCACCGACACCACCGTGGAGCTGACCGGTCAGGACGGGGTGTCCGTGTGCAAGGGCGACACCGGCGGCCCGGCCCTGCGCGGCACGGGTGGTGACGTCGAGCTGGCCGCCGTGCACAGCCGGTCCTGGCAGGGCGGGTGCTTCGGCGAGACGGAGACCCGGACCGGCGCGGTGGACTCCAGGACCGACGGCCTGGCGGACTGGGTGAAGGACGTCCGCAACCGCGACCGGACCCACTCGGCCGACGTCGACGGCGACGGCAAGGCCGACCTCGTCGTCCTCCGCTCGAACGGCGACGTCGTCGTCCACCGCAACCTGGGCGACAGCTTCGCCCCCGGCCGGGTCATGTCCGGCGGCTGGGGCCTCTTCGTGACCTGGAAGGACCTGGGCCGGCTCTACTTCGCCGACGTCAACGGCGACCGCAAGGCCGACATGATCGTCCACACCAACGACGGCAACATCGAGGTGCGCTTCAACCACGGCACCTACTGGGACCAGGGCACGCACTGGTCCGGCGGCTGGGGCCGCTTCATCGACGGCAGCGACCTGGGCCGGCTCTACTTCGCCGACGTCGACGGCGACGGCAAGGCGGACATGATCGTCCACACGAACGACGGCAACGTCGAGGTGCGCTTCAACCACGGCACCTACTGGGACCAGGGCACGCACTGGTCCGGCGGCTGGGGCCGCTTCGTGACCTGGAAGGACCTGGGCCGGCTCTACTTCGCCGATGTGGACGGCGACCGCAAGGCGGACATGATCGTCCACACGAACGACGGCAACGTCGAGGTGCGCTTCAACCACGGCACCTACTGGGACCAGGGCACGCACTGGTCCGGCGGCTGGGGCCGCTTCGTCGACGGCAGCGACCTCGGGTCCCTCGAGTTCGGCGACGCCACCGGTGACGGCAAGGCCGACCTGCTCGTCCACACCAAGGACGGGAAGATCGCCCTCCGCACCAACCACGGCACCTACTGGGACCAGGGCAAGTTCATGATCACGCTCTGACCTTCCTTCCCGCACACTCCCGAATGAGGACTCCCATGTTTGCCATGCCGCGCCCCGCCCGGCTCACCGCCCTGTCCGCCGCCCTGCTGGCCGGCGCCCTGGCGTCCAGCTCCGTCCCGGCTCACGCCACCGCCGGCGCCCCGGCCACCGAAGCGAAACTGGACTTCGCCGTCCGGCTGACCATAGGCACCGACTACCGCGCGTGCTCGGGCGCCCTGGTGGACGCGCAGTGGGTGCTCACCGCGGCGAGCTGCTTCGCGGACGACCCCGCCCGGTCGGTCGCCGTCCCGGCCGGAAAGCCCGAGCGGCTCACCCGGGCCACCGTGGGCCGTGCCGACTCCGGCGTCGCCAACGGCTATGTGCGCGAGGTGGTCGAACTCGTCCCGCACCCGAACCGGGACATGGTTCTCGCCCGGCTCGACAAGGCCGTCCCCGACATCGCCCCGGTGCCCCTCGCGGCCGGCGCACCGGACCCCGGCGCACCACTCACGGCCGTCGGCTTCGGACGCACGAAGGACGAATGGGTGCCCGTCCAGCGTCACCAGGGCGCCTTCACGGTCACCTCGGTCACCGCCGACGCGGTCAACGTCACCGGCCAGGACGGCGACGCCGTGTGCGCCGGTGACGCCGGCGGCCCGCTGCTCCGGAACAAGGACGGTGCCCTCCAGCTGGTGGGCGTCAACAGCCGCTCGATGCAGGGCGGCTGCTTCGGGTCGGACTCGACCAGTACGGAAGCCGTCGCCGCGGCGAACGACGTCGACTTCGTGCGACAGACCGTCAACCGCGATCTCGGCACCGGCAACCTGAGCGACCTGGTGGCCTCCGCGGACTTCAACGCCGACGGCCGCACCGACATCGCCGCCGTCCTGGACGACGGATCCCTGCACGCCTTCTACACCAAGCCCGACGGGACGCTGGAGTACGGGCGCGAACTGTGGAACGACAACACCTGGGGCCCGATGGTGCAGATCATCGGCGGTGACTTCGACGACGACGGCAACGCAGACATCGCCGCGGTGCGAAGCGACGGCACCCTCAACCTGTACACGGGCACCCCCACCGGCATGCTCAACAAGAGCAAGCCCATGTGGCACGACACGTCCTGGAAGACCATCGAGCAGGTCTCCCGGTTCACCTTCGACGGCCGTGACGGTCTGATCGCCCAGTGGGGCAACGGCAACCTCTACGGCTACTACACCGGCGCCGACGGCGTGCTGACCGGCGACAAGGTCAAGATGTGGCCGGACGCCACCTGGGGCACAACCCGCCTCACCGGCACCACCGACATCAACGCCGACGGCCGCGACGACCTGGCCGCGGTGCGGGACGACGGCAGCCTGAACTGGTACGCGGGCAATTCCGCGGGGGGCCTCGACCTCGCCCGCAAGCTGTGGCCGGACAACACCTGGACCCCCATGAAGCGCATCGTCGGCGGCGACTTCAACGGTGACGGCAAGGGAGACATCGCCGCCGTCGGCGGTCAGGGCACGCTGCTCCTGTACACCGGGACCGGCACCGGCACGCTCAACAAGGGCGTGGCCATGCGCCCCGCGCAGTAGGCCCTCCGCCCGGCCCGCCGGAGCTCCGGGCCTCCGGAGCTCCGGCCCTCGTCCGGCTCAGCGGCCCGGGGCCCAGCGGCCCGGGGCCCAGCGGGCGGTCAGCTCGTGGCGTGCCCGGGCCGCCGCGCCCAGCGGCACGGCGTCGGTTCCCAGGGCCGCCCGCAGCAGCTTGACGGGGTGGCCGCTGATCGGCGGTTCGGCGGCGAGCGGACCCCGGATCAGCGGTTCCAGCAGCGTCCAGGCGCCGCTGACCCCTCCTCCGATCACGACCGTGCCGATGTCGACGAGGCCGGCGGTCATCACGATCGCGCGGGCGATACCGGCGCCCGCCGCCGCGAACACGGCGTGGGCGTCGGCGTCCCCGTCCCGGGCCGCCTCGGCCACCTCGCGGGCCGTCAGCTCCCGCCCGGTGCGCTCGCCGTAGCGGGCCCGCAGCGAACGGGCCGAGGCCAGCGTCTCCAGGTGGCCGCGGCCGCCGCAGGTGCACGGCAGGTCGCCGAAGCCGGGGACGTGGCCGATCTCGCCGGCCGCACCGTGCGCTCCGGTGCGCAGCTCGCCCCCCGTCCACAACGCCCCGCCGACGCCGGTGCCCAGGGTCATGCCGAGGACGTCCTCCTCGTCCGCCGCCGCACCGCACGCGATCTCGCCGCGCAGGAACGCGTTGACGTCGTTGTCGAGGAAGGCCGGTACGCCCAGTGCGGTGCGCAGGGCCGCGGTCACCGGGAAACCGGCCCAGTCGGTGAAGGAGTCGCTGGCCACCAGGATGTGACCGCCGGCCGCGTCGACCACTCCGGCCGCGCCCACCCCCACGGCGGCCAGCCGGCCGGGGGTGCGCGCCCGCACGACGGCGAGCGCGTCGAGTGTCGCGGCGATCATCGCCCGGCCGCCGGTACGGGCCGGAGTGGCCGTGTCCGCGCGGTCGAGCACCTTCAGTTCCTCGTCGCAGAGCACCACCTGGGTGGTGGTGCCGCCGATGTCGACCCCGGCGAAGACCGGGGCGTCGGGACCGCTCACCCCTGCTCCTCCGTCCGCCCGGCGGCGAGGGTCGCCAGCCGCTCGGCCCGGCGGCCGCGCTGCACCACGGGGTCGGGCACGGGCACCGCGGCCAGCAGACGTCGGGTGTAGTCGGTCTCCGGGTGCAGCAGGGTGGCCGACGTCAGGCCCTGCTCCTCGGCCCGCCCCGCCCGCATCACGACCACCCGGCGGGCGAACTGCTGCACGACGGCCAGGTCGTGGGAGACGAAGAGGCAGGCGAAGCCCAGCTCCTCCTGCAGTTCGCCGATCACTTCGAGGACCGCCTGCTGCACGCTCACGTCCAGGGCGCTGGTGGGTTCGTCCGCCACCAGCAGGCGGGGTTCGAGGACCAGGGCGCGCGCGAGGCTCACGCGCTGGCGCTGGCCGCCGGAGAGCTCGCGCGGCGCGCGCCGGGCCACCTCGCGCGGCAGCCGGACCCGGTCCAGCACGTCGGCGACCAGGGACTCCCGCTCCCTGCCGGACAGCTTCCGGCGGTGGATCCGCAGCGGCTCCGCGACACACTCGCCGACCGTCATACGGGCGTCGAGCGAGGCGACCGGATCCTGGAGGACGACGCCGATGCCGGCCCGCAGCGCACGCCGGGCCCGCGCGCGGGTGGCGGCCAGGTCGGCGCCGAAGAGGGTGACGGACCCGGCCGTGGGCGTGATCAGGCCGAGCGCCACCCGGGAGGCGGTGGACTTGCCGGAGCCCGACTCTCCCACCAGGCCGAGGGTCTCCCCGGGGTGGACGGCGAAGGAGACGCCCTTGAGGGCGTGCACCGCCTGCTTCCCGCGGCCGAAGACCACCGAGACGTCCCTGAGCTCCACCGCGGGCTCTCCGCCGGGCGCGGCACCCGGCTCGTCCGCCCGTCGCTCACCGGACGCACCCGACGTACCCGACGCACCGGGCGCACCGGACTGACCGGGCGCACCGGACTCGGCAACGGACAGGCGCGGTACGGCGGACAGCAGGCGCCTGGTGTAGTCGTGCGTCGGACGCAGCAGCACGTCCTCGACGGGCCCGGTCTCCACGATGGCGCCCTGGTACATCACCGCGACCCGGTCCGCGAAGTCCGCGACGACGCCCATGTTGTGGGTGACCAGCAGGACACCCGTGCCGGTCTCCGCGGCGAGCCGCCGCAGCAGGTCGAGGATCTCGGCCTGCACGGTCACGTCGAGCGCGGTGGTGGGCTCGTCGGCGATCAGCAACGCCGGTTCGTTGGCGATGGCCATGGCGATGACGACGCGCTGGCGCTGGCCGCCGGAGAGCTGGAACGGGTAGGAGCGGGCCCGCTGCTCGGGCTCGGGGATGCCGACGCGGCGCAGCAGTTCGACGGCGCGCGCGGCGGCGTCCGCCGCGGAGATCCGCCGGTGGTTGCGGATCACCTCGGCGATCTGCTTGCCGACCCGGGTGAGCGGGTCGAGCGCGGTGGCCGGTTCCTGGAACACCATGGAGACGGTCGAGCCGCGCAGCCCCGACAGCTGTTCCTCGTCGGCGCCGACGATGTCGGTGCCGTCGACGACGGCCGTTCCGGTGGCCCGGGCGTTGCCGGCGAGCAGGCCCATGGCGGCCAGCGCGACGGTGGACTTGCCCGAGCCCGACTCGCCGACCAGGGCGAGCGTCTCGCCGGGCGCGACGCTCAGGGACACGCCGCGCACGGCCTGCACCGTGCCGGTCTCCGTGGTGAAGACGACGCCCAGGTCGTCGAGTTCGAGGATGTGCCCGCCGGTGGCGGGAGCGGCCGGTGGTCGAACGGCGCTCATGCCCGCCCCCTCACGTCGAATGCGTCCCGGAGTCCGTCTCCGATCGCGTTGAACGCCCACACCACCAGGATGATGGCGAGGCCGGGCGGCACGATCAGCCACCAGTAGCCCGAGTAGGCCGCGGTCATGCCGGACGAGAGCATGCCGCCCCAGTCCGTGGACGGGGGCTGGACGCCCAGACCGAGGTAGGAGACGTAGGCCACCAGGAGGATCGCGTCGGCGATCTGGAAGGTGGCCGCCACGATGACGGTCGACACCGAGTTCGGCAGGATGTGCCGGATGATGGCGCGCGCGTGGGTGCCGCCGATCGCGCGCAGGGTGAGGACGAAGTCCCGGTTCTTCAGTGTCAGCGTCTCCGCCCGCACCAGGCGCGAGGGCACGAGCCAGGAGATGAGACCGAGGATGAGGACCAGGCCGGTCAGGTCGGGGGTGGTGATCGCGGAGACCACCAGCAGGATGAACAGGGCGGGGATGGCGATGCCCGCGTCCACCACCCGCATCATGACCGCGTCGATCCAGCCGCCCGCGTAGCCGGCCGCGGCCCCCCACAGGGTGCCGATGACCGTGGCCAGGACACCGGCCGACAGACCGACGATCAGGGACACCTTGCCGCCGTACATCAACCGGCCCAGTTCGTCGTGGCCGACCGCGTCGGTGCCGAGCCAGTGGGCTCCGCTGGGCGACTGGTTGACCTGCTGGAGCAGCGTGTGCGTCTGGTCGGTGGTGTAGAGCAGCGGACCCACGAAGCAGAACAGCACGAAGAAGACCACGACCCCGAGCCCGACCACGGCGAGGCGGTTGCGCAGGAAGCGGCGGACCGCGAGCCGGGTGCCGGAGGCGGCGCGCTCGGGCTTGGCGGCGAGCCCGTCAAGGGAGGTGAGGGAGCTCATGACCGACCTGCCTTCACTCGGGGGTCGATGACGCGTTGCAGGACGTCGGCCAGGAGGGTGCCGGTCACGGTGGCGACCGAGATGACCAGGACGCAGCCCAGCAGCACGGGATAGTCGGAGGACTGGGCGGCGGTCCAGAACAGCAGGCCCATGCCGGGGTAGTTGAAGAGCTGCTCCACCACCAGCGCGCCGCCGAAGAGGACCGGTATGTAGTAGCCGAGCATGGCCACCACGGGGGTCAGCGAGTTGCGGAAGACGTGCCGCGTCAGGATGGCCCGGGGACGGGTGCCGCCGGCCCGCGCCGTGCGCACGTAGTCCTCGGTGAGGTTCTCCAGCGTGGCCGAGCGCATGTAGCGGCTGAAGACGGCGACCATCGTGGCCGCGCCGGCCACCACCGGCAGCACCAGCCCCTGGGGCTGCGAGAGGACGTCGGCGACGCTGTTGCCCTGGGGTGCCTGGGCCGGGAACCAGGGCAGGACCTGGCTGAAGACGAGGACCAGGATCAGTCCGAGGAAGTACACGGGGGTGGAGTAGGCGATGAAGCTGAGCGTGGTGATGACGTAGTCGACCGGCTTGTTGCGGCGGACGGCCTGCCACACGCCGAGCGGGACCGCGACCAGCAGGCCGACGACCGCCGAGAGCACGGTCAGCAGCAGGGTCTTCGGCAGCCGCTCGGTGATCAGCTGGGAGACGGGTTCGTTGAGGGTGTAGGACATGCCGAGATCGCCGTGGACCAGCTGGTTCAGGTAGTAGACGTACTGAACCGGCAGCGGCTTGTCGAGCCCCTGCTCGTGGTTGAAGGCGGCGATCTGCGAGGCGGTGGCCTGGGGGCCGAGGATGCCGCGGGCGGGTCCCCCGGGCAGGGCGTGCAGCAGGCAGAACACCACGACGGTCACGAGGAGGACCACCGCCAGGGCCTGCAGGACCCGCCTGATCAGGAAGGAGTATGTGCTCATGGGTTTCCGGGTGACTGGGTGGGGACGGGACGGCTGCGGGTGAGGGGGCGGGGTGCGGGCTCACTCGGTCCACGCCCACATGGCGGGATGGAAGTTGGCGAGGGAGTCCTGGGCGAATCCGCCGAGACCGTCCCTGATCACGGAGACCTGGTAGTCGGGCTCGGGAAGCCAGATCACGGGCAGTTCCTCGGCCAGCGCCTTGCTGTAGTCGGGCATGGCGTCCAGGGACGAGGAGGTGGTGGTGCGGTCGATCAGCCGGTCCACCTCGGGGTTGGAGTAGCTGCCGAAGTTGGAGCCGCCGCCGCTCGCGAAGAGCGCGTCACCGCTGGGGTAGGCGGGGAAGTACCAGCTGCCCGCGCTGCCGAAGAAGGAGAGCTGCCACTTGCAGGCGGGGTCGTCCTCCTTGCACTGTCCGGTCTGCGAGAGGACCGAGTTGACCGGTGCGGTCTTGATGTCGAAGTCGATGCCGGTCTCCTCGAAGGAGGACTGCAGGGCGCTCATCATGTTGTCCGTCTCCGTCGAGCCGGACTGGGAGAGCACCCGCATCCTGAACTCGGTGCCCTTCTCGACGCCCTCGCCGCACTGCCCCCCGCCCGCGCCCGGTGAGGTGCACACCATCGTGCCGTCCTTCATGGTCCAGCCGTGGTCCGTCAGCAGCTTGCGCGCCGCGGAGTTGGAGAACGGGTACGGCTCCGCCTTCTGCTCGTCCGAGAGGAAGGCGGACGGCTGCCCCTGCGGGACGGGACCGTAGGTGGGTACGGCGGTGCCGTTGTAGAGCACCTTGGACAGCGTCTTCTGGTCGACGGACATCTGGATGGCCTGCCGTGCGTACAGCTGCCGGAAGACCGCGCCCATCTCGGGGTTGTTGAAGTTGTACGGCATGTAGGTGACGGCCCAGCCGGACCACCGCTCGACGTGGTAGCCGAGGTCCGTGAAGGACTTCTTGATCCCGAGGTCGGAGGCCCTGATGTAGCCGTAGTCGACCGTGCCCGCCCGCAGCGCGTTCTCCTCGGCGGCCACGGTGGTGAAGGACAGCAGGTTGATCTGCTCGACGTGGGCCGCGCCCCCGCCGTCGTACTTCTCGTTCTCGACGAGCTCGACCCGGCCGGAGGTGGAGAAGGACTTGATCCGGTACGGGCCGCTGACCGTCTTCCACAGCGGGTCGCTCGCGTAGTGGGAGATCTTCTTCCCGGCGTCGATCAGGTACGTCCACACCTTCTCGGCGCCGGCCGGGGTGCGGTCGAGGTCGGAGACGGTTCCGGAGTCGCTGGTCTTGTCCCACGCGTGCTGCGGCATCACGCGGATCATGCTCAGCTCGTTGGCGAGCATCCACTGCTGGTTGTAGGCGCGGTCGAAGTCGAGCGTGAAGTGCCGGTCGTCGATGGTCCTGAAGGACGACCAGACGTCCGGGGCCTTGCCCGGGCTGTAGCTGGCCCACGCCTTCTTGTTCTCCCTGACCAGGTTGAACCAGAACTCGACGTCCCGTGAGGTGACCGGCTCACCGTCGCTCCAGTGACGGTCGCCGAGGGTGATGGTGACGCTCTTGTCGTCCGCGGCGAACTTCGCGTCCGTCGCCAGCGAGTTGTCCTTGTTCCAGCCGATCTCGCCGGTGGAGCCGTCGTAGGCGATCAGGGGCTCCCACAGCACCTGGGATATGGAGGCGTTGTTCGTGTTGAGGTGCCCCGGCGTCCCGATCGGCACGATCCAGTTCGGGGTGAAGTTCGCCGGGAGGGCGTAGTTGATCTCGTTCTTGGAGCCGGAGGGGGCGGACACGCCGCCCGTGCAGCCGCTGAGCAGCACGCCCACGGCCGCGCATGCGCCGACGACGAGCGCCCGGCGTCGGCGTGGCGCTGTGCGAGCAGGGGACATGTATCTCCTCCAGGTGAGTGGCCTGGAGGTAGCTAACGCCTGACTCGGTGCATGCACAAACAAAGTTGAGTAACAACTAAGTATCTCCGTTTCTGAAAAAAGTCCGGACCCTGTCATGGCCGGGAATTACTGCACTGACCGCCATTCACGGGACGCCGTTTCAGGCGTACTGTCTGCATCGGACCGACGATGGGGAAGTAAGCACGTACATGAATGAAATAAGTACGCCCGGCCGGAGGGCGGCAGGCACCTCGGCACTGGCGGCGCGGGCCCTCGAACTCATCGCCTCCGGCCGGGCGACCTCCCGGGCCCAGCTCGCCGAGCTGCTCGGCGCCGCGGCCTCCAGCGTCTCGGTGGCCGTGGCCCAGCTGGTCGAGCACGGCCTCGTCGCCGAGGAGGGGACCCAGTCCTCCACCGGCGGACGCCCGCGCAAGGTGCTCAGACTCGGCGGCCAGGACGAGTTCGCCGTCGCCGCCGACCTGGGCGGCAGCCACGCCCGGGTCGGCGTGGTCCTGCCCGGGGGCGAGCTGCGCGACGTCTCCACCGTGCCGCTGGTGATCGCCGACGGCCCGCAGGCGGCCCTCTCCCGGCTCGCCGCCACCCTGGAGGAGCTGGTCGAACACCACGGCCGGGGGCGACTGCGCGGTGTCGGTCTCTCCCTGCCCGGTCCGGTGGACACCGCGACGGGCAGCGTCGTACAACCCTCCCGGATGCCGGGCTGGAACCGCTTCCCCGTCGAGTCCTGGCTCCGGGAGCGCTTCGCGGTACCCGCCGTCGCCGACAACGACGCCAACTGCATGGCCGTCGGCGAGCACATCGCCCGCAAGGGACGCCACCAGCAGGTGATCATGGTGAAGACCGGCACCGCGATCGGCGCCGCCGCCCTCGTCGACGGCCGGCTCTACCGCGGCGGCACGGGCGCGGCCGGGGAGATCACCCACATCCGCATCGCCCGCGGCGACCACGTGCCCTGCTCCTGCGGCAACACCGACTGCCTGGAGACGGTCGCCTCGGGCGCCGCCCTGGTGCGGGTGCTGCGGGACGAGGGCGTGGACGTCACCAGCGCCGAGGACGTGGTGCGGCTGGCCACCGACGCGCACCCGGAGGCCAACCGGGCGGTGCGCAGGGCCGGGGACTACCTCGGCCAGGTGCTCGCCGCGAACGTCAACTTCTTCAACCCGGACGCCGTCTACCTGGGCGGCATCCTCTCCACCGTCGAGCCGTTCGTCGCCGCCGTCCGCAGCCAGCTCTACGAGAGCTGCCACCCGCTGGTCACCGAACACCTCGCCATCGAACGAGCCGTCCTCGGCCGCGACGCCGGTCTGGTCGGCGCCGGACTGTTCGCCCTCCAGCGGGCGCTGGGGCAGGCCCTGCGCCAGGTCGGCGGGGCGCAGCTGGACCCGGACCGGTTCCAGAGCCCCACCACCTCCTGAGACGCCCCGAAGCAACGCCCACCCGCGCCACCCGCACGAACGAGGAGCCATGTCCCACCCCAGCACCCCCACCTCGGCCCCCGCCGCCTCCCGCCGCCCGGTCATCGCCATCGCCGGCCTCGGCATCGAGTCGTCCACCTTCTCGCCCGCCCGCACCCAGGCGCCAGCCTTCCACCCCTCCCGCGGCCAGGAGGTGCTGGACCGCTACCCCTTCCTCGCCGTCGGCGAGGAACTGCGCGAGGCGGCCGACTGGCACGGCGCCCTGGTCGGCAAGTCGCTGCCCGGCGGCACCGTCACCGCCGCGGCCTGGGAGGAACTCACCCGGGAACTCCTCACCCGGCTCGCCGCCCTGCCCCCGCTGGACGGCCTCTGGTTCGACATCCACGGCGCCATGACCGTCGAGGGCCTCGACGACGCCGAGGCCCTGCTGCTGGAGAAGGTGCGCTCCGTCGTCGGCGACGACGTGACCGTCTCCACCTCCATGGACCTGCACGGCAACGTCTCCCGCGCCCTCGTCCACCGCAGCGACCTGATCACCTGCTACCGGATGGCCCCGCACGAGGACCACATGGAGACCAAGGAGCGCGCCGTCCGCAACCTGCTGACCCACCTCGCCTCGGGCGCCCCCCGTCCGCTGAAGGCATGGGTGCCGGTGCCCGTCCTGCTGGCCGGTGAGCAGACCTCCACCCGGATCGAGCCCGCGAAGAGCGTGTACGGGGCCGTTCCCGAGGTCGAGGCCCACGAGGGCGTGCTCGACGCGGCGATCTGGGTCGGCTACGCCTGGGCCGACGAACCCCGCAACCGGGCCGCGGTCGTCGTCACCGGCCACGACGAGCAGGCGGTCTCCGCGGGCGCCGAGAAGCTGGCCCGCGGCTTCTGGGAGGCCCGCCACGACTTCGACTTCGTCGCCCCCACCGGCACCTTCGACGACATCCTGGACGAGGCCCTGGCCGGCGAGCGGCGCCCGTACTACGTCAGCGACACCGGCGACAACCCGACCGCGGGCGGCGCCGGCGACGTGACCTGGGGCCTGGCCCGCCTGCTCGCCCGCCCCGAGTTCCAGAAGGAGGACGGGCCGACCGTCCTGTACGCCTCGGTGCCCGGCCCCGAGGCCGTCCGGCAGGCCGCCGCCGCGGGCGTCGGGGCGACGGTGACGGTGACGGCGGGCGCCGAGGTCGACGACCGGCACGCCGGACCCGTCACCCTCACCGGAGTCGTGCACGCCGTCCGGCTCGGCGACCGCGACGCCCGCACCGAGGTGGTGATACGCGTCGGCAGCGCCTACGTGATCCTCACCGAGCTGCGCAAGCCCTACCACCACGAGCACGACTTCACCGACCTGGACCTCGACCCGCGCGGCGCCGACATCGTCGTCGTGAAGATCGGCTACCTGGAACCCGAGCTGTTCGCCATGGCCGCCGACTGGAAGATGGCGCTCACCCCGGGCGGCGTCGACCAGGACCTCGTACGCCTCGGCCACCGCCGCATCCGCCGGCCCATGTTCCCCTTCGACCCCGCCATGGCGGACCCGGACCTGTCCGCCCGCCTGATCCCGGCCGCCGACCAGCCGCTGACCGGGGCCGACGAATGAGCGCCGGACCTGCCCCGGAGGCCGCCGCCCCGGTGGCCGCAGCGCTGGAGATCGCGGTCGTCTCCCCGGCCGGCGCCCGCACCGCCCGTGAGAACGGGGCGGACCGCGTCGAACTGTGCACCGCACTCGAACTGGGCGGCCTGACCCCCTCGACCGCGACGGTCGAGGCGGCCGTCGAGTCCGGGCCGCCCGTCCACGTCCTCGTCCGCTGCCGCCCCGGCGACTTCGTGTACGACGCCGAGGAGGTCGCCCTGATGACCGCGGAGGTGCGCACCGCCCTGCGCGCGGGCGCCGGCGGCGTCGTCGTCGGAGCACTGACCCCGGACGGCGCCCTCGACACGGACGCCCTCGCCGCGCTCGCCGGCGCCGCGCGGGACACCGCCCCCGCCGCACAGGTGACGCTCCACCGGGCGGTGGACCAGGCGAGCGACCCGGTGGCCGCCGTCGCGGCGCTGCCGGGGCTCGGCATCACCCGCGTCCTCACCTCCGGCGGCGCGCCCACCGCGATCGAGGGGAGCGCCGTACTGGCCGCGATGGCCGCGGCGAACCCCGGGCTCGACGTGGCCGCCGGGGGCGGAGTCAGGACCGGCGACATCGCCGGTCTGCTCGCGGCGGGCGCCCGCTCGGTGCACCTGTCCGCCAAGTCCCGGGCGACCCCCCGGCGCGCGGCCGGCTGGGTGCCGCTCGGCGCGGGCGGCACCTCCGCCGAGGACGACACCCACTTCGTCACCGACGGCACGGTCGTCGCGGCGGCCAGGAGAGCGCTCGACGCGGCCGTCGCGACGGAGTGAGGAGGTCCGGGGCACCCCTCGGTGACGTCCCGCGGACCCGACCGGGACACTGGCACCGTGGACGCACTCGCCGGACTGCTGGAAGGCCCCCGGGCCCGCGGGGCCTTCATGATCCGCGCCTGTTTCGACCCGCCGTGGGCCGTGCGCGTCGAGGACCGGGCGCCGCTGACCGTGATGCTCATGGTCCGCGGCGGTGCCTGGATCGTGCCGGACACGGGGGAGCGGCTGCGGCTGCGGGCCGGGGACCTGGCCATCGCGCGCGGCCCCGACCCGTACGTCTGCGCCGACGACCCCGGCACCGCCCCGCAGGCGGTGATCCTGCCGGGCGGCGCGTGCAGCTACCCCGACGGACGGCCCCTCAACGGCTCGATGGACCTCGGCGTGCGCACCTGGGGCGACCGCGCCGACGGCGAGGCGGTCCTCCTCATCGGCACCTACCTGGTCCGGGGCGAGATCGGCGGCCGCCTCCTCGACGCGCTGCCCCCGCTGCTGTCCCTCACCGGCGAGGCGTGGGACAACCCCCTCACCCCGCTGCTGATGGCGGAGGTCACGCGGGACGAGCCGGGCCAGGAAGTCGTCCTGGACCGGCTCCTGGACCTGCTGGTCATCGCCGCGCTGCGGGCCTGGTTCGCCCGGCCCTCGGCCGAGGCACCCGCCTGGTACCGGGCGCTGGGCGACCCGGTCGTCGGCCGGGCGCTGCGGCTGCTCCAGGACGACCCGGCGCACCCCTGGACCGTCGCGTCCCTCGCCGCCGAGGCCGGGGTCTCCCGTGCCGCGCTCGCCCGGCGCTTCACCGACCTGGTCGGCGAACCGCCCATGGGATACCTCACCGGCTGGCGCCTCGCCCTGGCCGCCGACCGGCTGCGCGACAGCGCGGACACCCTCGGCGCCATCGCCCGCCAGGTCGGCTACGGCAGCGCGTTCGCCCTGTCCACCGCCTTCAAACGGACGTACGGCGTCAGCCCGCAGGAGTACCGGGTCCCGGCCCCGGCGTAACCTGGCAGGCGTGTACGCGGAGCGGGCGTCCCGGCTGAGCGGGGCGGTGGTGTGGACCAACACCCCGTCCGGGTCCGGCCCCGGGCGGGTCCTTCCCGACGGTTGCATGGATCTGCTCTGGTACGACGGCCGGCTCCTGGTCGCTGGCCCCGACACGCGGGCCCACGTCACCGAGGGCGGCGCGGGCGCCTGGGCAGGCGTCCGCTTCTACCCCGGCACCGCGCCGGCCCTCCTCGGCGTCCCCGCCGACGCCCTGCGCGACCGGCGTGTCGAGCTGACCGACCTCTGGTAGGCCGCCCGCGCGAGGCGGCTGGCCGCTCGGGTGAACGCCGCCCCCGACCCGGCGACCGGCCTGGACGAGGCCGCGCTGTCCCGCGCCGGCGAGGCCGGGCCCCCGGACCCGCTCCTTGCCCGGGTCGTCGCCGCCCTGGACGCGGGCCGCCCGGTCGCCGCGACCGCCGACGCGCTCGGCATCGGAGCCCGGCGCCTGCACCGCCGCTCCCTGGCGGCCTTCGGCTACGGCCCCAAGACGCTGGCCCGCGTCCTGCGGCTGCAACGCGCCCTCGCCCTGGCCCGGGACGGCACGCCGCTCGCCGAGACGGCCGCCCGCACCGGCTACGCGGACCAGGCACATCTGACCCGGGACGTACGGGAGTTGGCGGGAGCCACCCCCGGCGAGCTACTGCGCGGGGGCTAGGGACTGTCTGACAATTCCCGTCTGCCGCCCTTCGGGCGACGACGCGAATTGTCAGACAGCCCCTGGCGGCGCGAACAGGTCGACGCCGTGACCGTCCGGGTCGTTGACGACGGCGTACCGCTGCCCCCAGGGGGCGTCCCAGGGCTCGCGCTCGCCCTTGCACCCGGCACCCGTCAGCTCCGCGTAGAAGGCGTCCACCTCGTCTGGTGTGTCGCACAGCAGGGCGAGCGAGTGCCGCCCGCCCCCGGCCGGCGGCTCCCACCCGGGCGTGAAGGACCGGACGGACTCCTCGGTGTCGAGCAACAGCCGGATCCCGCCCGGCAGTTCCGCCTCGGCGTGCGGCTCCTTCCCGGCGCCCTCGGGGAAGGCGAAACCGAGCCGGCGGTAGAAGGTCACGGACGCGGCCATGTCGGAGACGACGAGGCCGATGGCGTTGAATCGTGCGGTCATGGGGCCACCGTAGACAGGGCGCGCGCACCGGGTCTTGAAGGAAACGGACACCCGGACGCGGCACCGCCCGCCTCAGAAGCTGCTCAAGTCCGTTGAACGCGACCCGGTGCACGGCCGATCATGGCCGCATGTTCGGACGACTCGCCCCACCGGAACTCAACGTCCTCGTCCTGCGCGACACGGACGTCGTCGCCCACCGCATCCGTCAGGCGCTCGCCGAGGCGACGCCGGAGGAACGGCCCGGACTGGAGCGCGCCGCCGCCCTGGTCGAGCAGTCCGCCGCGGAGCCCGACGCCGCACTGCTCGCCCGCTGGGTGCACGAACGCCTCGCCGCGGCCGGTCACGAGGGCCCCGTCGACTCGGTCCGCGCCGTCAAGACCCTGCGCGAGACAACCCCCGGCCTCAGCCTGCGCCAGGCCGTCAGACTGACGAAGGACGCCGCCGCCCAGCGGCCTTAGTCTCCGGGCACCGGACCTCCCCGGCCGCCCGGCCCGACCCCGCCCCGCGCAGCCACAGCGCCCCGGCCGCCCCGGCCAGGATCTGCGCGCAGCCGGTCGCCACGAGGACCGGCCCGGCCCCGGCCCACCCGATGAGCACGCCACCGACCAGCAGGCCCAGTGAGGCCCCGCCCGAATGCAGGACGGTCTCCATGGTGAACGCCGCCCTGCGTTCGGCCCCGGCGGTCTGCTCACCGATCAGGGTGTTCAGCGCCGCGATCCCCCACGGCGTGGCCGCCCCGGCCACGGCTGCCAGCGCCGAGACGCCCGCCACATCCGGTGCCGCCCGGGGCAACAGGACGAAGGCGGCCCCGAGCGCGACCCAGGAGAACACCATCAGCGGTGGGCGGGGCAGGCGGTCGATGACCAGTGGGACCAGGAGCGAGGCGATCACGGAGGCGATTCCGTACCCGCTCACCCCGGCGGCGATCAGCACGCCGGGCCGGCCGTGCTCGACGCCGAGCACGGCCAGGCCCAGAGTGAACCCGAACCAGCAGAGCCCGCCGACTCCGGCCATGAGCACCCCCGCGGCGATCTGGGGGCGGGACCGCAGGACGTCCAGCGCGGAGACTCCCGCGGTCGTCCCGTCGGACGGGGCCCGCTCGTGCCGCCGGGCCGCGGGCACCGCGAGCATCGCCCCGGCCGCCAGCGCGACGACGACGGTCTCGCACCACAGCAGGGGCCGCACTCCCCAGGCGACGACGAGCCAGGCCCCGGCGGGCGGCGCGAAGATCATCGACACCCGGTGCGCGAGATCCTGCCAGGCCAGCCAGCGGGCCGGTCCCGCCCTGCCGCCCCGGGCCACGTACCCGTCGGCGAGGTCGGCCACCAGCGCCCGTTCCGCCGGTCCCAGCAGCGCGCCCGCCGCCCCGGTCACCAGGCCGGAGGCGCACAGCGTGACCGCGCCGATCTGCCCGGCCAGGGCCGCCACCGGAACCACGGCCAGACCGGCGGCGTTCACGGCCATCACCCCGGCCAGCGCCCGACCGGAGGTCAGGCGGTCACGCAGCCCCCGGCCCCACCAGCCCACCGTCAGCAGCGGCAGCCCGGCCGTCCCGCCGACCAGCCCGGTGGCCCAGGCCCCGCCGGTCTCGGCCAGCGCGACCAGGGGCAGGGCGACCGCGGTCATACGGGTCCCGATCCAGGTCACGAACGTGATCGCGGTCAACAGCAGCAGAGGTCCTCTTCGCATGTCCCCGATCCTGCGCGGGCGACCTCACGGCAGGTAGGGAGCGCTTGACGCGCCCCGCTCATACACTGCGGGCATGACCCCCCGCCTGAGCGTCGAGGACCTGACGCTGACCGAGGCGGTCGCCCGCCACGGCTCGGTCGGTGCGGCCGCCAAGGAGCTGCTCACCACCCAGCCCTCGGCGTCCCGCCGCCTGTCGGCCCTGGAACGCCGGCTGGGGACCCGCCTGTTCGAGCGCGATACCACGGGCGCCCGGCCCACCCCGGCCGGACGGGAACTGGCTCGTCGGGCCGCCCGGCTGCTGGCCGAGCTGGACGCGCTGCCCGACCAGGTCCTCGCCGCCACCGACGCCCCCTCGCTGGCCGTGGGTACGATCCAGGCCCTCTCCCCGATCGTGTTCACCGCCCTGGACGCCGAACTGCCCGGCGTGACCGTCCACCCCGGCATCGACCACGGGCCGGCGCTGGTCCAGCAGGTCCACGACGGTCTGCTGGACGCCGCCGTCATCACCATCGCCGACCAGACCAACCTGCCCCGGGGGGTGCAGGGCACCCTCCTCGGAGTCTCGCCGCTGGTCCTGTTCCTGCCCGAGGGGGCGGCTCCCCCGCGCGCGGGGAAGCGGCCGCTGGCGGGCCGGACCGTGCTGTACTCCACGATCGACCTGTCCGGCGAGGCGGTCCGGGCCAGGCTTTCCGCACTCGGCGCCGCCCCGCGGCCCGGCCCCACCATCGAGGCCGCGCTACGCATCGCCCGCCACCGCCGGACCCCGGCCCTGGTGCCGCTCCTGGCCGCCCGCTGGTGGGCCCGGGCGGGAGACCGGCTCCTGCCCTCCCCGGTACCGGGCCAGGTCACGCTCTCCCTGCTCACCCGGCCACCCCGGCCCGCCGTCCTGACCGAATCGCTGCCGGGCATCGCCGAGCGGGTCCTCGGAGACGGCCCTGACGCGCCGGACGCGGCCGAGGCCGGCTGAGAGCACGTCCCGTGGAACACCTGTACGGCAGGATGGCCGCATGATTCGTCACGTGCGCGTCCTGCCGGTGCTGCTGCTGACCCCGCTGCTGCTCACCGCGTGTGGTTCCGAGAAGGCCGGCGCGGGCGGTGCACCCGGTTCCCCCTCGGCGGCCACCCCGGCCGCGGCGGCCCCCGACACCGGCGCGGGCGAACTCCGGGTCCGAGCCCAGGCGATGGGCGTGGCCCCCGAACTGGTCTACGTCACGGAGGCCCCCGGTTTCACCCTCGCCCAGCAGTCCGTCGGCGTCCTCGGCGACGACGGCTTCTCCGCCACCTGGGTCGACGGCGGGACCAACGCGCTGCTGCGGCTCGCCGTCGACCGGGGCACGATCACCGCCGGCACCTGCCCCGAGCAGCCCGTCGGCGACATGTCCGGCGAGCACACCACCTGCGAGCGCGACGGCAAGGCCTGGTACCGCACCGGTGCCGGACGCCACGAGTACGCGCTGCCCGAGGAGGGGCACGTCGTACGCGTCTCCGCCGAGACGGACGCCGTACCGCGCGACGTCCTGCGCGCGGCCGCCCTCGCCGCCCACCGCCCCGACGCCGCCGAGACCGACCGCCTCCTGCCCTCCGCCGAACCCGCGCCCGCCACGCCGGTCGAGCGCGGCGACCTGCCGCCGTTCGGCGACGGGGCCCCCGACAACCACGTGGACGTGGGCGGCTGACCCGGCGGCCCGGTTACGCCGTGAAGGCCGCCACCGTGTCCAGACCGGCCTGCCGCAGTGTCCGGTGGACGGCCGGGCGGGCACCGCGCACGGTGAGGGCGACCGGCTCCGGCGTGCGGGTCACCGTCCGCAGCAGCGCGTAGGCGCAGGCCAGGTCGATGTGGTCGAGGCCGCTCATCTCCAGGGTCCAGGCCCTCGGCTCCCGCAGCCGCGGGTCGAGGAGCAGTTCCTCCAGCACGACCAGCGCGGGCGCGTCCAGGTCCCCGGAGAAGGCCAGCACCGCGTGCTGCCCGTCGGCCTCGGCGATCCTTACGGGTGCGTCCGTCACGGCAGCCTCCTCGGTCGCGCATCGCGTGCGTGGTCTCCATTGTCCCCCAGCCGTGGCGACAGGGGCCTCCCGGAATAGATCCCCGGTCGCGCGGCGCTATGCCTTGAGCGGTACGAGAGTGCGGCGAAGGGCTGGTGGGCGCATGCGGTCAGGCCAGACGAACCCCGTGGTCGGAACGGTTCACGGCGCGGTACGCGGCAGGTACGAGCACGGTGTCGCGGTCTTTCGCGGCATCCCCTACGCGGCGCCCCCCTTCGGACCGGGCCGCTTCCGCCCGCCCGTGCCCCCTGAGCCCTGGGACGGCGTCCGCGACGCGGGCTCCTTCGGCCCCACGGCCCCGAAACCGCCGTACTCCGAGGCCTTCGCCCGCTACCTGTCCGACCCGGTGATCCCCGGCGACGACTGCCTCAACCTCAACGTCTGGACCCCCGAGCCCGGCCCCGGCGCCCGCCTGCCGGTCCTGGTCTGGCTGCACGGCGGCGCGCTGACCAGGGGATCCTCCGCCGTACCGGTCTACGACGGCAGCACCTTCGCCCGGGACGGCGTGGTCTGCGTGTCGATCAACTACCGACTGGGTGTGGAGGGCTACGGACTGTTCCCGGACGCCCCCGCCAACGCCGGCCTGCGCGACCAGATCGCCGCCCTCCAGTGGGTGCGGGACTCCGTCGCGGCCTTCGGCGGCGACCCCGACCGGGTCACCGTCGCCGGGCAGTCCGCGGGCGCCATCAGCACCGGCGCGCTCCTCGCCGCGCCCGCGGCCCAGGGCCTGTTCCGACGGGCCGTGCTCCAGAGCGGCGCGCCCGAGGCCACCGACCGCGACAAGGTACGGCGCATGGTCCGCCGCATGGCCTCCCGGCTGAAGATCCCCGCCACCGCCGAGGCCTTCGCCGCCGCCGACCGCGACCAGCTGCTGCGCGCCCAGGCCGAGGTGGGGCGCTTCAGCAGCCCCGTACTCGGCGGCCCCGGGTTCGGCCTCGTCGTCGACGGCGACGTGCTGCCCCGCGACCCCCTGGAGGCGCTCGTCGACGGCGACGCGGCACCCGGCGTCGACCTCATGCTGGGCTGGACCCGCGACGAGTACCGGCTCTGGCTGGTCCCCGGCGGCCTGGTCGAACGCGTCGACCGGCTCGGCGCGGTGGCCCTCGCGGGTGCCCGCGCCCGCTGCCACTGCGGCAACGAGGTGATCCGCGGTTACCGCGCGCTGCGCCCCGACGCGGGGACCGCCGAGACCGTGGGCCAGCTGGTCACCGACCACCTGCTGCGCATCCCGATGCACCGTGTGGCCGACGCGCGTCCCGCCTCCTCGCACGTCTACGAGTTCGCCTGGCCGTCCAACCTGCCCGACCTCGGCGCCTGCCACGCCCTGGAGCTGGGCTTCGTCTTCGACTCCGGCGACGGCCCCGACGCACGCAGGCTCGCGGGGGAGGGGGCGCCGCAGGAGCTGGCCGACGCGATGCACGGGGCGTGGGTGCGGTTCGTGGAGACCGGCGACCCCGGGTGGGAGACGTGGGACACCGCGCATCCCGTACGGGTCTTCGGAGACGGCGCCCCGCACACGGCCCACGGCCCGCTGGACGCCGAGTACGACCTGTGGAAGGCCGACGTCACCGGGCCCCGAGGAACGCGGCCCAGGCGTCTGGTCCGACGGTGACGTGTCCCTGCGGGGCTTTGGAGTCGCGGATGTGGACGGCGGTGGGTTCTTGGGCGACCTCGACGCACTGGCCGCCTTCGCTGCCGCTGTAGGTTGACTTGAACCACTTGAGTGCGGTGTCGCTCATGCTTCTCCCAGAAGACGGTCCAACAGGGCCCTTGATTCCTCGGTGTTGAGGGCCTGCGTCCGCAGCATCGCATACTTCTGGGTCAGGATCCCCACCCCTTCGGGGTCGGCGATCAGATGGCTGCCACGCTGTGTCTCCATGTAGGCGAGCCGCTGGTACTCGGGTGTTTCCATCAGGACGAACGCCCCGTCGAGTCCGGCATGCGAGGTGCGTCCGAGCGGCAGTACTTGGAGCGTGATTCCCGGCATCTCCGCGTGTGCGCGCAGTTTCTGAATCTGTTCTGCGTAGACCTCTCTTCCGCCCAGTCGGTCCCGCAGGGCGGCCTCCCAGATCACGAAGCTCGTGGTGGGCGGCACTTTGCGCTGCAGGATCTCTTGGCGGTCCATGCGGGTCGCCACCCGCAGTTCAATCTCGTCCTCCTCGTAAACGGGAACGCGACTGCGGAAGACCGCTCGCGCGTACCCCTCCGTCTGGAGCTGGCCGGGTACGGCCAGATTGTCGTAGACGGAGATGGCAATGGCCTCCCGCTCCCGGTCCAGGAACTCCTCCGCCCACAACGGGACCAGATCCACCTCCGGCATCTTGCTCAACGCGGTCGACAACGCCCCCTTGGTCTGGAGGAGTTCGTCGAGCTGCTCGGCGAGATCCGGCTTCAGCGGTCGGCGGCCCTGTTCGATCGAGGCGATCTGCTGCTCGCCGATGACGAAGCGCTCGCCCAGGGACCGTTGGGTGTGTCCCGCCGCCTGCCGGTAGAGGGCGAGCAGCGCGCCCACCATCTTCATCGCGGAGGCGTTCCTCCGTGTCGTCGTGCCCATGAGGTCGAACTCCCCACCCGTGCGCGTACGTTCACCAACGCGCACCCGTACAGACCGGCTGTACGGCCATGCGCACTGTCCCATCATGACCACGGAGCGTGACCCTCGTCACGTGAACAGTGAAACTCCACCCCCGTCCCCACGTGAGCGCCTCTACCGCCGTGAGCGTCGGTCCGTTCCCGCCGCGCGGGCGTTCGCGAGGGAGGCGCTCGCGGACTGGGGCGTGCGCGGGCGCGCGGACGACGTGGTGCTGTGCGTCAGCGAACTGGCGACCAACGCCCTGCTGCACGGCGTACCGCCCGGCCGGGGCTTCCTGCTGCGGCTGTGGCTGCTGCCCCGCGGGGACGGCGTACGTGTCGAGGTCCACGACAGCGGGGACGGTGTGCCGGCGGTGCCCCTGGAATCCGGTGGGCCGGACGAGGGCGGGCGCGGGCTGCTGCTGGTGTCGGAGCTGGCGGACAAGTGGGGTGTGGCGGAGCGGGAGCCCGGCAAGGTCGTGTGGTTCGAGTGCGGCGTCCCTGCGGACTGACGGGGCACACCCGTCTGCCCTCGGGGGCCTTCACCGGATCTCCACGCTCCGTCACGTGCGGCGCGTCAGGCCCAGCAGCCGTTCACGGTCGCGGCGAGGCCGTCCATCGCGTCCTTGATGTCGCTCGGGTCGGCCGTCGAGTTGTTCTCGATGAAGGAGAAGATCCGCCAGTCGCCGTCGTCGGTCCGGGTGACCCCGCTGAGGGCGATGGCACCGGTGAGCGTGCCGGTCTTGGCGTGCACCTTGCCGACGGCGCACTCGGAGTCGGGGTCGTCGAAGCGTCCCCACTCCGGGCCCAGGCTGGCACCGGCCTCGCCGGCGACCGGCAGGCCCTCCAGGATCGAGCCCAGCGCGGGGGACTCCGTGATCGCGTCGAGGAGCTGCGCGAGGGTGGCGGCCGGGATGCGGTCGGCGCGGGAGAGGCCGCTGCCGTCGTGCATCTCGAAGTTGTCGAGGGAGATGCCGTACGAGCTGAGCACCTGGCGGACCAGCGCGGTACCGGCCTCGAAGGTGCCCGGCTTGCCCAGCTCCACGGCCGTCATGCGGAGCAGGGTCTCGGCGATGTTGTTGTCGCTGGTCTTGAGCATCTTCTTGACGATGTCCGACAGCGGCGCCGACTTGTGCTGGGCCACCGGGACGTCGGACTGCTTCGCCGTCGTGCGGGACACCTCGCCGTCGACCGTGATGCCCTGCGCCGCGAGCTGCTTCGCGAAGACCTTGCCCGCGTCGATCGAGGTGTCCTGGACGGCGGCGCCGTCGACGACGAGTGAACGGACCGGCGCGATCTCGGTGGGGTAGTAGCCCTCGTTCCAGCCCTCGGCGAGGCTCGGATCGGCGAACAGGCTGTCGTCCACCCGGACCTGGACGTCGGTGCGGCCGGCTGCCTTGAGGCCGTCGGCGGCGGTCTTGGCCAGCCCGGCCACGTCCTCGCTCGTGAGGGTGCGGTCACCGCCGCCGACGAGGGTGAGGGTGCCCTCGCCGTACACGACCTTGGTGGTGAACTCGTGGTTCGCGCCCAGCAGCGTCAGGGCCGTGGTGGCCGTGGCGAGCTTGGCGTTGGAGGCCGGCATGAGGGCGGTGGAGCCGTTGTGGTCCCACAGGGCGGTGTCCGAGTCGGCGTCGAGCACGACGCCGCTGACATCGTTGCCCAGGCGCTCGTCGGCGAGGCGCTCGTTGAGGTTCTTGACCAACTGCGCGTCGTCGGCGGCGAGGTCGTCGACCGAGATGCCCTGCGGTCGCGGGGAGCTGTCGTCGGCGGCGAAGGCCGAGGTTCCGGCCAGCGTGGCGGAGGCCACGGGCACGGCCATCGCGAGCACGAGGGCCCGGCGGGCGCCGATGCGGCTCACTCTCGCCCGGCGGTGCCTGCGCCGTCCGCCCGGGGTGAAGGTGTTCGTGGGGGTTTCCTCTGGCGTACCAGTCATGAAGTGAAATCCAAAGATCGGTTACTTCGTTCTGTGGGGGTGAAGCGTTGGGCACGCTACCAGCCGTCATATGAAGGGCTGGGACGGAAATTGACAGAGTGTGAATGTCTTGCGACCGAATTAACGGATGGCCGTCCGAAGGGTTTCGCGACGGGGATTCTCCCGCTGCCGAACGGGAAATCCCGTTGCCCCTCAGTTCCCCGGAACTCGGGACTTCGGGGCATCGTTCCGCCAGCGGGCCCGCAGTACCGCGCCGCCGGCCACCGCCAGGCCCGCCACCGCCGCGGCGGCGATCAACCGTCCCAGCCCGGAGCCCGTCCCGGACACCGGAACCGCCGCCGCGGCCGCCACCACACCCGCGCCGGCGCACGCCGCTACCGCCTCGCCCCACACCCGGGCGGTCCCACGGCCCCATCGCCACGGCCACGTCTCACTGGTCACCAGGTAGGCCACCGACAGCGCGACCACACCAGCGCCCTCCCACCAGGCCGGTTCCCTGAAGGCCGCGACCACCACGACGCCCGACGCCAGCAGCGTCGTCCGGTGGCGCAGCAGCCGGTAGGACCACCAGACGGCCTCCACCGACGGCCGCCGGTCCAGCGAGGGCGCCGCCCACAGCGCGAAGGCGACCGCGCAGACGAAGGGCACGGCCTCCCCGGCCGTGTCCACCGTCGCCCACGGCCGCCAGGCCGTCACGACCGCCGCCGCCCCCAGCACCCGTACCGGCACGGTGCCGATCCAGTAGCCGAGGTACTCACGGACGCCGACCCGCGTGTCCAGCGCCGTCATCCCGCGCGCCCCCTTCCGCCGACCCGCCCCGCCAGCAGCGGCGCCAGCGCCAGATCCAGTGACTCGCCCTCGGTGTGCCGCAGGACCGGCACCCCGCTGTCGCGCAGGGCGAACCGCATCGCGTCGCGCTCCGCGCGCCACAGCCGCAGCCCCAACTCGCCCGCCTCGTCGCCCGGTTCCACCACCGGGTCCCCGCTCGGTATCTCCACGACGACCGGGCGGCGCCCGCGCGCCTGGAGGTCCCGCAGCACCTCCAGGATCCGTGCGTCGCTGAGCGGCGTGAACACGTACACCAGGGCTCCCTCCGGAAGCGCGGGCGGCGGGACCCGTTCGAGTCCGTCGCCGCCGAAGGCGCGGTCCTTGCGGACGTCCAGGACGCTCTCCACGATGCGGTAGAACGCCGCGTCCCCGGTGCCCGGCGCCAGCCACCGCGTGGTGCCGCCGGTGGAGACGACGCCGACCCGGTCGTGGGTGCGCAGATAGGCCCGGGCGAGCCCGGCGGCGGCCCGCACCGTCTCGTCCAGGGACGACAGTCCGGTCACCGGGTCGACGACGTCTCCGAACGCGTCGACGAGCATCACGGTGTCGGCGGCCCGCTCGGCCGCGAACCGGTGCAACTGCACGGCCCCGCGCCGGGTCGTCGACGGCCAGTGGATGCGCCGCTGCCGCTCCCCGGGGACCCAGGGGCCCACCCCGATGACCTCGACGCCCTCCCCGGACTGCGGCGAGGCGTGCTCGCCGAGCCGCTGCGGCAGCCGCACCGGGATCGGCGTGAACCGGGCCTGCGTGGCGCGCGGGAACACCGCCACCTCGGCCGCCTCGACGCGTACGGTGCGCCGGACGGTGCCGCCGGGGTCGTACACGTCGACGTCCACCGGGCCGAGCGACCAGCGGCCCCAGTGCAGCGCGGTGTGGCGCAGCGTCACCGTGGACGGGCCGACGACGACCTCGTCGAGGCGCAGGCCGGGACCGAGCGTGACACCGGGGTCGAGGCGCACGGCCTCGCCGTCGTGGGCCAGCGCGATGCGGAGGGTGACCGTGTCACCCTCGAAGCAGCGCCCCGGCTCGACGGTCGTGGACGTCTCGACGCGGCGGGCGTGGGCGCGGGGCAGTGCCAGCGCGAGCAGGACCAGCGGTGCCGCCGCGAGTGCCAGCAGCCACGCCCGGCCGGTGACCAGCGCGGCGGCCAGTGCCACGACCGCGACGGTCAGCAGGCGCAGGGTGCGCTCGCTCGGGCGCGGGCCACCGGGCGGCGGTGCCGGTGGCTGCGTCGGGGCGGTGCGCCCCTCCAGGGCGCGGACCACCGCCGGGCTCGGCCGGGGCACGGGAGTCGGCGCGACAGCCGGTGCCGGGCGCGGCGCGGGCGCGGTCACGACGAGGCCGCGGCCGTACGCCGCGTCGTCGGCGTATCCACACTGTCGACTATCTCGCGCAGCACGTCGTCCGTGGACATCTCGCGCACCCACAACTCCGGCCGCAGCGAAACCCGGTGGGCCAGCGCGGGCACCGCGAGGCCCTTGACGTCCTCCGGGACGACGTAGTCGCGGCCGTCCAGCACGGCGCGGGCGCGGGCGAGCTGGACCAGGGCGAGTCCGCCGCGCGGCGAGGCCCCGATGCTGATCTGCGGGTGGTCGCGGGTCGCGCCGACGAGCGCGACGGCGTACTCCAGCAGGTCGTCGTCGATCTCCACCCGCTCCACGACGGCCCGCCACGCCACGACGTCGTCCGGCCCGGCGAGCCTTTCCAGTACGGCCTCGGGCGCGGCCCGGTCGATCCGGGCCCGCAGCATCGCCAGCTCCTCCCGCGCGGCCAGATACCCCATGCGCACCCGCAGCTGGAACCGGTCGAGCTGCGCCTCGGGCAGCGAGTAGGTGCCCTCGTACTCCACCGGGTTGGCGGTCGCGATCACCAGGAAGGGGTCGGCGAGCGGCCGGGTCTCGCCGTCCACGGTCACCTGCGACTCGGCCATCGCCTCCAGCAGCGCGGCCTGGGTCTTCGGGGGCGTCCGGTTGATCTCGTCGGCGAGCAGCAGGTGCGTGAAGACCGGGCCGGGGTGGAACACCATCTCGCCGGAGCGCTGGTCGTACAGCGGCGTCCCGGTGACGTCGGAGGGCAGCAGGTCGGGCGTGAACTGGATCCGCCGGAAGTCCAGGCCGAGGGTGGTGGCGAAGGACCGGGCGAGGAGCGTCTTGCCGAGTCCCGGCAGGTCCTCGACGAGGACGTGACCGCCCGCCAGCACGGCCAGCATCACGTGTTCCAGGGCGTCCGGTTTGCCGACGACCGCACGGCCGATCTCGCGCAGTACGGCACCGGCCTGCTCGCCGACCTGCTCGGCGGTGCGGAGCTGGGGCGTGGAGGTAGTCGTCACGTCGCTTGGTCCTTACCGGTGCGGGGGTTGCGGGTGCGGGTGCTGGTGCTGGGGGTGTGGGCGCCGGGAGTACGGGGTGAGCCGAGTGCCTCGAGGCGGTCGACGAGGCGGCGCAGTACGTCGAGGGGCACCTCGCCGTCGGGTCCGGTGCCCGGTGGCACGGGGCCGAGCCACGGCCACAGCTCGGGGCCGACCAGTTCGGCCGCCCGCTCGGGCTGGTGCTCCAGGGACACGTGGTGGTGCTCGGCGAGCGCGGCCGCGTACAGGCGGCGCAGCTCGGTCCGGAGCACCGCACGGTAGTAGAGGGCGCCGTCGGGGCCGGTGGACGTGCCCACGTTCCGCCGCCACTCGCCCATGCCCGGGGCCCGGGTCCGCAGCAGCCGCACCTCGTCGCGGTACGCCGAGTCCAGGGCGCCCGCCCCGGCGACGTACCGGGCGGCGAGCACGGCCACGGCGACGAGCAGGGCCACCAGGGCACCGGCGGCCACGGGGCCGTCGAAGAGCAGGACGAGCAGGACGCCCGAGCCGGCGACCGCGCCGCCGAGCAGCCCGAGCCGCGGCAGGCTGAGCATGTCGTCTTCCGAGGTCCTGGCCACTGATGTCTCCACCACTGATGTCTCCACCACTGAGGTCTTCGCCACCGAGGTCTCCTCCGCGGGCCGGTTCACCGCCCCGTCTCCCGGCCCGCGTCCGCGTCCGCGTCACGGTCCCGGAGCAGGGAGGCGATCTCCTCCAGGGCGTCCGCCGCGGCCTTACGGTGCGAGCCGTGCATCGGGTGCGAGGAGTAACGGGCCTCGCGGAACAGCGCGGTGAGACGCGGCGCGGCCGGACCCGGGGCGAAGCCCGTACCGGCGGCGCGGGTGAGCAGGTCGGCGGGGCTGTCGGAGGCGTGCCGCGGTACACCGGACGCCGCGAGAGCCTCCTCCATCGCGGCGTAACAGGCGATCACGGCCGCCCGGGCGTCGTCGTCCTGGCCGGCCAGGGCGCGGCGGCCCGAGTCCACGGCGGACAGCAGCAGCCGCGCGTCGTCGTCCTGCGCGGCGGTGCCCTGCGGTCCGGGACGCTGCGGCACCCGCAGGCCGAACCGCCGCAGCCGCCGTACGACGGCCACCACGACGAGCACGACGGCGACCGCGGCCAGCAGCGCGAGCACGAGGTACAGCGGCAGGGAGGAATGGTCCGTCGAGCTGTGCGGCTGCCCGGGCGGGAGAGTGACGAGGGTCGGTGAGGGCGCCGGTCGCGTCGCGAGGGGCGGCGGCGGGCCGGTCGTGCTGCCGCCGGTGGAGAACCGGTGCAGGACCAGGGCCAGGAGGCCGATGACGCCCGTCGCGGCGAGCAGCAGGGGCGCGGCGGCTTCCCGCAGCCGCTCCTCACCCGGCGGCAGCGAAAGGCGATCGGCGCCGAAACGGGAGCGAAGACGCTGTACGACCGTCCAGGCCCCGAAGGTCCAGGCGACGGACGCCCCGATCGCCACGAAACCCCAGTGACCGAGCGGACCCCGGCCGGAGTGGAGCAACCCCTCCGCGGGCCGCAGCGCGAGCGCGGCGACGGACAGCGTCCCGACCACCGCGGCGGCGACCAGCACCCCCGGTGCCGCCCCGTGTCCCGTCCGCTCCCCGCGTCCCATGCCGTCCCCCCGCCGAACCCGCCGCCGCCCCCGAACGCCTGTTCACGGCAATCTTGGCACACGCCGTACCGCTCACTCCCGGGACAGGGACCGCGCGATCGACGCGATCGTCTCCGGGCCCACTCGGCAGCAGCCGCCGACCAGCCGCGCCCCGCGCTCCCGCCAGTCCCGCACCCGCTCGGCCGGGTACGACGAAGGCCCCCGCCAGCCACGGGACTTCGCGTCCCACGTCTCCCCGCTGTTGGGATAGGCGACGACCGGTTTGCCGGTGACGCGGGCGGCGGTCTCGACCGCGCCGGACACGTCCTCGGGGGCGCAGCAGTTGACGCCCACCGCGATCACCTCGTCCGCGTCGGCGGCCAGGGCGAAGGCCTCGTCCAGCGGCTGCCCGGCCCGGGTGCGGTCCCCGGC
This sequence comes from Streptomyces rubrogriseus, assembly GCF_027947575.1. NCBI lineage: Bacteria > Bacillati > Actinomycetota > Actinomycetes > Kitasatosporales > Streptomycetaceae > Streptomyces > Streptomyces rubrogriseus. Next base: position 6,052,182 of record NZ_CP116256.1, on the reverse strand, counting down.
CACCGTGTACGACAGCCAGGCGGGCACGCCCAGCCCGCGCACCGCCCTCAGCAGCGCCGCCGCCTCGTCGGTGTCCGGGACCGTCTCCAGCGCGAGGACGTCGGGCCGTGCGGCGGCCAGCGCCTCCAGGCGGGGGCGGTGGAAGCGCTCCAGTTCGCCCCTGCCGAGGCCGTACCGTCCCCGGTACTCGGAGCCGTCCGCGAGCATCGCCCCGTACGGGCCCGCCGACGCCGCCACCCACAGTGCGCGCTCCGGGCGGGCCGTCCGTGCCCGGCGGGCGGCCTCGCGGGCCGAGGCCACGCTGAGCGCGAGCAGTTCGGCGGCCCGCTCCCGCCCGATGCCGCGCCGGGCGAAGCCCTCGAAGGTGGCCTGGTAGCTGGAGGTGATCACCACGTCGGCGCCCGCCTCGAAGTAGGCGAGGTGGGCCCGCGTGATCGCCTCGGGGTCGTCGGCGAGCAGCCGGGCCGACCACAGCGCGTCGCCCAGATCGTGCCCGGCCGCCTCCAGCTGGTTGGACAGCCCGCCGTCCAGCACGAGCGGGCCGGAGGCGAGGGCGTCGGCGAAGTCGCTGGTCATGGCACGAGGCTACGACCTGTCCCGCGGGGCCACGGGCCCTTGTCCCCCGAGCGAGCTACAGACAGGTGTCCACCGTGAGGTGACGATCTGCGGCCGCCGGATCCGTAGCGTCCGGTGCAGTCCCGCGGCACTCGAGTCACGGGCCCGACGAAGGAGTTCCCGTGAGGTTCGTGTGGCAGTTCCTGGCCGTGCTGGTGGCCTACGCCATCGGCGGCATCGCCGTTCAGGCGGTGAAGGACAACGACTGGCTCACGCTGGTGGTCGGTCTCACGTCGGTGGCGCTCGTGGTGTTCGTGTACGCCTGGGTGGTGCGGCGGACCGAGCGCCGGGAGGCCCTGGACGTGGCCCTGGACACCGCCGCGGCCAAGGCGGGCTGGGGGACGCTGATCGGCGTCGGGATGTTCTCGGCCGTCATCGTGAACCTCTACACCTCCGGGCACTACGAGGTCGAGGGACTGGGCTCGGTGCAGGGCGCGGTCGGGCTGGTCGGGTTCATGGCCGCCGCCGCCGCGACGGAGGAGGTCGTGTTCCGCGGGGTCCTGTTCCGGATCATCGAGGAGCACATCGGCACGTACCTCGCACTGGGCCTGACCGGCCTCGCGTTCGGCCTCATGCACCTGCTCAACGAGGACGCCACCCTGTGGGGCGCCCTCGCCATCGCCATCGAGGCCGGCTTCATGCTCGCCGCGGCGTACGCCGCCACCCGCAACCTGTGGCTGACCATCGGTGTGCACTTCGGCTGGAACTTCGCCGCGGGCGGCATCTTCAGCACCGTCGTCTCCGGCAACGGCGACAGCGAGGGCCTGCTGGACGCCACCATGTCGGGTCCCAAGCTGCTCACCGGCGGCGACTTCGGCCCGGAGGGCAGCGTGTACTCGGTGGGCTTCGGGGCGCTGCTGACCCTGGTGTTCCTGTGGCTGGCGCACCGGCGCGGGAACGTCGTGGCGTTCGGCTCGCGGCGCCGTGCCGCGGGCGCCAACTCCGCCGCTACACTTCCCCGGTGATCGATCGACGACGGGTCCTGGAGCTGTGGCGTCGACTCGACGTCACGGTCCGGGACCTCCCGCTCGGGGTGCTGCTGCTCGTCGCGTCGCTGCTGCCGTCGCTCCGCGGTCAGGGCACGGAGATCGGCGGCCTGCCGACCCGACCCGCCGACGCGCTGGCCGGGGTGGCGGCCGTTCTCCAGTCCGTCCCGCTGGCCGTGCGCCGGCGGTGGACACTCCTGTGCCTCGCCCTGGTCTCGCTCGGCTTCGCCCTCGACCAACTGCGCGGCTACCACCTGTTCGCGGGCGCCGCGCTCCCGATCGTGCTGATCAACGCGGGCTCCCACCAGGAGAAGTACCGGCGTGCCACGCAGGTCGCCGCCACCCTCGCGTACGTGGCCATGGCCGTCGGGCTGAACGCGCGCGGCGGCGACGAGACGCTGGTCGAGTACGTGACGTTCTACCTGATCCTCGCCCTGGCGTGGGGCATCGGCGCGTGGATGCGCTCCGCGCGGGCCGCGGAGGCCGAACGCCGCAGCCGGGTCGCCGAGGACGCCCGCAACGCCGAACGGACCCGCATCGCCCGCGAGTTGCACGACGTGGTGACCCACCACGTGACGGCGATGGTCGTGCAGTCCGAGGCGGCCCGGTACCTGACCGCCGCGCCCGAGCGGCTCGACGAGAGCCTGGCCGCGGTCAGCGACACCGGCCGGCGGGCCATCACCGACCTGCGGCACCTGCTCGACCTCCTCAACCCCGACCACGGCACCGGCGAGCCCAGGACACCACCCGTCGGCCGGGTGCTCACGCTGGTCGAGCAGACCCGCCGGGCCGGGCAGCCGGTGGAGTTCACCGAGGAGGGCACCCCGGCGGCGGCCACCGGCAGCTCCGACCTCGTGGCCTACCGTGTCGTCCAGGAGGCCCTGACCAACGCCCTCAAGTACGACCACGGCGGCAGGACCTCGGTCCTGGTGCGCCACGGGGAACGGGAGATCACGGTGGAGGTCGGCACGGACGGCTCCGGCACGGGGGCCGCGTCCCCCGGCGGAAGCGGGCGGGGGCTGGCGGGCCTGCGGGAGAGGGTCGACGTACTGGGCGGCGAGTTCAGCACCGACCGCCCGGCGGACGGCGGCTTCGTCGTCCGGGCCCGGATACCCGGCGGGAGCGGGGGAAGCACGGCATGAGCGCGCCGATCCGGGTCTTGATCTGCGACGACCAGGCACTCATCCGCACCGGGCTCGCGACGATCGTCGACGCCCAGCCCGACCTCGAGGTGGTCGGCGAGTGCGGGGACGGGCGGACCGGGGTCGACCTGGCCCGCGAACTGCGCCCGGACGTCGTGGTGATGGACATCCGCATGCCGGTGCTCGACGGCCTGGAGGCCACCCGCCTGCTCGCCGGTGCCGGGGTGGCGCACCCCGTGAAGGTGCTCGTGGTGACGACGTTCAACCTGGACGAGTACGTCTACGAGGCGCTGCGCGCGGGCGCCAGCGGCTTCCTGCTCAAGGACGCGCCGCCGGACCGGCTGCTGCACGGCATCCGCACCGTGGCCATGGGCGCGGCGCTGCTCGACCCCGACGTGACGCGCCGCCTCGTGGGCCGGTACGCGGCCCGGATCCGCCCCGCCGAGGGCACCGCGCGGGACATTCCGCTGACCCCCCGGGAGACGGAGGTCCTGCGCCTGATCGCGGACGGGCTGTCCAACAGCGAGATCGCCGCGGCCCTCGTGATCAGCCCCGAGACCGTCAAGACCTTCGTCTCCCGCATCCTCACCAAACTCGACCTGCGCGACCGCGTCCAGGCGGTCGTCTTCGCCTACCGCCACGGGCTGGTGACCTGACGCCCGGCTTTGGGCCGCTCAGTCCTGCAACCGGCTGCGCATCTGCGACAGACGCCGGTCGAAACGGAGGTTGTACCAGGTCAGCCAGCCCATGAACACGATGGCCAGGCCGAGCGTCAGGCTCCCGGCGCCGACCGAACCCGAGACGAACCACAGGGCCGACGTACCGAAGAAGATGAGCGCCAGAGTGGGGAACGCCCACCAGCGGTTGCGCCGCAGCCGCTCCTGGCGCGAGTCGACCAGCGCCGCCAGCGCCCGCCGCCGTGCGGGGTCCCGGGGCGCCGGTCCGCCCTTGAGGATCTGCCGCTCCATGCCCGGCACGTCCTGCGGTCGGGCACCGACCGCTCCGGCGTCGCGCACGCGCCGCCGGCGTACCCACCACACGATCCAGGCGGCGGCCGGCACCGCGCCCACCACGGCCGACGGCCACGCCGATGCGCCGTTCATGAGCAGTCGTATCCCGACGCCCACGACCAGCGCGATCCCACCGATGGCCCAGAGCCTGTCCTGCCACCGCGGCCGCGGACGGTCGTCGTCCCTGTCTGCGCTCGCCATGTCACCTCTCCCGGGGAAGATGGGGAAGTCCGGTGCAGGCCGGATACCCCCGATCCCCCGGAACACTTCGGCCGTGGCCGAAGCAACGGGCTCCTAGCGTTCGGGACATGAGCGACACGAACACCGTCACCGCACCCGCCGACGCCGTCACCGGCATGGTCGACCACGTCCTGGCCCTGGCCGCCGGCTGGACCCGCTGGGACGGGACGCCCGCCCACGTCGACGGCCGCGTCTACACCCCGCACAAGGCGATCCGGCGGGTCGCCGACCACCTGGTCGACCACCTCGCGGAGCTGGAGGCCCGGCTGGCGGGGGAGGAGACGCAGCCCGACCACTGGCACGCCTCCCTGGTCACCACGGAAGCGGACCGCGCCGCCTTCACCGCCGAGGACCTCGACGAGGCCCGCAGCCGCCTCACCCGGCTCGCCCGGATCTGGGCCAACCGCCTCGACGCGCTCACCGACGAGCAGCTCGACCACTCGCCCGGCGAGGGCTGGAGCTTCCGCGAACTCGCCACGCACCTGGCGGAGTCCGCGTACTACGCCGACGCGGTGGGCGACCTCTCGTGAGCGTGACCGCGACCGCCTTCGCCGCCCTGCACCGCGCCGGTGAACCGCTGCTGCTGCCGTGCGCCTGGGACCACGCCTCCGCGCACGCCCTCGCCGGGCAGGGCTTCGGCGCCGTCGGCACGACCAGCCTCGGCGTCGCGGCGGCGGCCGGACTGCCCGACGGGGCGTCCGCGACCCGCGACGAGACCCTGCGACTGGCGCTCACCCTCGGCTCGGCACCCTTCCTGCTCTCGGTCGACGCGGAGGACGGCTTCAGCGACGACCCGGACGAGGTGGGGGAGTTCGCCCGGGAGCTGGCGGCGGTCGGCGCCGTCGGGATCAACCTGGAGGACGCCCTCGGGCCCGCCGACCGGCACGCCGCGAAGATCGCCGCCGTCCGCTCGGCCGCCCCCGGCCTGTTCGTCAACGCCCGCACCGACACGTACTGGTCGGGCGACGGCGACCCCGCGGAGACCATGCGGCGCCTGGTGGCCTACCGCGAGGCCGGTGCCGACGGCGTCTTCGTCCCCGGGCTCACCGACCCCGCCCGCATCGCCGCCCTCGCCGCCCGCTTCGACGTGCCCCTCAACGTCCTGTACTCGCCCGCCGGACCCACCCTCGCGCACCTCGCCGACCTCGGTGTGCGCCGCGTCAGCCTCGGCTCGCTGCTCTACCGGCGGGCGCTGGGCGCCGCCCTGGAGACGGCCACCGCCATCCGGGCGGGCCAGGACCCGGGCGGTCCGACGCCCACCTACGACGAGGTGCGCGCGCCGGAGTGACCCGCTTCCCCCCCGGCCTCGCAACGCTCCCGGAGAGGACCGTCTCACGGAGCCGGCGCGCCCAACGGAGCAGGGCTGTCTTCCGTCTTCTCGCCGGGCGGCCGGTCACCTGCCCGATCCCGGGCGAGCAGCCAGTACAGGGCGGCGGGCACCACGAGCCCCACGATCCATGAGATGTCCGCGCCGCCGAGCGGTCCGACCAGCGGGCCGGTGTAGAAGGCGGTGGCCAGGAACGGCAGTTGGGCGAGAAGCCCGACCGCGTACACCACGAGCGCGTCCCAGCGCCAGGCGCCGTAGCGGCCGTCCGGGTCGAAGAGGGCGGGGAGGTCGTAGCGTTCGCGGGAGATCAGGTAGTAGTCGACCAGGTTGATCGCGGACCACGGCGTGAAGAACGTCAGCAGGAACAGCAGGAAGTCCTTGAACGAGGTCAGGAAGCTGTCCTTGCCCGCGAGCGCGACGACCGTGCCCGCGACCATGATGGTGCCGATGTAGACGGCCCGGCCGCGCCGCGACAGCTCCCGCTGCCCGCGGAACCCGCTGATCCCCGTCACCATCGACATGAAGCCGCCGTACGTGTTGAGGACGTTGACGGTGAGCTTGCCGAGGGCGATCACGAAGTAGAAGAACGAGGCCGCGAGTCCCGCTCCGCCGAGCGAGACGACGTACCCGACCTGGTTGTCGACGAACCTCTCGCCGGCGCTCGCCGCGACCAGCACGCCGAACGCCATGGACCACTGCGAGCCGAGCGCGGAGCCCGCGAGCGTCCACCAGAACGTGGCCCTGCCGCTGGTGGTCCGCGGCAGATAGCGCGAGTAGTCGGCGACGTACGGTCCGAAGGCGAGCTGCCAGGAGGCCGACAGCGACACCGCGAGCAGGAACATCGGCAGCGAGAAGTGCGCGTCCGAGAACAGCGCCCCGACGTCGACCTGGTCGAACAGCCGGATGCCCAGGTAGACGAAGGCGAGCGCGCACACCACGCTCGCCACCCGCCCGAGAACGTGGATGACCCGGTAGCCGACCGTCGCCACGACCCCCGTGACGAGCGCGAAGACGATGATGCCCGTCGTGTCTCCGGTGTGCGTGAGCCGCGCCGTGGCCTGACCTGCGAGCACGGTGCCGCTGGCGAAGAACCCCACGTACATCAGGATCACGAGGAGCAGCGGGACGACCGCGCCCTTCACCCCGAACTGGGCCCTGGACTGGATCATCTGCGGCAGCCCGAGCTTCGGGCCCTGCGCCGAGTGCAGTGCCATGACGGCGCCGCCGAGCAAGTTGCCGAGCACGAGCCCGAGCAGCGACCAGACCACGTCGCCACCGAAGACGACGGCGAGGGCACCGGTGACGACGGCCGTGATGTGGAGGTTCGCGCCGAGCCAGAGCGTGAACTGGTTGAAGGCGGTGCCGTGCCGTTCGCTGTCCGGGACGACGTCGATGGAGTGCTTCTCGACTACCGCTGCCATGGTCAAGGCCCTCCTGCTTCTTGATCACTCGGAGGCTGGTCGTCCTGCCGCGGCCCGGCGACACGAAGACGCTCACGCCCCCTGCATATAGTCATGCAGACTCTCGGTGCGTGAATAGATTGTCAATGCCTCGGCGCGAGTGGATCGCGGTGTCACCGCGGGAAAAGGCTCCGCCACCTGGACCTGGGGCTCAGGCGCGCGGCCAGTTCTCCAGGGCCACGTGCAGCGCGTCGACCGCCTTGTCCCAGGACGCCCGCACGTCCCGCGGGGCGCCGAAGGCGCCGGAGGACTCCAGCGCGCAGTACCCGTGGAAGGTGCTGCGCAGCAGGCGCACGGCGTCGGTGAGGTCGGGCTCGGTGAGGCCGTAGGACCGCAGCATGCCGTAGGTGATCTCGGCGGTACGGCGCAGCGCGGGGGAGTCGGCGACCAGGGACTGGTCGACGCGGATCTGCGTGGCGGCGTAGCGGCCCGGGTGGCGCAGGGCGTATGCCCGGTAGGCGCCCGCGAAGGCGGCCAGCGCCTCCTTGCCGGCCCGGCCCGCCACCGCCCCGGCGATCTCCTCGATCAGCTCGCCCCCGGCCAGCAGCGCGACCCGGACGCGCAGGTCCTGGAGGTTGCGCACGTGCGTGTACAGGCTGGCGTCCTTCACCCCGAAGCGCCGGGCGAGCGCGGAGACGGTGACCGACTCGAAGCCGGTCTCGTCGGCCAGGTCGGCGGCCGCGGCGACGACACGGTCCGTGGTGAGACCCACTCGGGGCATGGGCCGCCTTCCCGCAACCTAGAGTTCCTAGGTTTCATGCTAGGGCAGGACGGGCGGCAGCCGCGGATCACCCGCAGGTCGTTCAACGTTCACCTTCCGCGCCGATTCTCCTCGGAGCCGCGCACGGCGGCGGTATTCAGGAGGAACACGCATGGGGCACGGACACGCACACCCGCACGGTCACCACCACCACGAACACCCGCACGACCACGAGCACGCCACCGCACAGGCCCTGCCCGCCGCCTTCGACACCAGCGTCCCCGACGAGGCGCTGAGCCCCGCACAGCAGTCGCGCCGCGGCCTGCTGCGCCGCGCCGGTCTGCTCGGCGCCGGACTGGCCGCCGGTACCGTCCTCGCCCCGGCCGCCACCGCCACCGCCGCCCCCGCACGGACCGCGGGCAACGGCCGCCGCGGCAAGGGCTTCCTCTGGCTGGCCGGCGACCACCACATCCACACCCAGTACAGCAGCGACGGCAAGTACCGCGTCGTCGACCAGGTCCGCCAGGGCGCCCGGCACGGCATGGACTGGCTGGTCATCACCGACCACGGCAGCGCCACCCACGCGAAGATCGGCGTGGAGAAGGTCAACCCGGACATCCGCGAGGCCCGCGACGCCCACGAGGACACCCTCGTCTTCCAGGGCCTGGAGTGGAACATCCCGGCCGCCGAGCACGGCACCGTCTTCGTCCACCCCGGCAAGCACGAGGTCTCCGTCCTCAAGCAGTTCGAGACCGACTACGACGGCAGCGTCAAGGGCGCGGGCGACTCCACCCCCGCCAACGAGGCCCTCGCCATCGCCGGACTCTCCTTCCTCGCCGACCAGGTCAAGCGGCGCAAGGTCAAGGACGCCCTGATGCTCGCCAACCACCCGGCGCGCAAGGGCATCGACTCCCCGCACGAGATCCGCGCCTGGCGCGACGCCACCTCCCGCGGCCACCAGATCGCCGTCGGCTTCGAGGGCGCCCCGGGCCACCAGGCCGGCGGCCTCCCCAAGCCCCTCGGCCCGGGCGGCGCCCGCGGCATCTACGACGGCAGCCCGAGCGCCAACTCCTTCGCCGGCTACCCCCTGGAGAGCTACCGCACCTGGGGCGGCTTCGACTGGATGACCGCCACCGTCGGCGGCCTGTGGGACAGCCTCATCGCCGAGGGCCGCCCCTGGTGGATCACCGCCAACTCCGACTCCCACCAGGTCTACGCCGACACCGGCGCCCGCGGCGGCGGTGACTTCAACGCCAACGGCCGCTACGACGACCCGGTCTACGCCGGGCAGATCGACATCACCCAGAACGACTTCTGGCCCGGTCAGTACAGCCGCACCCACGTCGGCTCCGACGGCTTCTCCTACGCCGCCGTCATGGACGGCATCCGGGCCGGCCGCGTCTGGGTCGACCACGGGCAGCTCGTCAGCGGCCTCGACATCCGCGTCTCCGGCGGCGGCCGCTGGGCCACGCTCGGCGGCGCCCTGCACGTCCGCAGGGGCACCCGGGTCACCCTGTCCATCGACGTCGCCCTGGCCGGCGGCCCCAACTGGGCGGGATTCGTGCCGAAGCTGGCCCGCGTCGACGTCATCCAGGGCGACGTGACCGGACCGGCCGCCGACCAGGACACCTTCACCGCGCCGACCGCCCGGGTCGTCAAGTCCTACGAGGTGAACAAGGACACCGGCACCGTCCGCCTCACCTACGACCTCGGCCGCGTCGACCGCCCCGTCTACCTCCGCACCCGCGGCACCGACGGCAACCGGTCCGCCGTCGGCTCGCTGGGCGCCAAGGTCGACCCGGCCGGCCCCGCCATCGACGTCGTCGGCGACGCCGACCCGTGGCGCGACCTGTGGTTCTACTCCAACCCCGTCTGGGTCCTGCCCTCGTGACCCCGCCCCGCGCGCCGTACGTCCTCGGCATCGACACCGACGTGACGACCCTGCGCGAGGCCGACCACCTGCTCCAGGCGCTCGCGGCCGAACTCGCCCTCCCCGAGGGCGTCTTCGGCTGCACGCACCTGGTGCGGGACGGCCGCCCGCGGGTCGCCCTGTCCCTCGCCGCCGAGGCGGAGCCGGTCCTGCGCACCGCCCGGGACCGGCTCACGGCCCGCGGCCACGAGGTCCGCGACGGCACCTGGGACGAGACCGGCCGCGCGGTCCTCTTCCCCGGTGCGGCCGCCCTCACCGGCACCCTGACGCTCGGCGAGCTGCTCGCCCGCTCCGCCGTCGACCGGGTGACCGTCCTGGGCACACCGGACGAGCCGAGCCCGGACACCCGGCTGGTCACCCGGAATCACGTCCGCCCGCACTGGCAGGACGGCCGCCTCGTGCTGGCCGCCATGCCCGCGGCCGGCGGCACCCTCGTACCGTTCGAGGACCCCGACCCGACACCCTGCTGTGCCGACCACTGACCCGGCCCGGCGCCGAGGGGCGCGGGGTGCTCAGCCCGCGAGCACCCCGCGCACGAACGCGTTGGTGAACTTCCCCGCCGGGTCCAGCGCCCCGGCCAGCGCCCCGAAGTCGGCCAGCCGCGGGTACAGCGCGCGCAGCTCGCCCGCCGGGACGGTGAACACCTTCCCCCAGTGCGGGCGGGCCGCGAACGGGGCGAGCGCCTCCTCCAGCCGCCGCACCACCGGCAGCACCGCCGCCGTGTCCTCGACCCAGGTGAAGTGCGCCGCCACGGTGTCCCGGCCGTAGGACGGGCTCAGCCACTGCTCGTCGGCGGCGACCGTGCGGATCTCGCAGGTCTGGAGCACCGGCGCGAGCGTCTCCCGTATCGCGTCCATCGCGTGCAGGGCGGCCAGGGCGTGCTCCCGGGGCATCAGGTACTCCGACTGCAGCTCGGTACCGCTGCTGGGCGTGAACTCGGCGCGGAAGTGCGGCAGTCGCTCGTGCCAGGGCCCCGGCACCCCGAACTGCTCCGTGCAGTTCACCGCGGGCATGCCCGGCACCGGATGCATCTTCTCGGCGGCCGGGGCCGCGTAGGGGAAATCCTCCAGCGGCCGGTCGGTGCGCCGCTTCAGCCACACCTGCCGGAAACCGGGCGCCCGCCAGTCGGTGAACAGGCTCACGCTGTACGCCGCCGCCATCACCGCCTCGAACGCTGCCGTGTCCAGCCCGGCCAGCGGCAGCTCGGTGAAGACGTGCTGCTCCACCTCGTAGGCCGGCTCCAGGTCGAGCGTGAGCGAGGTCACCACGCCCAGCGCGCCGAGCGAGGTCACCGCCCCGTCGAACCGCTCGTCGCCCCGCGCCAGGGTGACCGTCGAACCGTCCGCGGTGACCAGCTCCACCTCGCGCACCACCGACGCCAGCGAACCGTTGCCCACCCCGGAGCCGTGCGTGCCGGTCGCCACCGACCCGGCGACCGAGATGTGCGGCAGCGAGGCCATGTTCGCCAGCGCCAGGCCCCGCGCGTGCACCACCCGGGCCAGCTCCGCGTACCGCACCCCGCCGCCGACCCGCACCGTGCGGGCCGCGGTGTCCACCTCCACCTCGGACGGCAGATCCGCGAGCGACAGCAGGACACCCCCGTCGCCCGGCTCGGCGATCTCGTTGAAGGAGTGCCCGCTGCCCAGCACCCGCACCCCGGCGCTGTCCGCCACCAGGGCCCGCAGGGCGTCCACGGAGCGCGGCCGCAGCAGCTCCTTGGCGGTGTACGTGATGTTGCCGGCCCAGTTGGTGACCGTGATGTCGCTCATAGCGCGGAAACCTACCCGGCGCGTCTGGAGGGGCCCCGCGCGGGAAGCCGCTTCCGCGGGGGCATACCGTGAGAAGTCGAACGCCGGACCCGGGAGGAGACACGGGATGGACAGCCGTACCGCGCTGGTCGAGGATCTGATGGAGCGGTTCCCGCACGTACCGCGCGAGGCCGTCTTCAAGGAGGACCTGCTGCGCGGCGGTGTCGCCTTCGACCCCTCGGCGCTCAGCGACAACGAGTCGGGCGAGGTCAAGCCGAAGTCGTACTTCATCTTCTCCTTCGACCACGGCACCCTGCCCGAACTGGGCGAGGCCGCGCTGCGCCGCCCGCCCGAGGAGATCATCCTCACCGGCGGCCCCTACGACCTGCGCCGCACCGTCGTCTCGGTCCGCGTGAACCCCGCCTCGCCCTACCGGGTCGCCGCGGACGACGACGGCGTCCTCGGCCTCTACCTGGACGGCAAGCGCATCGCCGACGTCGGCGTGCCGCCCATGCCCGAGTACTACCGGCACAAGCTCTCCAACGGGAAGTCGGTCATGGAGGTGGCCCCGACCATCCAGTGGGGCTACCTGATCTACCTGACCGCGTTCCGCGTCTGCCAGTACTTCGGCGCCAAGGAGGAGTGCCAGTACTGCGACATCAACCACAACTGGCGCCAGCACAAGGCGGCCGGGCGGCCGTACACCGGTGTGAAGGACGTCGACGAGGTCCTCGAAGCACTGGAGATCATCGACAAGTACGACACCGCCAAGATCTCCACCGCGTACACCCTCACCGGCGGCGCGATCACGTCGAAGGTCCAGGGCCTGGACGAGGCCGACTTCTACGGGCGGTACGCCAAGGCCATCGAGGAGCACTTCCCCGGCCGCTGGATCGGCAAGGTCGTCGCCCAGGCCCTGCCCAAGCCGGACGTCCAGCGCTTCAAGGACTACGGCGTGCAGATCTACCACCCCAACTTCGAGGTGTGGGACGAGTACCTGTTCAAGATGTACTGCCCCGGCAAGGAGCGCTACGTCGGCCGCGACGAGTGGCACCGGCGCATCCTGGACTCCACCGAGGTCTTCGGCGCGCGCAACGTCATCCCCAACTTCGTCGCGGGCGTCGAGATGGCCGAGCCCTTCGGCTTCAAGACCGTCGACGAGGCCATCGAGTCCACCACCGAGGGCCTGCGCTTCTTCATGTCGCACGGCATCACGCCCCGCTTCACCACCTGGTGCCCCGAGCCCACCACCCCGCTCGGCAAGACCAACCCCGACGGCGCCCCGCTGGAGTACCACATCCGCCTGCTCCAGGCCTACCGCCAGACCATGGAGGACTACGGGCTCTCCTCGCCCCCCGGCTACGGCCCGCCCGGCGCCGGCAACGCGGTCTTCTCGGTCAGCTCCTTCATGGACAGCCTGCCGGAGGACGCGCCGGTGGAGGTGTGAGCGCACGGTTCGTGGTTAACAGGTGGCGCGGTCCTCGGGCGCGCGGCTAAGGTGACCGATGTCCGAGCGGCGGCCCCAGCGGCCGCCGACAGGGGTCTTTTCCGAGGAGGTGTCGACCAATGGCTGTCACTGTGATGGGCGCTGCCCGCATCCAGGAGTCCATCGAGTCCACCTCCGCGGCCACCGGCTGATCTCAGCCGCTCCCTGAGTCCTCGCGCCGGGGCCGCACCCTGAAGGGTCACCCCTTGACTTCCACGTCTTCCAACTCCAGCTACTCCACCCTGTCCTCCTACGGCTGGGACGACGCCTGGGCCGACGCGTTCGCGCCGTACGCCGCCGAAGGGCTGCTGCCCGGCCGGGTCGTGCGGGTCGACCGCGGGCAGTGCGACGTCGTCACCGCGGACGGCGTCCTGCGTGCCGACACCGCGTTCGTCACGCCGCACGACCCGCTGCGGGTCGTCTGCACCGGCGACTGGGTCGCCGTCGAACCGGACGGCAACCCGCGCTACGTACGCACGTACCTGCCCCGCCGTACCGCCTTCGTGCGCTCCACCTCGTCCAAGCGGTCCGAGGGGCAGATCCTCGCGGCCAACGTCGACCACGCCATCGTCGCCGTGTCGCTCGCGGTCGAGCTGGACCTCGCCCGGATCGAACGGTTCCTCGCCCTCGCCTGGGAATCCGGGGCCCAGCCCCTGGTCGTCCTCACCAAGGCCGACCTCGTGCCCGACCCGGTGACCCTGGCGTACCTCGTCCAGGACGTGGAGACCGCCGCGCCCGGCGTGCCGGTGCTGCCGGTCAGCGCCGAGCAGGGCGAGGGGCTCGACGTGCTCGCCGCCGTCGTCTCCGACGGCACCGCCGTGCTGCTCGGCCAGTCCGGCGCCGGCAAGTCCACCCTCGCCAACGCCCTGCTCGGCGAGGACGCCATGGACGTACAGGCCACCCGCGACGTCGACGGCAAGGGCCGGCACACCACCACCACCCGCAACCTCCTCGCCATGCCCGGCGGGGGCGTGCTGATCGACACCCCCGGACTGCGGGGCGTCGGGCTCTGGGACGCGGGCAACGGGGTGGACCAGGTGTTCGCCGAGATCGCGGAGCTGGCCGAGGAGTGCCGGTTCCACGACTGCGCCCACGAGAGCGAGCCGGGCTGTGCCGTTCTCGCCGCCATCGACAGCGGTGAACTGCCCGAGCGGCGGCTGGAGAGCTACCGCAAGCTGATGCGGGAGAACCAGCGCATCGTCGCCAAGACCGACGCCCGGGTGCGGGCCGAGATCCGCAAGGAGTACAAGCGCCGGGGCGCCATCGGCAAGGCGGCGATGGAGGCCAAGCGGGGTGGCCTGAGGTAGCCCGCCGGCCGCCAACACGATGTCCGATTTCCGCCAGCCCGGTCCGCCGGTCCGGCGGAGACTGGACGGCGTGACACCACAGACAGTGCAGCCGACGAAGTACGCGGACGCTCGCGAGGACGTCCGGTACGAGGCAGTGCGGAGCCGGGACGCCCGGTTCGACGGCGCGTTCTTCTTCGCCGTCGAGACGACCGGCATCTACTGCCGGCCCAGCTGCCCCGCCGTCACACCGAAGCGGCGCAACGTGCGGTTCTTCGCGACGGCCGCCGCCGCGCAGGGCTCGGGCTTCCGGGCCTGCCGGCGGTGCCGTCCCGACGCCGTGCCGGGCTCCGCCGACTGGAACGTCCGCGCCGACGTCGTCGGCCGGGCCATGCGGCTGATCGGCGACGGCGTGGTGGACCGGGAGGGCGTCGCCGGACTCGCCGTACGGCTCGGCTACAGCGCCCGCCAGGTCCAGCGGCAGCTCACCGCCGAGGTGGGCGCCGGACCCGTGGCCCTCGCCCGCGCCCAGCGGGCGCACACCGCGCGGGTCCTGTTGCAGACCACCGTCCTGCCGGTCACCGAGATCGCCTTCGCGTCGGGGTTCGCCAGCGTGCGGCAGTTCAACGACACGATCCGGGCCGTGTACGCGGCCACCCCGAGCGAGCTGCGCGCCGCCGCCCCGGCCCGCGACCGGGCCGCCCGGCGCACGGCCACCCCCTCGGCCGGCGTCCCGCTGCGCCTCGCCCACCGCGGCCCCTACCAGGCCGGTCCCGTCTTCGACCTGCTCCAGCGGGAGGCCGTCACCGGCGTCGAGGAGGTGAGCGGTGAGACCGGCCGCCGCCTCTACCGGCGCACCCTGCGCCTGCCGTACGGCACCGGGATCGTCGCCGTCCGGGAACGGCCGGGCCGGACGGGTACCGGCAGCGGGGGCTGGCTCGACGCCCGCCTCCACCTCACCGACCTGCGCGACCTGACCACCTCCGTACAGCGGCTGCGGCGGCTGTTCGACCTCGACGCCGACCCGTACGCCGTCGACGAGCGGCTCGGCGCCGACCCCCGGCTCGCCCCCATGGTCGCCGCCCGCCCCGGGCTGCGCTCACCGGGCACCGCCGACCCCGAGGAACTGGCGGTGCGCGCCCTGGTGGGGCGCACGGAGGCCGAGCGGCTCGTCCAGCGGTATGGCAAGGCGCTCGACGCGCCCTGCGGCACCCTCACCCACCTCTTCCCCGAACCGGCCGTCCTCGCCGGGGCCGCGCCGCACGGCACCCCGGGCGCGCTCGCCGCCGCCCTCGCCGACGGCGCCGTACGCCTGGACCCCGGCGCCGACCGGGACGACGCCGAGCGCGCGCTGCTCGCCGTGCCCGGCCTGGACGCCCGTACCGTCGCCGTCGTGCGCACCCGCGCCCTCGGCGACCCGGACGTCGCCCCGCCCGGCCCCGCCGTCCCCGACACCTGGCGCCCCTGGCGCTCGTACGCACTGAACCACCTGCGCGCAGCAGGAGAGTGGGAGAACGACCGATGACCACGACCACGACCACGCCGACGGCCACCCCGACGCCCACGCCCACGACCGTCCCCGCCGAGACGTACTGGCACGAGGTCGGCAGCCCCGTCGGGCCGCTGCTCCTCACCGCCGGCTCCGACGGCGCGCTCACCTCCCTGTCCGTGCCCGGGCAGAAGGGCGGCCGGAGCGTCCGGGACGGGTGGCGGCGCGACGCCGGGCCCTTCCGGGCGGCCGAGGAACAGCTCGGCGCCTACTTCGCCGGGGAGCTGACGGAGTTCTCGCTGCCGCTGCGCGCGGAGGGCACCGCCTTCCGGGAGCGCGTGTGGGCGGCACTGGACGACGTGCCCTACGGCGCGACCACGACGTACGGCGAGATCGCCGCGCGCATCGGGGCGTCGCGGCCCGCGGTACGCGCCGTCGGGGGTGCGATCGGCGCGAACCCGCTGCTGATCCTGCGCCCCTGCCACCGGGTGATCGGCGCCGACGGCTCCCTGACCGGATACGCGGGCGGGCTGGAACGCAAGACGCGGCTGCTGTCGCTGGAGGGCGCCCCGCTCAGCCGGCCAGCACCGCTCCCAGCCACGCCCCGGTGATCAGCAGGCAGGCGAACAGCTCGGTCAGCAGGTCGGCGCCGCCCTGGCGCATCGCCGTCCGCAGCGACGCCATCGCCTCGCCGTGCCGGCCCAGCCGCAGCCGCTCGGCGAGGTAGATGCCGCCCATGAAGCCGGGGATCGCGCCGAGCACCGGGACCAGGACGAAGCCGAGGACGGCGCCCGCGCCCCCGTACGCCGTCAGCCGGCGCATGGCCTCGTCCCGGCGTTTCCTGCGGGTCGGCAGCGCCCACCGCACCGCCCGGGACAGCAGGAGCACGACGGTGGCGCCGACCAGTACCGCCCACGCGAGCGGCCGCGGATCCTTCAGCGCCCACCACAGCACCCCGGCCCACACCAGCCACGATCCCGGCACGCCGGGCAGCAGGACGCCGCACAGCCCGAGCAGAATGACCAGGCCGGCCAGCAGGAGGTCCCACGCTCCCATCTGTCCAGGGTGCAGGAGCCCGGCCAGGTCCGCAGAAGTCCGGCCCGGCGGGCGAGGCCGCCTCAGTGCTTCCTGGCCACCCAGTCCCGTTCATAGGCGTGCCAGCCCAGCTGGAGCCGGGTGGTGACCCCGGTCAGCTCCATCAGGCGTTTCACCCGTCGCTGCACGGTCCTGAGGCCCAGGTCGAGCTGCTTGGCCACGCTCGCGTCGGTCAGCCCGGCGAGCAGCAGGGAGAGGATCTCCAGATCGGTGCCGTCGGGGCCGTCCGGGGCCTGCTCGGTCACGCCGGAGACACCCAGACGCAGCGGGAGGGCGTCCCGCCACACGGCCTCGAACAGGCCGCACAGCAGTTCGAGCAGACCGCTGGCGTGCACCACCAGTGCGGCGGGCTCCGAGGAGCGCGCGGTGAGCGGGACCAGGGCGAGGGAGCGGTCGGCCACGATCAGCTTGGTCGGCACCCGGTCCACGACCCGGACCTGCTCGTCGCGGCCCAGCGCGGCGGTCAGCTCGGTGATGCCGGTCGGCAGGTCGAGGACCGACCGCTCGACCACCACCCGGTAGCGGACACCGCGCCCGGTGGCCTGCTCCTCCGCGTCGTTCTCCATGCCGGTCACGGCCACCGGCTTGTCGGTGACCAGCGCGCACACCTCCGCGCTCGCGCCGAGCTGGAGCTGGAGGAAGCGCTGGGCGACGGCCCCGGCGCCGGTCACCACCTCCACCAGGTCGTGCACCGCGGGCTCGGCCGCCGCCGCCCGATACTCCTCCGCCAGCAGCGCCGCCGCCAGCTCCGCCCGCTCCAGCTCGTGCCGCTGCTGGGTGAGCAGGGCGCCCAGCGCGACGCCCGGCGGGGCCGCGACCCAGCGTCCCGGGCGGGCCGAGGACTGGGCGGCGAGCCCGTTCTGCTCCAGCCGGCGCAGCGCGCGCTCGGTGTCCCGCTCGCCAAGCGCCAGCCGCCTGGCCAGATCCGGTACGTCGGCCGCGCCCACCGACACCAGCGCCCGGTACGCCGCCTCGTGCGTGTCCTCCAGCCCCAGCACTCCCAGCATCAGGTGTCGCCCCTCCCCAGAACCATGCCCACCTCCACCTGCGCGGACGTCCGTGGCGGGAAACGGCCACGGCGCAAACCCGCCTCGGGACATCATCGCCGTACCGCCGGTCACTCTGCCAAGGTGGCGTCGCCGGGCGGTCCTCCCGTGGGGGGTGGGGCCGCTCGGCCACCCCACCTCGGAGAACTGTTCGACGCGTCCCCCGACACGCTGCCCGGCGCACGCCGGTCCGCCCCGAATTTCCCGATGCCCCGTTTCCATCCGGCCCCATCGGTGGACAATCAGGAGCATGAGTCAGCAGGGGGGAAGGCCCACCGGTCCCGCCGGTCCCACCGGACCCGAGGACCACTGGTGGGGGCAGCTGTACGACGACTCCACCGACGACACCGGCCCCACGGCCGCCCCCGATTCCCTGGACGACCGCTTCGCCTCGGCGTCGGACACACTGGCCCGCGGACCGGCGGCCGCGGGCCCCGACGAGCCCACGCACCCGGTGCCACCACCGTCCCCCACCGCGCCCGAACCGGGACGGCCCTGGTGGTCCAGGACCCCGCCCGCCGCCGTCCCCGGCCCCCGCACCGGGGACGACGCCCCGCCGCTCCGCGCGGACCTGCCGGGACCGGGCAACGGCGACCCTAGGGGCTTTCCGGCCGGGAGCCCCGACCCCGGCGACACGGGCGCGCCGGAAGCGCCACGGCCCACGCCCGCCGGAACGCCGCCGCCGGGTGAAGCGTCGGGTCCCGTGCCGTCGCCGGCGGCCGGTGCGGGGCGGCCTCCCGCGCCGAGGCGGCCGGATCCGCGTGGGCGGACCACGTCCGGGTCCGGGGCCGCCGACCTCAGGGAGCCGCCCGAGACGGTCCCGCCGACCCCGACCGTGTCCGACCTGCCGCCGCTTCCGCCGCCCTTCCTCCCCTCGTCGGAGGCCGACCGCGACTACGTCGGCAGCGGGCCGCCCACCTACGACGCCGAGCCCACCGCGCTGCCGCCCGCCGATCCCGACGGCCTCGACGGGCTGGTGCCGGACACCGTCCTGGAGGGCGCCCGGTACGGGACGTGCACGCTGCGGGCCGTCTCCGTGCGCGGGGACTCCGCGCGGTACCGGGGCGAGCCGCGGCGCGACGCGCTGCTCGTCGCCCGGTTCGGCGCCGGGGAGCAGGCGCTGGTCCTGGTGGCGATGGCGACCGGCGCCCGTGCCACCGCCGGGGCGCACCGGGCGGCGGCCGAGGTGTGCCGGTGGATCGGACGGGCCGTGGGCCGCAGCCACGCCCGGCTCGCCGAGGACCTGCGGGCCGCCCGGCGCGGCGACCTGAAGTCCGGCCTGCACCGCCTCACCGACCGCAGCCTCGGCCGGCTCCGGGCCGGTGCCGCCGAACAGGGCCTGGCCCCGGACGAGTACGCGGCCACCCTGCGCTGCCTGCTGCTGCCCGCCGATCCCGGGTGCCGCACGCGGGTGTTCTTCGGAGTCGGCGCGGGCGGACTGCTCAGGCTGCGCGACGGCGCCTGGCAGGACATGGAGCCGGACGCCGGTGAGGTCACCGGAGAGCCCGTCCTCGGCTTCGGCTCCACACCCCACGACGCACCCCGCGACGCGCCGAGCGAGACGCCCGAGGGCGACCGGCTGACCATGGACCTCGGCATCACCACACCCCCGGGCCCGTACGAGGGGCCGCCCGCCGGGCCGCCCCGCGAGCCCTTCCGGTTCCGGGCCTCCGTAGCCCGCCCGGGTGATGTGCTCCTGATGTGCACCGCGGGTCTCGCCGAGCCACTGCTGAGCGAGCCCGAGCTGGGCGAACTCCTCGCGCGGCGATGGGCCGCCCGCCCGGCGCCCGGACCGGGGGAGTTCCTCGCCGACAGCGGCGTGCGGGTCAAGGGATACGCGGACGACCGTACCGCCGCCGCCGTTTGGGAGGCGTGAGGCCGCGCGCTGTGGCATAGCTGGACCCATGGCCAAACAGAACGTCGCGGAACAGTTCGTCGACATCCTCACCCGCGCCGGGGTCGAGCGCCTCTACGGAGTCGTCGGGGACAGCCTCAACCCCGTCGTGGACGCCGTGCGCCGCCACTCCGGCATCGAATGGGTGCACGTGCGGCACGAGGAGACCGCAGCCTTCGCCGCCGGGGCGGAGGCGCAGATCACCGGGAAGCTCACCGCGTGCGCCGGCTCCTGCGGACCCGGCAACCTCCACCTCATCAACGGGCTCTACGACGCCCACCGCTCCATGGCCCCCGTCCTCGCCCTGGCCTCCCAGATCCCGTCCAGCGAGATCGGGCTCGGCTTCTTCCAGGAGACCCACCCCGACCAGCTGTTCCGCGAGTGCAGCCACTACAGCGAGCTGATCTCCAGCCCGAAGCAGATGCCCCGGCTGCTCCAGACCGCCATCCAGCACGCCGTCGGCCAGGGCGGCGTCAGCGTCGTCTCGCTGCCCGGCGACATCGCGGACGAGCCCGCCCCGCAGGGGGCCGCCGAGACGGCCCTCGTCACCTCCCGGCCCACCGTCCGCCCCGGCGACGAGGAGATCGACCGGCTGGTCCGGATGATCGACGACGCCGACAGGGTCACCCTGTTCTGCGGCAGCGGCACCGCGGGCGCGCACGCCGAGGTCATGGAGTTCGCGGGCAAGCTCAAGGCACCCGTGGGGCACGCCCTGCGGGGCAAGGAGTTCATCCAGTACGACAACCCGTACGACGTCGGCATGAGCGGACTGCTCGGCTACGGCGCCGCCTACGAGGCCACCCACGAGTGCGACCTGCTGCTCCTGATCGGCACCGACTTCCCGTACAACGCCTTCCTGCCCGACGACGTGAAGATCGCCCAGATCGACGTGCGGCCCGAGCACCTGGGCCGGCGCTCCAAGCTGGACCTCGCGGTGTGGGGCGACGCGCGGGAGACGCTGCGCTGCCTGATCCCGCGGGTCAAGGAGAAGAAGAGCCGCCGCTTCCTGGACCGGATGCTGAAGAAGCACGCCGACGCCCTGGAGGGCGTCGTCAAGGCGTACACCCGCAAGGTCGACAAGCACGTCCCGATCCACCCCGAGTACGTGGCCGCCATGCTGGACGAAATGGCCGACGACGACGCGGTGTTCACCGTCGACACCGGGATGTGCAACGTCTGGGCGGCTCGTTACATCTCGCCCAACGGCCGCCGCCGCATCATCGGTTCCTTCTCCCACGGTTCGATGGCGAACGCGCTGCCGATGGCGATCGGCGCCCAGTTCACCGACCGGCGCCGGCAGGTCGTGTCGATGTCCGGCGACGGCGGCTTCACCATGCTGATGGGCGACTTCCTCACCCTCGTCCAGCACGACCTGCCGGTGAAGGTCGTCCTCTTCAACAACTCCTCGCTCGGCATGGTCGAGTTGGAGATGCTAGTCGCGGGCCTGCCCTCGCACGGGGTGGCCAACAAGAACCCCGACTTCGCCGCCGTCGCCGAGGCCTGCGGCGCCTTCGGCGTCCGGGTGGAGAAGCCCAAGGACCTGGCCGGGGCGCTGAAGGCGGCGTTCAAGCACAAGGGCCCCGCCCTCGTCGACGTCGTCACCGACCCCAACGCCCTGTCCATCCCGCCGAAGATCAGCGCCGACATGGTCACCGGCTTCGCCCTGTCCGCCTCGAAGATCGTCCTGGACGGCGGGGTCGGACGGATGCTCCAGATGGCCCGGTCGAACCTGCGCAACGTCCCCCGCCCGTGACCGTACGGACAGCCGGTCCGAAACCGGATGACTGGCGAGGGCTCGAACGGGCAAGGCTTTCCCCGTGAAGTTGTTCGACCGGAGCGGGACAGACGGGGGGAGACGACATCAGCGCGCCGACGGGGGACATGAAGGAGCAGGCGGTGCCACAGCTCAGGCGGAGGCTCGGCCGGGCGGACCTGCGGGCGGTGCCCGAGGCCCGGCGGGCCCTGCGTGAGCTGCTGCGGCACTGGGGCGGGCCCGGCCAGTCGGAGGTCGCGGAGCTGCTCGCCAGCGAGCTGGTCACCAACGCGCTCGTGCACACCGACGAGGGCGCGGTCCTGACCGCGACGGTCGGGCCGCGCGCCCTGCGGGTCGAGGTACGGGACTTCGTGGGCCGGGGCCGGCAGCCCCGGCCGCGCGCACCGCAGCGGGAGGAGAGCACCAACGGCAGAGGGCTGGTCCTGGTCGAGTCGCTCGCCGACGACTGGGGCGTACAGCCCTGCGAGGTGGGCAAGTCGGTCTGGTTCGAACTGGGCGCGGGGGCGGAGGCGGAAGCGGCCTGAGGCCGCCGGGAAGACCGGCGCCTCAGGCCATCGGCACGGATACGGGGCGCGCTCGGCTCAGCCGAACTGCTGCTCCAGGTCCTTGAGCTTGCGCTCCAGGGAGTCCAGGCGGGGCAGGGCCTGGGTGTCGTCCTCCGCGGTGAGGTCGACGGTCTCCACGGACATCTGCTCAGACCCGCTCCGCACGGGCTGAAGGGAGGGCCGCCGGCTCGCCGCGGGCAGTTGCTCCGGGGTCGATATGGCAGGCTCCGCGGTGGCGCGTTCCGAGCCCCGCTCGACCTGCTGCACCTCGACCTCGACCTGACGGCCGCCGCGCCCGGGGAAGCCGCGGTGGCCGTGGCCCCGGCTGATCGCCTTGAGCTGCGCCCGCTCCAGCCGCTCCTGCTCGCGCCGCCGGAGCTTCTTCTCCTCCTTCTGGCGCCGGTCGTCGCGCACCTCCTCGACCGCCTCGTCCAGGCTGCGCACGCCCTCCAAGAGCATCAGCGACCAGGCGCGGTACGTCTCGCGGGGCGCGCGCAGCCAGCGGACCATGCGGATCTGCGGCAGCGGACGCGGCACCAGGCCCTGCTCGCGCAGGGCGGCCCGGCGGGTCTGCTTCAGCGCCCGGTCGAACAGCACCGCCGCCGACAGGGACATGCCCGCGAAGAAGTGCGGGGCACCCGCGTGCCCCAGGCCGCGCGGCGCGTGCACCCAGTTGAACCAGGCCGCGGCGAAGGCGAAGGCCCACACGAGTATCCGCGAGCCGAGCGCCGCGTCACCGTGGCTGGCCTCGCGCACCGCGAGGACGGAGCAGAACATCGCCGCGCCGTCGAGCCCGAACGGGACCAGGTACTGCCAGCCGTCGCTCAGGCCGAGGTTCTGCTCGCCGAAGCCGACCAGACCGTGGAAGGAGAGCGCCGCGGCGACCGCGGCACAGCAGAAGAGCAGGACGTAGGAGAAGGTGCCGTAGAGGGCCTCCTTGCGCCGGCGGCGCTCCTCCATGCGCTCCCACGAGTCGTCCGCGCCCGCGTCCTTCCCCGAGGAACGCTTGCCGCGCGCGAGCACCGCCACCGCCGCCAGCATGCCCAGGAGCAGCACGGCGCCCGGAAGCAGCCAGTTCAGCGATATGTCGGTCAATCTCATCTGGGGTCCCTTGCAGTGGGATAGGGCGTAACGCCCGCCATGGTGGCCCAAACCCAGCGGCCCTCAGGGGGTTTCGGGGCAAGAGGCCGCCAAGGGAGTGCAGAGGGGGTGCCCAGGGCGGCGTTCTGCTCGAACTGCCGCGTGAGGGGCGGGAGTTGAGTTCGATTAAGACTACCCGTACGGGTGGTTCCACGGAAAGTTCCCGCCACGTGTGGGGGAGTTGTGGAACAACGCGGACGATCTTAGCCGACGGCCCGTCAGCCCGCCGCGGCGAGCAGCTTGTCCACGCGGTCGGCGTCGCAGGTCCGCGGGCAGGTGGCGCAGGTGTCCTCGGGGCGCAGGGTGTAGAACAGGCAGCAGCTCGCCCGGTCCCGGGTGTGCAGCGGTTCGCCGTCCGGCCCCTTCAGTTCGCGGAAGGCCGCGTCCCCGACGTACGGCTTGGTGGCGCCCGGCAGCAGCAGCTCCAGCTCGTGCCGCGCCCGCTCCTGCTCGCCGAGCAGATGGGCGACGTACCACAGGCCCTCGACGACCTCGTCGGTCGCCATCCCCCACAGGGCGCGTCCGCGCCGCCGCATCCGGGGGCCGAATCCGGCCAGGACCGGCTCCAGGTGCTCGGCGACCGCGGCCCGCACCTCGCCGCGCAGCGCCTCCTCGTCGGCGACCACCCGGGCGCCGGGCAGCGCGGCGGCGGGGTCGCCGGGGAGGCAGGCGAAGGACGCGGCACGCACCGCCATCCGGCCGAGGGGGAGCCCGGCGGCCGTGCGGTCGTAGGACACCTGGGCCGCGGGGTGACGGGGCACCCGGCGGTGCAGGAACCACGGCACGGTGATCAGCAGGCAGGCGGGCCACGCGTACCGGTGCAGGCCGAAGCTCGCGATCACGTCCGGCCGGGCCCGCTGCCCGTAGTCCCGCAGCACCTGGGCCTCGTCCCGGGCGAGGAAGGCCGCCAGCTCCGTCCCGCCCGCGGCGAGGGAGGCGGCCGTGACCCAGCCGTCGCCGCTCGGGACCTCCTCGGCCGCGGCCAGTTCGGTCACGCCCAGCCCGGGGAGGACCTCGCACAGGCGCGCGTAGGCGTCCGTGAGGGCCGTGCGGGCGACAGGCATGCGGGACCACCGATCCACGTCGGGACAACGGGCTGCTTAAAGGTAAGCCTTACCTTACCCAATATGTTCGGGATTTGAACTGACGGCCCCTGCGCTTATGGTGCTTGACGGACAGGTGACAACCCGCCGTAATGACCCCAAGTACCGACACGTCCCGCAGGAGGACCCGTGAAGCACAGCGCGCAGGGCGCCGCAGGTACGGGTGCCGGGGCGGGTACGGGTGCGGCGGCCGAAGCGGTGCGGATCCCGGTGCAGCCGGGAGCGGCGGACAGGGCACGGGACCGGGCCCCCGGCGGCGGGGAACCGGACGGCCCGGCACGCGGCGAGCACACCCACGGCGAACCGCCGGTGTCCCGCCCGCGGGCCCTGGTCCGGCGTTCCTCCGTGCGCGGACAGATCCTCGACGCCCTGCGCTCCGCGCTGGTCACCGGTGAACTGCGGCCCGGCGGGGTCTACTCGGCACCGGTGCTCGGCGAGCGCTTCGGCGTCTCGGCCACACCCGTGCGGGAGGCCATGCAGCAGCTCGCCCTGGAGGGCGCCGTCGAGGTCGTCCCCAACCGGGGCTTCCGCGTCCTCGAACGCGGTGACCGCGAGCTGGCCGAACTGGCCGAGGTCCGGGCCCTGATCGAGGTGCCGGTGTGGCTCCGGCTGGCCCGTACGGTGCCCGCGGAGCACTGGGCGGAGCTGCGCCCCCTCGCCGAGGCCACCGTCCGGGCCGCGTCCTCCGGCTGCCCGGCCACCTACGCCGAGGCCGACCGCGCCTTCCACCGCGCCGTGCTCGCGCTGGCCGGCAACGAACAGCTCGTCCGGATCGCCGGTGACGTGCACCGCCGCGCCCAGTGGCCGCCGGCCGGCTCGCCCTCCGTGCGCGGCCGGGCCGACCTGGTCGCCGACGCGCACCAGCACACCGCGCTGCTGGACGCGCTGATCGCCGGCGACCCGGACGCGGTGCGGGCCCTGGTCGGGGACCACTTCACGGTCACGTCGTGAGCCGGAACCCCGGCAGGGCGGCCTTCGCCCGGGCGCCAAGCTCGGGCGCCCGGACCGGACGTCCCTCGGGCGGACGTGCCTAGGTGGGACGTGCCTCGGGTGGGACGTGCCTCGGGCCGGTCGTTGGCCGGGCTCCGCCCGGACCGGGCTCCCGGGTCGGCGTCCTGAGCCGGGAGCCCGGCCCGGGCGCGCGCCATGGACCGCGCGCGCCCCGGACCCGGGCGCCCTCGAGCGAGGGGGCGCGGACCTGCCTGCCCCGCCCCCGCTAGCGGACCTCCTGCCGTTCCGTACGGCTCGTCGGGACCTGCTTCCCCGGCTTCTCGGACTTCCCCGTGGCGCGGGCCCGTCCGCCCTTGCGGCGCCCTGGGCGGGAACCGGTGTCGCGGTTGTGCAGCTCGATGGCCAGGGGAGAGGCGGTGAAGACCGACGAGTACGTGCCGACCCCCACGCCGATCAGCAGCGCGAGCGCGAAGTCGGTGAGCGAGTCGTCGGCCAGGACCGCCAGCGATGCCAGGATGAGCACCGCGCCCATGCCGGTGTTGACCGTGCGCGGCAGGGTCTGCAGGATCGCGTCGTTGGTGAGCCGGTCGAACGGTGTCTTCCGCTCCTTGCCCAGCAGCTCCCGGATGCGGTCGAAGAGCACCACCGAGTCGTTGACCGAATAGCCGATCACGGTCAGCAGCGCCGCCAGGAACACCCCGTCGATCGGCTTGCCCAGCCAGGCGAACACACCGACCAGAATGACCACGTCGTGGGCGAGCGCGCCGACCGCCGCCGTGCCGAACAGCAGGCGGAACCGGACCGCCAGGTACGCCAGCTGCGCGGCCAGCGCCAGGCCGAGGGCGATCAGGGCGTCCCGGCGCAGTTCCTCGCCGAGGCTCGGGCCGATCAGCTCGTCGCGCACCTTCTCCGTCTCGCCGCCCAGTTCGGCGACGGCCTTCGTGACGGTCGCCGCCTCGGTGTCGGTCAGCTCCTCGGTGCGCACCGTGAGGTCGCCGTCGCCGGAGGACTGGACGACGGCGCGCGGGAAGCCCGCGTCGGCCAGGGCGTCCCGCGCCCGGTCGGGATCGACCTGGGTGGCGGTGGAGTACTCGATGAGCCGCCCGCCGGTGAACTCGATGCCGAAGTTCAGGCCCCGCACCAGGATGCCGGAGCCCGCCACCACGAGGACGATCAGCGAGGCCGCCAGCCAGCGGCGCGGCCGGCGCATCAGGAAGGGGTTGCGGCGCAGCAGGGCGTCCCGGACCGGGCCGGTGGTCGAGATGCCGGTGATGCCGGGGCGGCGGAAGACCGCCGGGCGGCTCGCGGCGAACTCGGCGAGCACCCGGGTGATCACCAGGGCGCTGACCATCGAGGCCAGCACGCCGATGCCGAGCGTGACGCCGAAGCCCTTGACCGGGCCGGAGGCCAGGAAGAACAGCAGGGCGGCGGCGATCAGCGTGGTGATGTTGGAGTCGGCGATCGCGCTGAAGGCGCTGCGGAAACCGGCGGTCAGCGCGGCGCGCGTACTGGGACGGGTCCGGGCCGCCTGTTCCTCGCGGGCCCGTTCGAAGACCAGGACGTTGGCGTCCACCGCCATGCCGATCGCCAGCACGAAGCCCGCGAGGCCCGGCAGGGTCAGCGTCGCGCCGACCGCGGCCAGGGCGGCGTAGGAGATCAGGCCGTAGCAGAGCAGGGCCACGGTCGCCAGGGCGCCCATCAGGCGGTAGACGACGATGATGAACAGCGCGGTCAGCGCGGTGCCGATGACGGCGGCCCAGGCGCCGGCGTTGATGGCCTCGTCGCCCAGGGTGGCGCCGATGGTGCGCTGCTCGATGGTCTCGACCGGCACGGGCAGGGCGCCGCCCTTGATGAGCAGGGCCAGTTCGCGCGCCTCGGCGTCGTCGAAGGAGCCGGTGATCTGCGTGGAGCCGCCGGTGATGCCCGCCCCGCAGGACACGGAGGGGTCGACCTGCGGCGAGGAGATGATCTTGTCGTCGAGCACGATGGCGACCCGGCGCTTGGGGTCACCGGCCGGGTTGCAGGCCGCCTCGCCGGTCACCTGCGCCCAGCGGTCGCTGCCGGAGTCCTTGAAGTCGACGGTGACGGTCCAGCCGGCGCCGTTCTGCTGGTCGAAGCGGGCGTCGGCGCCCTTGACGTCCTGCCCGGTCAGCGTGGCGGCCTTCAGCCGCAGGGACTGCCCGGACTCGTCCGGCAGTACCCGCTCGCCGTCCTTGCCGTCCTCGGCGGCCTCGGTCCTGCCGTCGGCGGCAGCGTCGGCGGGGTTCTCCGCCGGGCCGAGCACCGAGTGGACGGTGAGCTGCGCGGTGCGGCCGAGCACGTCGGCGGCCTTCTTCGGGTCCTGTACGCCCGGCAGCTCGACGACGACCCGGTTCTCGCCGGAGCGGACGATGGTCGGCTCGGCGACACCGAGGGCGTCGATGCGGCCGCGCAGCACCTCCACGGTGCGGTCGGTGGCCTCCCGGTCGGCCTCGGTGGTCTCGGTGGACTTGGTCTCCAGCACGATCTGGGTGCCGCCGCGCAGGTCGAGCCCCAGGCGGACCGGCATGGTCAGGGCGATGGCCACGGCCCCGGCCAGCACGGCCAGCGCGAGGAGCGCGCGGACGTTCAGGGAACGGGACCGCGTACGGGAACGGGAGCGGGAAGGGGGACGGGAGCGTTTCAAGACGGGCCTCCGGCGGGCACGCCGCGGCGGCGGCCGAGCGCGGCCGCGGCGGAAGAAGGTGACGGGTGGTCGGGTGTGCGTCTCAGATGCCGGAGGAGACGGGCGGTGCCCGGCCGCTGTCGTGGCTCGCGCGGCCGGGGGAGACCGGCACCGGGCCGGGCGCGAACGACGTCCGTGCGTGGCCGCCGGGGACGGCGCCGCCCCCGAGGTGCGCGGTGGTCGCCGGGTGCTGGTCCGGTGCCGTCGGACGACCGGCCGGCTGGTCGTGCCGGGCCCGGGGCTGGGCGGCGCACACCGGCGTGCAGCCGTCGTCGGCGTGGAGGTCGAGGGCCGGGTGCGGCACCGCCGTGGCGGCGGCCGCCGCGAGGGGACCGCTCGGACCGACCTGCGCACCGGCCGCGGGCCAGGCCGGGACCAGGGGCAGCAGGACGGTCAGCAGGACGGTGAGCACGCTCGCGAGCCGTCGTCGCATGCACCGTCCCCTTTCGTGGTGGATGAGCGGGCCTGGCGGGCGGAGGAGCCCGGGGCTCCGGCCGGGGAGTGGGCGGCCAGAGCCACGGGCGGTTCGGGGGACCGTCAGGGCTCGATGAGCCCGGCGCGGATGGCGTACCGGGTCAGCTCCAGGCGGTCGCGCAGGCCGAGCTTCTGCAGCAGGTTCGCCCGGTGCCGCTGGACGGTCTTGATGCTGATGAAGAGGATCTCGGCGATCTCCTTCGAGGAGTGGCCCTCGGCGACGAGCTTGAGGACCTCCTCCTCGCGCGGGGTGAGGATGTGGTCGGAGGTCTCCTCGCCGTGCCGCACCCGGTCGAGGTAGTTGCGGATGAGCGCGGTCACCGCGCCCGGGTACAGGAACGGCTCGTCGCGCATCGCGGCGCGGCAGGCGGCGACGAGGTCCCGGTCGGCGACCGACTTGAGCACGTATCCGCAGGCCCCCGACTTCAGCGCCTGGAACAGGTACTGCTCGTTGTCGTGCATCGTCAGCATCAGGATGCGCAGCCCCGGCTTCAGCGCGGCCAGTTCGCGGGCCGCCTGGAGGCCGGTGAGGCGCGGCATCGCGATGTCCAGAACGGCGAGGTCGGCCTCGTGGGCCCGCGCCATGTCGATGGCCTCCGCGCCGTCCCCGGCCTCGGCCACCACCTCCAGGTCCGGCTCCCGGTCGAGGATGAGGCGCACGCCGCGGCGCACCAGCGCGTGGTCGTCGGCGAGCAGGATGCGGATCTTCGAGGGGGCGGACGCCGGGGGCGTGCCGTACGCGGACGTCGTGGACGCGGGCGTCGTGGGCGTCGTGGACGCGCCGGCGTGGCGGCCGTGCGCGGACGGCTCGGACGGCTCGGGCAGGGACGGGTCGGACATGGTCGGTGCTACTTCCTGGGAAGGGGTGCGGTGAGCCGGATGCGGGTGCCGGCGCCGGGTGCCGACGTGATGTCGAGGGCGGCCCCGATGAGCAGGGCCCGTTCCCGCATGCCGCGGATGCCGGCGCCCTCGTGCGCCGCCTCGATGCCGCGCCCGTCGTCGGCGACGGTGAGCGTCACCGCGCCGTCGGCACGGGCCAGGCCCACCTCCAGGCGCTCGGCGTCCGCGTGGCGGGCGGCGTTGGTCAGGCTCTCCTGGGCCACCCGGTAGAGGACCAGCTCGGTCTCGTGGTCCAGGACCGGCAGATCGGCGTCGAAACGGCGCACCACCCGCAGACCGGTGTGGGTGGCGAAGTCGTGCGTCAGCGAGGACAGCGCGCTGATCAGACCGAGGTCGTCCAGGACGCCGGGCCGCAGCCGGCGCACCAGGCGCCGGACCTCGTCCAGGCTCTCCCGGGTGATCTCCTGCGCCTGGTGCAGCTCGTCGCGCAGCGGCTCCTCGGCGTCGTCCGCGGCACGCCCCAGGACCAGCAGGATCGCGGTCATGCTCTGCCCGACCTCGTCGTGCAGCTCCTGGGCGATGCGGCGCCGCTCCGCCTCCTGGGCGAGCAGGACGCGGGCACTGCTGGTGGCCCGCTCGTTCTCCAGGCGGTCCAGCATGGCGTTGAAGGTGCGGATCAGCTCCGGGACCTCACCGCCGCCGGAGATCGGCAGCCGCTGGCCGGGGCGCAGCAGGTCGACGGTGGTCATCAGCTTGGTGAGCCGCTCCAGCGGCGCCAGGCCCCAGCGCAGCAGGGCGCCGTTGGCCACCAGCATGACGCCCATGCCGACCACGAGGACGACGGCCTCGGTCAGCAGGATCGGCACGGAGACGGTCACCGGAGCCCACAGCAGCAGCGCCGTGGCGAAGCCCAGCACCACCGCGTTGAGCCCGAAGATCCGCCAGAACAGGGACACCGGGGGTACGCCTCCTTCGGCGACGTGTCGACTTGGTACGCCTCTACTGTCGGTCATCGCGCACCCTCGGTGGGAGCTGCGGCCCAGGTAGCGACCGAGCAAGCGACCAGCGTGCTCCTCGCGGACCCGTCCGGTCGATGGGGCCCGACCCCCATTTCCGGCCCGCGGCATACCCATATGGCCGCCCCGGCGCACCGCCGAGTGGATCCCGCACCCCCGGGCAAATGGGTCCTGCGCCCGATGGGTTTCCCCGGGCGGCCCGGCCAAGGTTGAGGATGACCGGGTCCGATCGGCCCGGCACTCGGCATACCCGCAGAACCTTCCGAGAAAAGGACCACTCATCGTGTCGCTCGACGCCTCCCGCATCGAACCCCGCCCCGAGCGGCTGACCGCTCACGAGGCGCGCCAGCGCCTCGAACACGCCCGCAACACCCGCGTCACCCAGCTGCAGGCCCTCGCCGAGAGCGGCCAGGCGGACGACCAGCTGATGTCCGCGCAGAAGGCCGCGATCGAGCGGGTGCTCAAGGAGATCGACGAGGCCTTCGCCCGGGTCGAGGACGGCACCTACGGCGCCTGCCTCGGCTGCGGCAAGCCCGTCCCCGGGGAGCGCCTGGAGATCCTCCCCTACACGCGGTACTGCGTCGCCTGCCAGCGCCGCGCCGCCGCCTGACGCCCCGTCCCACCTTCCCCGTCCAGTACCGTCCCTCCCGCCCTGCCCAAGGGGTGAAGTGGTGAACAACCAGATCATCGGCGACCGCGACACGCGTCTGTCGCCCCTGTCGCCCGAGGACCTCGCCGCGCTCCGGGACAACCTCCAGGAGCAACGGCTGTTCCGCGAGGAGCAACTGCGGCAGATCGCGGCGTACCCGTCCCGCACCGACGAGTCGATCCAGCGGCGGTCCGCCGCGCAGACCGAGGTCCGGGTCAAGCTGGCGGCCTCCGCACGCATGGTCCTCGCCGACGTGGAAGCGGCGCTCGACCGCATCGCCGAGGGCCGCTACGGCAACTGTCATCTGTGCCGGCGCGGCATCGACCGCGAGCGCCTGGTGATCGTGCCGCAGGCCCGCTACTGCGCCCGCTGCCAGCAGGTGCGGGAGGCCGGACGATGACCGTGCTCCGGCGGCCCCGGGCCGCCCTGTCCCGGCACCGGCCGTGGCCGCTGTGCCGGCAGTGCAGCGGCGTCGCCCTCGACATGGGCAGCGCCCGTACCCGTGCCTGGGTCGCCGGGCGCGGCATGATCCTCGACGTGCCGACCGTGACCTTCCCCGGTGCGGGCGCGGTCTACCCCATCCAGCGCGGCTCCATCGTCGACACCCAGGGCACGGCCCGGATGCTCGACCGGCTGCTGGGCCACCGGCTGCCCCGCTTCGCCCGTCCGGTGGTCGTGGTGACCGCGCCGGTCCTCGACGGGCTGGCCTACCGCACCGAGGCCCGTACGGCCGTGGAGGTGCTGCGCCCGCGCACGGTGCTGACCGTGCCCAGCGCGCGGGCCGTGGCCCTCGCGGCGGGTGCCGACCTGACCCGGCCGCTGCTCGTGATGGACATCGGCGCCCATCTCACGGAGGTGGTGCTGCTGGTGGACGGCGCCGTCTTCGACGCCCGCCGCACGGCGCTCGGCACGGGGGACATCGACGACGCGACCCCGTCCGCGCGGATCGGCGAGGCGCTGGCCGACATGACGACCTCGATGCTGCGCCAGGACGGCACGTCCCTCACGGTCGAGGCGCTCGGCCGGGGTCCGCTGCTGGCGGGCGGTGGCGCGCTGCGCCCCGAGATCACCTGCCGGCTGGCCGACCGGCTGCACGTGCCGCTGCGCGCGGTGCCCGCACCGCACACGGCGGCCGTACGCGGCGCCGCGAAGCTCCTGGAGGCCGCGCACACCCACCCGTCGACCACCGGCACGGACCCCCCGGACGGCCACCCGCACTGATCCGGTACGGGGCCGGTGCCCGGGTCGCCGGTTCGGCTTCCGGCGCGCCGTGGGCGGGCTGGACGTCGAGCGGGCCGAGGGTGTCGGTCGTTCGTCCGCGGGGCGGGGTGGCTCCGCCGGTGGGGTCGCTCGCTCGGCTGCGGTGCCGGGTCGGTCTCCTGGTGCGCCGGGGATGGGCTGGGTGTCGAGGGTGTCGGTCGTTCGTCCGTGGGACGGGCGGGGCGCCGCCGGAGGGTGCACTCGCACCACTGCGGTGCCGGGCAGGTCCTGGCCCGGCGGGCACGGGCCCGGCACTTCGGCGCCCGGCCACCCACCCGGGAGACAGGCGCCACCGGTACCGGCCGCCGCACGGAAACCGGTTGCCGGAACGGGTTCCGGGTCCACGGCACCGGCACCGGCGTAGGACGTCGGGGCCGGTCCGGAACCGCCACACGGAAACCGCCCCGGAACCGGTTCCGGGGCCACAGCACCGGCGCCGGCGTGGGACGCCGACCGTCGGGACCGGCCCGAGGCTCCGGCGTCCACGACCCGTCGGGCTGGGCCGGCACCAGCCGTCCGGCGGGCCGGGCACCGCTCGCCCCGGCCCGCCGGACCGGACCGGAAGCACCGCACCTACTTCGCCCGGAAGCCGTCCCCCGTCGCCCGACCACCGTCCTCCGTCGCCCGGCCACCATCCCCCCGCTCGATCACCGTCCTCGTCCGATCACCGTCCCCGTCCGGTCCTCCGTCTCCGTCCGGTCCTCCGCCCTCGCCCCGTCCCCCGTCTCCGTCCCGTTCTCCGCCCTCGCCCGCGTTCCCGTCCTCAGCCCTCGTCCCGTTCCTGATCCGTCCCCGTCCCCCGTTCGTACGGCCGGCGTCCGCCCCGGCGTCGGCCGTACCCCGTGTCTCGCGTGGGTGACCGTGCGACCCGACCCGACCCGACCCGACCCGACCGACCCGACCCGACAACCGCCCCGTCCCAGGAAGGAGGCACCCCGTGGCCGGAGAGATCCCTCAGGCCCAGCCACCACCCGCCGTTCCCGATCCCGACCCGGATCGCGGGCGGTACCCGTATCTCCTGCTGTGGCGCTGGCGGCGCAACCCGTTGCGGCGGCCGAGCGACCGGCTGCGGGCGTGGGTCTCGCTCGGGCTCCTGCTCGCCGTGCTGGTGGCGGCCCCGGCCGCGATGTTCGGGGTCGGCGACAGCGCGTACCGGCACTACCGGAGCACCGCCGAGCACGAGGCGCGTACCCGGGACCACCGCCCCGCGGTCCTGACCCACGACGCCCCGCGCCATCCCGAGCCCGGGTCGGACGAGGCGAAGAAGACCCGCTACCCGGTCCCGGTCCGCTTCACCGGCCCCGACGGGGCGAGCAGGACCGGGAGGACCGAGGTCGAACCGGGACTGCCGGCGGACAGCACGGTCCTGGTCTGGGTCGACGACCAGGGCCGGATCACCGAGCCGCCGCTGACCGCGGAGCAGATCCGCAGCCGCACCATGGGCTGGGCGATCCTCGCCTTCCTCGGCGTCGTCGTCACCGGCCTCGCTGCGCACGCCGCCACCGGCCTCGTGCTGCACCGGCGCAACCTCGCCCAGTGGGACGCGGCCTGGGCCAACACGGCCCCGCGCTGGAGCAGACACCCGTGACGTCCGTCCGGCCGCGGGTCCCTCACGCCGTCGCCGCCCCCGCCGCCGGCGGCGCCAACTGCCGCGCCAGCCACGTCGGTACGCCGCCCAGCAGCCGGAACAGCCGCCGCGCCTCCTCCCGCAGCCGGGACGCCTCCGGCTCCGACTCGGCGTCCGCGAGCGAGGCCAGTGCCGGGGCCGTGCCGACGAGGTACCCCAGCTCCTCGCGGATCCGCAGCGACTCCGCGAAACCGTGCCGCGCCTCGGCCAGTTCCCCCTCCCGCAGGGCGAGTCCGGCCAGATGCCGCCAGGTGAAGGACTGGAGCAGCGGGTCGGCGTGCGCGGTGGCGCCGGCGTGGGCCCGCCGGTACGCCGCGCGGGCGGCCTGCGGCGAGCGGGTCAGGTTCTCCGCGAGCAGCCCCCGCCGGAAGTCCAGCAGCGCCCGCCCCCGGCCCCCGGCGCGATCAGTGCCGCCGCCCGCCCCAGCGCGGCCCGCGCCTCGTCGGCCCGGTCGCGCACCCCGTGCACCGTGGCGGCGTAGGCGAGTTGCCCCCGTTCGCACGCGGCGGCCCCGCGCTCGTCGTCGGTGTGCGCCAGGGCCTCCGCGGTGCGCAGCGCGTCCTCGGCCTCGGCCCAGCCCTGCTCCGTGTACAGGCACCGCTCCACCAGCAGCGCGGTCCGCTGCAAGGCGGTGTCCGCGGTGACCGGCTCCAGCAGGGCGGCCGCGTCGGCCCAGCAGCCGCGCGAGCGCAACCGCCATACCGCGGTCTGGAGCGGATCGTCACCTTCGGTCGTTCCCCAGCCAGAACCAGCCATGGCGGAATGCGCCACGTCGCCCTCCCCTTAGCACGCCATCGAGCTCTCGAGTGGTGGCCGCATCTCAGCACGGATCCGGCGGCCCGGCCAAGGGGATGGGTGAAAGATTTCACAAAGTCGTGGACTTCGGGCCGCCGAGGTTTGGGAGCGCGCCGGGCCCTCCGGCGCCTTCCACACGCCCCGCGCGCCCCGCGGGCCTCAGCTCATCCGCAGGGCCAGGAAGAAGTCCAGCTTGTCCTCCAGGCGCGACAGGTCACGCCCCGTCAACTGCTCGATCCGCCCGACGCGGTAGCGCAGCGTGTTGACGTGCAGGTGCAGCCGGTTCGCGCAGCGCGTCCAGGAGCCGTCGCTGTCGAGGAACGCCTCCAGCGTCGGGATCAGCTCGGCGCGGTGGCGGCGGTCGTAGTCCCGCAGCGGGTCCAGCAGCCGGGCGGTGAAGGCGCGCCGGACGTCGTCGGGGACGAAGGGGAGCAGCAGCACGTGCGAGGCCAGCTCCTGGTGGCCGGCCGCGCAGACCCGGCCGGGGCGGGCCGCGGCGACCCGGCGCGCGTGCCGGGCCTCCTCCAGCGCCCCGCGCAGCCCCTCCGCCGAGTGCACGGCCGCGCTGACGCCGAGCGTGACGCGCCCGTCGCCGTCCAGCCCCGCCGTCAGCGGCTCCCGTACGGAGGCGAGCAGCGCTTCCGCGAGGACCCCCGCCTCGGAGCCGTCGTGCTCGCTGGAGACCGCCGGCAGCGGTACCAGGGCGACCGCCTCCTCACCGGTGTGCGCCACGGCGATACGGTCCGACTGCTCGGGCCCGGTGGCGTGCGGGTCGACGAGTATCTCCTCCAGCAGGGTCTGCGCGACCCGGCCGGTCTGCTCGTCGCCGTCCTCCCACTCCACCCGGGCCACCACGACCTGCCAGTGCGGCGCGGCGCCGAGGCCGGGCAGCAGCACCGGCGCCGCCACCCGGAGCCGGGCGGCGATCTCGGCCGGCGCGGCACCCGTCTGCACCAGCTCCAGGACCTCCTGGGCCAGCCGCCGCCGCACCGTGCGCGCCGCGTCCCGCCGGTCCCGCTCGACCGCGATCAGCTGGGTGACGCCGTACAGCAGGTCGAGGCGCTCCTCGGCCCAGTCCCCGGCGTCCGCCTCCACCACCAGCAGCCAGTCGGACAGCACCGTCTCGCGCACGTCGCGCCCCGCACCGGCGCCCTGCGGGGAGCGCGCCCCCGGCGGCGTGACCGGGGGCTGCCCCCGGCCGCGCACCGGGAAGAGGCTGTACGTCGTCGCGCCCACGGTCACCCGGTGCGGTGCGCGCCGGCCCGTGCGGGTGGCCGCCAGGTGCTCGGCCGCCAGCTCGGCGCACACCTGCGCGGAGAGCGCGGGCTCCGCGTCCTTCGGCCCGGCGACCTGCCGCCCGGTGGGGGAGAGCACCCAGGCCCGCAGGTCGAGGTCGGAGCCGAGCAGGTCCAGGACCACGTCGGGGCCCCCGCCCGCCGGTCCCGAGGTCATCATCCGGCGGTGCCGGTCCACCACGGCCGCCAGGTCCCCGGCCCGCTCTCCGGACACCTGGCGCACTACGTGCTCGGTGATCGTCGCGAAGGCCACCGACTCGTGCACCGCGAACAGCGGCAGCCGGTGCCGCGCGCACGCGGCCACCAGGTCCTCCGGCACGTCCCCCAGCTCCGCCTCACCGGCGGCCAGCGCCGCCACCTGGGCCTGCACCAGGAGGCGGACGAACGGCTCGGAGTCGGCGGCGCCGCGGCGCCAGGCCAGACCGGTGAGCACCAGTTCGCCGCCCGACAGGTAGCGGCTGGGGTCGCGCAGGTCGGTGGTCATCACGCCCCGGACCGTGCGGTCCAGCTCGTCCTCGCCGCCGAGCAGCTTGAGGCCCAGCGCGTCGGTGTCCAGCAGTGCGCGCAGCCGCATTCTCGTCGCCGCCGTTCTTTGTCTCGAAGTGTTCCAGGTCACGCGGCTGTGTCGCCCGATTCCAGAGGAGAACAGGGAGGCAATTGAGCACCTCCGTTCATACGAATCTACAAGATGCCCGCCCTGGCCAGCCAACTCCTTCATGGTTTCTGCGACTGACCCTGGTGGAGTACACGACGGTGTACTGAGGCCATTCCACGTGAACAGCACATGAACGAGCCGGGCCTCCCGTACCCGCAGTTGGCTCAATCCGTACGCCCCGCTCACCGACGCCCCGAGCAACGCGCACCCGATCAGACGAGGAAGAGAGCCGGTCATGGACTTCCTTCGCCCCGCCAGCTGGGAGGAGGCGCTCGCCGCGAAGGCCGAGCACCCCACCGCGGTGCCGATCGCGGGCGGCACCGACGTGATGGTCGAGATCAACTTCGATCACCGCAGGCCCGAGTACCTCATGGACCTGGGCCGCGTCGGCGACCTGGCCGAGTGGGAGGTCGGCGAGAGCTCCGTACGGCTCGGTGCCTCCGTGCCCTACACCCGGATCATGGAGAACCTGCGCACCGAGCTGCCGGGTCTCGCCCTCGCCTCGCACACGGTCGCCTCCCCGCAGATCCGCAACCGCGGCGGTGTGGGCGGGAACCTCGGCACCGCGTCCCCGGCCGGCGACGCCCACCCGGCGCTGCTCGCCGCCGGCGCCGAGGTCGAGGCCGAGTCGGTGCGCGGCACCCGCCGCATCCCCATCGACGCGTTCTACACCGGCGTGAAGCGCAACGCGCTGGAGC
Source organism: Streptomyces rubrogriseus (assembly GCF_027947575.1). Lineage (NCBI taxonomy): Bacteria > Bacillati > Actinomycetota > Actinomycetes > Kitasatosporales > Streptomycetaceae > Streptomyces > Streptomyces rubrogriseus. The sequence goes on along the minus strand of NZ_CP116256.1, from coordinate 6,015,202 downwards.
CCGACGAGCTGATCCGCGCCGTGCACGTCGCGAAGGCCGACGGACCGCAGCAGTTCTCCAAGGTCGGCACCCGCAACGCCATGGTCATCGCCGTGTGCGCCTTCGGTCTCGCCCTGCACCCCGCCACCCGTACCGTCCGCACCGGCATCGGCTCGGCCGCGCCCACCCCGGTCCGCGCGACGGCCGCCGAGGAGTTCCTGAACGCGGCGCTCGACGAGGGCGGCTTCTGGGAGAACGGGAAGATCGTCACCCCGTCGGCGGTCAAACGGTTCGCGGACCTGTGCGCCGCCGCCTGCAACCCCATCGACGACGTCCGGGGCACCGCGGACTACCGCCGCCACGCGGTCGGCGTCATGGCCCGCCGGACGCTCACCTGGACCTGGGAGTCGTACCGCGGCGCCCGCCGCACCACGGAAGGAGCCGCGTGATGCGCGTCAACTTCACGGTCAACGGACGTCCGCAGCAGGCCGACGACGTGTGGGAGGGCGAGTCCCTGCTGTACGTGCTGCGCGAGCGGATGGGTCTGCCCGGTTCCAAGAACGCCTGCGAACAGGGCGAGTGCGGCTCCTGCACGGTCCGCCTGGACGGCGTGCCGGTGTGCTCCTGCCTGGTCGCGGCCGGCCAGGCCGAGGGCCGCGAGGTCCTCACGGTCGAGGGCCTGGCGGAGTCCGCCCGGCAACGCGCCGAGGGCGGCGCCGCCACCGGCACCCGCGACGGGGCGAGCGCCTCGCTGGACGCGGCACGGCGGTGGCAGGCCGGCGGTACCGACTCGCAGACCGGCGAGAACATCGAACTGGCCCCCGTGCAGCAGGCGTTCATCGACGCCGGTGCCGTCCAGTGCGGCTTCTGCACCCCCGGACTGCTGGTCGCCGCCGACGAGATGCTGGAGCGCCACCCGAACCCGAGCGACGAGGACATCCGCGAGGCGCTGTCGGGCAACCTGTGCCGCTGCACCGGCTACGAGAAGATCATGGACGCGGTCCGCCTGGCCGCCGCCCGCCGGTCCGAGGAGGCCTGACATGGCTGCCAACGGCGCACCCGCCGGCCTCACCCAGGGTTCCGGAACCAAGGGCGGCATCGGCGAGTCCACGCTCCGCCCGGACGGCGTCCTCAAGGTCACCGGCGAGTTCGCGTACGCGTCCGACATGTGGCACGAGGACATGCTCTGGGGCCAGATCCTGCGCTCCACCGTCGCGCACGCCGAGATCGTCTCCGTCGACACCGGCGAGGCGCTGGCCACCCCCGGCGTCCACGCCGTCATGACGTACGACGACCTGCCGACCGACGTGCGCCACTACGGGCTGGAGATCCGGGACACCCCGGTCCTCGCCCACGGCAAGGTCCGTCACCACGGCGAGCCGGTCGCGATCGTCGCCGCCGACCATCCGGAGACCGCGCGCCGCGCCGCCGCCAGGATCAAGGTGGAGTACCGCGAGCTGCCCCTCGTCACCGACGAGGCCTCCGCGACCGCCCCCGACGCGGTCCTCGTCCACGAGCACCGCGACGACCTCCCCCTCTCGCCTCCGACAAGCTCCGGCGCCGGGGGGACCCCCATCATCCCCCACGTCCCGCATCCCAACATCGTGCACCGCCAGCCGATCGTGCGCGGCGACGCCGCCGCGGCCGCCGCACGCGCCGACGTGATCGTCGAGGGCGACTACTACTTCGGCATGCAGGACCAGGCCTTCCTCGGCCCCGAGTCGGGTCTCGCGGTGCCCGGCGAGGACGGCGGCGTCGACCTCTACATCGCCACCCAGTGGCTCCACTCCGACCTGCGCCAGATCGCCCCCGTGCTCGGCCTGCCCGAGGACAAGGTGCGGATGACGCTGTCCGGCGTCGGCGGCGCCTTCGGCGGACGCGAGGACCTGTCGATGCAGATCCACGCCTGCCTGCTGGCGCTCCGCACCGGCAAGCCCGTCAAGATGGTCTACAACCGCTTCGAGTCCTTCTTCGGCCACGTCCACCGCCACCCGGCCAGGCTCCACTACGAGCACGGCGCCACCCGGGACGGCCGGCTCACCCATGTGAAGTGCCGCATCGTCCTGGACGGCGGCGCCTACGCCTCCGCCTCCCCGGCGGTCGTCGGCAACGCCGCCTCGCTGTCGGTCGGGCCTTACGTGTGCGAGGACGTGGACATCGAGGCCCTGGCCCTCTACTCCAACAACCCGCCGTGCGGCGCCATGCGGGGCTTCGGCGCGGTCCAGGCGTGCTTCGCCTACGAGGCGCAGATGGACAAGGTGGCGGCCGAACTCGGTCTGGACCCGGTGGAGTTCCGCCGGATCAACGCCATGGAGCAGGGCACGCTCATGCCCACCGGGCAGCCCGTCGACTCCCCGGCGCCGGTCGCCGAACTCCTGCGCCGTGTCAAGGCGATGCCGATGCCGCCGGAGCGCCAGTGGGAGTCCAGCGAGGGCGCCGACGTACGGCAGCTGCCCGGCGGCCTGTCCAACACCACCCACGGCGAGGGCGTCGTACGGGGCGTCGGCTACGCGGTCGGCATCAAGAACGTCGGCTTCTCCGAGGGCTTCGACGACTACTCCACGGCCCGGGTCCGCCTGGAGGTCGCGGGCGGCCGCCCCGTCGTCACCGTGCACACGGCGATGGCGGAGGTCGGCCAGGGCGGCGTCACCGTCCACGCGCAGATCGCCCGCACCGAGCTGGGCGTCACCCAGGTCACCATCCGGCCCGCCGACACCCGGGTGGGCTCGGCCGGCTCCACCTCCGCCTCCCGGCAGACCTACGTCACCGGCGGCGCCGTCAAGCACGCCTGCGAGCTGGTGCGGGAACGGGTCCTGGAGCTGGGGCGCCGCAAGCTCGGCTCCCACCACCCGGCCTGGGCCACCGCCGACCTCCTCCTGGAGGGCGGCAAGGTCGTCACCGACGGCGGCGAGGTCCTCGCCGATCTCGTGGACGTCCTGGAGGACGAGGCGGTCGAGGTCGAGGAGGAGTGGCGGCACCGGCCGACCGAACCCTTCGACCCGCGCACCGGCCAGGGCAACGGACACGTCCAGTACTCCTTCGCCGCGCACCGCGCCGTCGTCGAGGTCGACACGGAACTCGGCCTGGTCAAGGTGATCGAGCTGGCCTGCGCCCAGGACGTCGGCAAGGCGCTGAACCCCCTTTCCGTGGTCGGCCAGATCCAGGGCGGCACCGTCCAGGGCCTGGGCATCGCGGTGATGGAGGAGATCGTCGTGGACCCGGTGACCGCCAAGGTCCGCAACCCGTCCTTCACGGACTATCTCCTCCCCACGATCCTCGACACGCCGGCCCTACCGGTCGACGTGCTCGAACTCGCCGACGACCACGCGCCCTACGGGCTGCGCGGCGTCGGCGAGGCACCCACCCTGTCGTCCACCCCGGCGGTCCTCGCGGCCATCAGGGACGCGACCGGGCTGGCGCTCGACCGCACGCCCGTACGACCGGAACACCTCACCGGCACGGCGGGCTCCGATCGGCACCCCCAGGACCCTCCGGGCGGCGCACGGAACGTCACACCCTCCGCGCCGCCCGGAGCACCGACCAAGTCCCGCTCCGCTCGCGGCACTTGAAGTACCACCAGTGTCACCAGTACCAGTACCACCACACATGCGTTCGTCTCGGGCCGTCCCCCGGGTCGTGCATATCCCAAATCCCGCGGCCGCCCCAGCGGCCGGCCGGGTGCACCTATGAACCTTGGGAGACGGCCCCATGACCCAGCAGTCAGTGGAGCCCGAGATCACCGCCGAAGACGCGGGCGCGGGCTCCCGCGTCCCCGGCGGACGGTCTTGGCTCGACCGGTACTTTCACATATCCCACCGGGGATCCACGGTCGCGCGTGAGGTGCGCGGCGGCATCACCACCTTCATGGCGATGGCCTACATCGTCCTGCTCAACCCCGTGATCCTCTCCGGCAAGGACGCCGCCGGGGACACCCTGGGCCAGAAGGCCCTGATCACCGCGACGGCCTTCGCCGCGGCGCTCACCACGCTCCTGATGGGCTTCGTCGGCAAGGTGCCGCTCGCCCTGGCCGCCGGGCTCTCGGTGTCCGGCGTGATCGCCGGCCAGGTCGTCCCCCAAATGACCTGGCCGCAGGCCATGGGCATGTGTGTGATGTACGGCGTGGTGATCATGCTGCTCGTGGTCACCGGGCTCCGCGAGATGATCATGAACGCGATCCCGCTCGCCCTCAAGCACGGCATCACCATGGGCATCGGCCTGTTCATCGCCATCATCGGCCTGGTCAAGGGCGGCTTCGTGCACGCGGGCGAGGCGACCCCGCTCACCCTCGGCCCGGCCGGGGAACTCGCCGGCTGGCCGGTCCTGCTCTTCGCGGGCACCCTGCTGCTGATCTTCATGCTGCAGGCCAGAAACATGCCCGGCGCCATCCTGATCGGCATCGTCACCGGCACGATCGTCGCGGCGATCCTGAACGCCACCGGGGTCATCGACCCCAAGCAGTGGGCCAACGGCGCACCCGAACTGCACGGCAGCGCGGTCTCCATGCCGGACTTCTCGCTCTTCGGCGACCTGGAGTTCGGCGGCTGGGGCGAGGTCGGCGCGATGACGGTCGGCATGATCGTCTTCACGCTGGTGCTCGCCGGGTTCTTCGACGCGATGGCCACCATCATCGGCGTCGGCACCGAGGCCAGGCTCGCCGACGACAAGGGCCGCATGCCGGGCCTGTCGAAGGCGCTGTTCATCGACGGCGCGGGCGGTGCCATCGGCGGCGTGGCGGGCGGCTCCGGCCAGACCGTCTTCGTCGAGTCCGCGACCGGCGTCGGCGAGGGGGCCCGCACCGGGCTCGCCTCGGTCGTCACCGGCCTGTTCTTCGCGGCCTGCCTCTTCTTCACCCCGATCACCGCGATCGTCCCGCAGGAGGTCGCCTCCGCCGCGCTGGTCGTCATCGGGGCGATGATGATGATGAACGCCCGGCACGTGGACTGGGCCGACCGGGCCACCGCGATCCCGGTCTTCCTGACCGTCGTCCTGATGCCGTTCACGTACTCGATCACGGCCGGTGTCGCCGCCGGAGTCATCTCCTACGTCGCCATCAAGGTCGCGCAGGGCAAGGCGCGGGAGATCGGGGCGTTCATGTGGGCCCTGACGGTGATCTTCGTCGTCTACTTCGCCCTCAACCCGATCGAGGGCTGGCTGGGCGTGCACTAGCCGCCACGACGGGAACCCTTCCCGTACCCGTCGGCCGAGGAGGACCGGAACATGCTGGACATCGCCGAAGAGCTGCACCGGTGGGTCGAGCAGGGGCGCGACTTCGCCGTGGCCACCGTGGTGGCCGTCGGCGGCAGCGCCCCCCGGCCGACCGGCGCCGCCCTCGCGGTGGACGCCGGGGGCACGGTGGTCGGCTCGGTCTCCGGCGGGTGCGTGGAGGGAGCCGTGTACGAGCTGTGCCGACAGGCCCTCCAGGACGGCGACACCGTCCTGGAGCGCTTCGGCTACAGCGACGAGGACGCCTTCGCCGTGGGCCTGACCTGCGGCGGGGTCATCGACGTCCTCGTCACCCCGGTGCGGGCGGCCGACCCGGTCCGCCCGGCCCTGGCCGCGGCCCTCGCCGCGGCCGCGGGCGGGGAGACGGCGGCCGTGGCACGCGTCGTGAGCGGCCCGGCGGCACTGCTGGGCCGTGCGCTGGTCGTCCGCGCGGACGGCTCCCGCACCGGCGGCTTCGGCGGCCACCCCGAGCTGGACCGCACGGCCGCCGCCGAGGCGGGCGCCTTCCTGGACGCCGGGCGCACCGGCACCCTTGAAATCGGTGAGCGGGGCTCGCGCTGCGGCACACCGCTCACCCTGCTGATCGAGTCCTCCGTCCCGGCACCCCGCATGATCGTCTTCGGCGCGATCGACTTCGCCTCGGCGCTGGCGCGGGCCGGCAAGTTCCTCGGCTACCACGTGACGGTGTGCGACGCCCGCCCCGTCTTCGCCACCCCGGCCCGCTTCCCGGACGCGGACGAGGTCGTCGTCGAGTGGCCGCACGAGTACCTGGCGCGCACCGCCGTGGACGCGCGCACGGTGCTGTGCGTCCTCACCCACGACGCCAAGTTCGACATCCCGCTGCTCCGGCTGGCGCTGCGCCTCCCGGTGGCGTACGTCGGCGCGATGGGCTCCCGCCGCACCCACCTGGACCGTGAGTCGCGCCTGCGTGCGGCCGGGGTGAGCGAGCCCGAGCTGTCCCGCCTCAGGTCGCCGATCGGCCTCGACCTCGGCGCCCGCACCCCCGAGGAGACGGCCCTGTCCATCGCCGCCGAGATCGTCGCGGCCCGCCGCGGCGGCACGGGCACCTCCCTGACCGGCGCCCACACCCCCATCCACCACGACGGCCCGCCGGCCGGGTGGTCCTGGGGCCACCCCGGTGGGGGTGCTGGACCGCTGGTGGGCCGAACGGGCCCTTCATAGCGTTGCGTTCATGACGGATGACACGAACGAAGAACGAGAAGGCGCCACCCGGCGGACGGCGCTGCGCGGGCTGGGCCTCGCGGTGGGAGGCATGGCGCTGGCCACCGGGCCCGGAACCTCGCCGGCCGCGGCGGCCCCGCGTCGCCGACCCGTCACCTACGTGCTGGTGCACGGTACGCACAGCGCCGGCGCGTTCTGGACGCCGATCGCGCGGGAACTGGTGCTGCGCGGCCACCGCGTCGTCACCGTGGACCAGCCGCGGCACGGAGCGGAGGCCTTCGTGGCCGAGTCCTACCAGCGGCAGGACCTCACCGCGATGGCGGTCGAGCCCTCCCCGCTGAAGGGCCTCGGGCTGGACGACTACGAGGCGCGCGTCACGGGTGTCGTGCGGCGGGCCGCACGGAACGGCCCGGTGGTGCTGGTCGGGCACAGCCTGGGCGGCGTCTCGGTCAGCCGTGTCGGCGAAGCCGTCCCGCACCTGCTTCACCACATCTGCTACATGGCGGCCTTCTGTCCCAGCCGCGTCCTGCCCACGGCGGACGCCTGTACGGCGGCACCCGAGAACGCGAACGCCGTCAGCCCGGTGGAGCTCACGGTGGGCGACCCCGACCGGCTCGGGGTGCTGCGGCTGAACTTCCGTACGGGCGTCGGCGGTGAGCTGGCCCTCCTGAAGGAGATGATCTGCGCGGACTACCCCGACGCCGACTTCCGCCGGATCCTGGCCGGCATGCAGACCGACGAGCCCGTCGCCGCCTATGCGGGCCGAGCGGTCGGCCGGGCCGGCAGGTGGGGACGGATCCCCCGCACGTACCTGCGATTCGGCAGGGACCGTACGATCGCCACCGCGCTCCAGGACAGGATGATCGCGGAAGCCGACGCGGCCACCCCCGGCAACGGCTTCCGCGTGCACGATTTCCCCGAGGCGTCACACGTCGGCCCGCTCGACCCCACCCCGGTCGCGGACGTCCTGGACACGCTCGCGGGGTAGGGCCGGTCTCAGTCCCGGCCGGGCGTCCTCCTGGGCAGGGACACGTCCGCGACCACCGGGCGGTGGTCCGATGCCCTGGGCTCCTCCGGCACCGCGGCGCTCCGGATCCGCACGTCCTTGCCCGCGGTCACGTAGTCGATGCGCTTCACGGGGGCCTCGGCCGGATACGTGGCGGGGGTCCCCGCCCCCGCGTCGCCCAGCTCCTGCCACAGCGGCGCCAGTTCGGGTGCCGAGGGCTCGGCGTTGAAGTCGCCCAGCAGGAACTGGTGCGCGCCCGGCAGCTCCGCCCGCTCCCGGGCCATGATCCGCCGGGTGTCGGCGACCTGGGCCCGGCGCACCGCCGGGTCCGCCCGGTAGTCGAGGTGGGTCACGAAGACCTGCACCGCAACCCCGCGCACCTTGAGCGTCACCTCGCCGAATCCGGGCGCGGGCGCCGGTACCGGGTTCTCGTCCTGCGTGGACAGGCGCGTGATCTCGTGGTTCGTCGCGGAACGGACCGGGAAGCGGGAGAGCACCGCCACGCCGTACTCGCGCCGGGGTTCCCCCGCCGTCACCGGGTCGAGGCTGTAGATCGGCGCGAAGGACACCCGCATGCCGAGCCGCCGGGCCAGCTCCCCGGCCACGTCGAGCCCCTGACTGCGGGCTCCCCAGTGCACGTCGACCTCCTGGAGGCCGATCACGTCCGCGTCCAGGGCGCGCAGCGCGGCGGCCTGCCGGTCGAGGTCGAAGACGCCGTCCGAGCCCGCCCCGGCGTGGATGTTGTAGGTGGCGATGCGCAGCGGGACCGAGTGGCCGCGGTCGGCGGCCAAGGCGGGCTGGGCGGTCACGGCCAGGGTCAACAATGCACCCGAGAGGGACAGTTGGGTGACGGTGCGCGCTCTGAGAGACATGCCGGCACGGTACGCGGGAAACGGCCTCCGCGAGGCGTGCGGCGCGCTTTCGACCGCGCCCCGTCCCCGGCCCGCAACCTCCGGTTCACGGGTGCCGCAGCAGATGGGTGACCGTGCGGCCGAAGACGTGGCGTCCCGAGCGGGCGAGGAGGCCGTCGAAGAAGGACGGGAGGAGCCGGACGTCCAGTTCCTCGCGCCACACGACGCGCGCCCGGCCGCCGGGCCCGGCCCCGACCTCGATCTCCGCCCAGCCCCCGACCACCCGGCCGCGCTTCTCCAGCCGGCACCGGCCTGGGGCGTCCCCCCGCGGCGGCCGCCAGACCGTGACCTCCATGGTGTCGTCGAAGGCGAGCGGCCCGGCCCCCGTGCGGGCCACGACCACCGTGCCCGGTCGGGTGGGGCCGGGCGGGCGGGCGGTGACCCGGGTCAGCGGCACGGTGTCGCCGTGCCGCTCCCACCGGGTGAGGCGGCGCCAGGCCTCGTCCGGGGTGAGCGGAACGGTGCGTTCGAGCGAGAAGACGGCCACCGGACGATCGTAGGCACGACTCAGCGGTAGACCTTGCCCGGCTCGGCCTTCCCCGGGGCCAGCAGCTGGGGGACCGTCACGAAGACGTAGCCCCGCTTCTTGAGCGCGTCGATGATCCCGGGCACCGCGGGCACCGTGCCGTCGTAGATGTCGTGCAGCAGGATGATGCCGTCCCGCGACGACTGGTCCAGGACCCGCTCGGTGATCAGGTCGGAGTCGTCCGTCTTGTAGTCCTTGGCGGTCACGGTCCACAGCACCTCCGCCAGCCCCAGCTCGCGGGAGATGTCGTGCACCGTGTCGTCCGTGCGGCCCTGCGGCGGGCGCATCAGGGTCGGCCGCTTGCCCGTCAGGCGCTCTATCTCCTTGTTCGGGCGCTCCAGCTCCTCGCGTATCTCGTCCGGCTCGGCGTCCGTGAGGATCTTGTGCGTCCAGGTGTGGCTCGCCACCTCGTGGCCCTCGTCGGCCATGCGCCTGACAAGCTCGGGGTACCTGTCGATGTGCCGTTTGCCGAGCAGGAAGAAGGTCGCCGGGACCTTCTTTTCCTTGAGTATGTCGAGCAGCCGGGCGGAGTTCTCGCTCGGCCCGGCGTCGAAGGTCAGCGCGATGCACTTGGTGTGCGCGCAGTCCACGGTGCCGAGCAGGCCCGCGCGGGCCTGGGTGCCGGCCGTGTCCGCCGGCACGGCGGCCCCGGTGCCGGCGGCGTTGCGGACGGAGCTGGGGGACTGCGTCTCCAGCTTCGTGCAGCCGCTCAGCGCGAGGGTCAGTGAGGTCGCGGCCGCGAAGGTCGCGAGCACACGCAACCTGGTCCCCGTTTTCGTCATCTTCCTGGTCAGCGAAGGCATGCGAGGACTATACGCTGCGTGTATATACGCGGTTTATAGTGCCCCCTTCGAATGCGCGTTCGGGGTAGTGGTGGTCTTCACCGGGTTACTCAGCCGGCATGCAAGTGACGGCGAGAGCGAGGAGACCCCGTGAACGAGCCCTTCGTGAGCGAGACCCCCGTGAGTGAGCCCTCCATGAGCGAGCCCTCCGTGAGCCGACGCGCCTGGCGTCGGGCCCTGGTGACGGGCGGAGCGGGGTTCGTGGGGTCCCACCTGTGCGGCCGTCTGCTCGACGCCGGTACCGAGGTCGTCTGCCTCGACAACCTGGCCACCGGCTCCCGCGCCAACGTGGCCGACCTGGAGCGTCGGCGCGGATTCCGGTTCGTCCGGGGCGATGCCACCCACCCGGCGGCCCTGCGCGGCCTGCCCGGCCGGTTCGACCTGGTCCTGCACTTCGCCTGCCCCGCCTCGCCCGTCGACTACCTCCGGCTGCCCCTGGAGACCCTCGACGTCGGCAGCACCGGCACCCGCAACGCCCTGGAACGGGCCCACGCCGACGGCGCCCGCTTCCTGCTCGCCTCCACCTCCGAGGTCTACGGCGACCCGCTGGAGCACCCGCAGCGCGAGACGTACTGGGGGAACGTCAACCCGATCGGCCCGCGCAGCGTCTACGACGAGTCCAAGCGCTTCGCCGAGGCCCTGGTCACCGCCCACCGCCAGGTGCACGGCACCGACACCGCCATCGTCCGGATCTTCAACACCTACGGCCCCCGTATGCGCACCGGCGACGGCCGGGCCGTCCCGACCTTCATCGCGCAGGCGCTGGACGGCATGCCGCTCACCGTCGCCGGCGACGGCGGCCAGACCCGCTCCCTGTGCTACGTCGACGACACCGTGGCGGGCGTCCTGGCCCTCGCCGCGTCCGGGGAGAGCGGCCCGATGAACATCGGGGGCGACGACGAGATCACCATGCTGGAACTGGCCCGCCGGGTCGTCGACCTCACCGGCTCCGGCTCCCGCATCCGCTTCGTCGAACGCCCCGTCGACGACCCCTGCCGACGCAAGCCGGACACCACCCTGGCCCGGCAACGGCTGGGCTGGCGGCCGGGCGTGAGCTGGAACGAGGGGCTGGAGCGGACCATCGGCTGGTTCGCGCACGCCGTCGCCGCCTGACGCAGGCCCAAGACGATCACTTACGGTGATACATCCGCTTTTCTCCGGAAGTGACCTGTCTCCAAGTGTTTGAGGCAACCGCCCCGCGGCACCCGCGACGCCGAGAGAGGAGCCCGCCCCATGCGCATCCTTGGTATCAACGCCCTGTTCCACGACCCGGCCGCCGCGCTCGTCGTCGACGGCCGGACCGTCGCGGCCGCCGAGGAAGAGCGGTTCAGCCGGCGCAAGCACGGCAAGCGCCCGGTGCCCTTCTCCGCGTGGGAGGTCCCGGAGCTGTCCGCGCGGTGGTGCCTGGAGCACGCCGGGGTGCGGCCGGGAGAACTGGACGCCGTCGCCTACTCCTTCGACCCCAAACTCGCCCGGCCCGCCCGCGACATGGGCCTGGACGACCCCTGGGACCCGCTGCGGCTCGAGTACGCCCGCCGGGCCCCCGAGTTCCTCGCCGACGCGCTGCCCGGGCTCGACCC